>NZ_JCANVJ010000005.1:0-168411 GCF_059569355.1 Desulfobotulus sapovorans DSM 2055 | reverse complement strand
AGGATCGACGGACGGAGCTTCGGCCTCGGGGGCTGCCCCTTCAGTCGGGCAATTTCATCTTTGAGCCGGGAGATTTCTTCCTGCTGATTGTAAATGATCTCGATCAAAAGCATGATCGTGGGATTTTCGAGATCAGAGGCCGATAGTGATTTGAGTATGGCGTCGTGTGTTAACATGCTTCTTGCTTTATCAGATCAGGCTGAGAATGTTTAGCTTCTTTTACCAATGCCCGGACTTTTGGAGTAGTTACCCTTTTTCCATGTTTTGGCCTCTGATATCAGGATAAATGGAAACTTTGATTTTTTTCTTGATAGGCGGAGAAAGGCGGGATACGGTTTTCCATGTTTTACCCTTGAATACCAGAATAAACGGAAAATTATCCGGATATAGGGACGGATAACATAGAAAATTTTTACTTATTGCACTGTTGGGTGTCTACAAATGGAATATTTTAGCGATAAAGAAGGAAAAACAAAGGCACAGACTGTTGATTCTGTGACACCCGTAGCCTGGGGAGGGATTGTTGCTCTCATTCAAAGCCTGATATCAACCGGGGCTTTTGGCAAGCAATATCCTGAGATGTGTCCCGATGGAGAAGGTCCAACTGGAACAGATGAGCAGTCATTTAAACTTGCACTTAAAGCAGAGGTGCCAAATATCGAATGGCCGTTGAAAACTGAGGAAGGAGATCATTGGTCAAAAGAGCCTTGGGCACCCGAGACTCTGGTGGCTTTAGATTTGATTCAATTCTGTTACTATGCAGTAGCAAAACCTATACAAGGAGGCTATCACAGCTTCTTCCGTCATTACCATCTATCATTTGATGAAGAATCAGGGAAAGATTCTTTTCGGGATAAAATCAACACGATTTTTCGAAGAAATAGCATAGCATTTTGCTTAGAAAATGATGGTACCATAAAGCGAATAATCCCCAAAGAATTCAAAAAGATCGTTTCTACTCATATCCGAACGGGCGATAGCGTCTTGGACAGTATGTTTGATGACGCTCAAAAGAAAATATTAAATCCTGATACAAAAATTAGGAAAGAGGCCGTTGAACGTTTATGGGATTGCTGGGAGAGGACTAAAACACTTGAAAACCCATCAAACAAGAAAAATTCTATTTCGGCACTTTTAGATAAAACGTCTACTGATCCTAATACCAAGTCTATGCTGGAAGATGAGGCTCGCAAATTAACTGAGATTGGCAATACATTTCATATTCGTCATAGTGAGGTAACACAAATTGTAATTTCTAATAATAGCATAATCGATTATTTGTTTTACCGGCTATTTGCCTTTATTCAGATGCTATTATCATCGAGGTAAGAAGGGACACCCAACAAAAAAATGCACGTGACCGGGCGGGAGCGTGCAGTGATCGAAGGCAGTCTTTTTTCAATCACTTTCGTTTATTTACGGGTTTCGTGATTCGGCCCGGCCCGTGATTTTGGCGTTATATTTCAGGAGCACCCGTGAATACCCACAGCAGTCCATCAAGGAGGATCGAATGAATCCTTACAATAAATCCGATGCCGCCATCGCCGCCCTGACTCCGGAACAGTTCCGTGTGACCCAGCAAAACGGCACCGAGAAACCAGGATCGGGCGAGTACCTTGATAATACCGAGCCGGGTATCTATGTGGATGTCGTGTCGGGCGAACCACTGTTTGCGTCATCAGACAAGTTTGAGTCAGGTTGCGGTTGGCCAAGCTTTACCAAACCCATCGAGCCTGCGTATATTCATGAGCTACAGGATGTCAGCCATGGCATGGTGCGAACCGAAGTTCGCTCGGTTCATGGCGACAGCCACCTGGGGCACGTGTTTCCGGACGGCCCCAGGGATCGCGGTGGTTTGCGTTACTGCATCAATTCGGCTTCGCTGCGCTTCATCCATCGCAATGCCATGGAAGCAGCGGGCTATGGGGACTACCTCAATCAGGTGGAGGACAGGTCATGACACAGGAACGCGCTGTTCTGGCGGGCGGCTGCTTTTGGGGGATGCAGGATCTGTTTCGCAAGTTACCGGGGATTGAGGCCACCCGGGTGGGTTACACCGGCGGCGATGTCCCCAACGCCACCTACCGCAACCACGGCACCCACGCCGAGGCCCTTGAGATTCTTTTCGATCCGGAGAAAATTTCCTATCGCCGTATTCTGGAATTCTTTTTCCAGATACACGATCCCACAACCACTCACCGGCAGGGCAATGACCGGGGACCGTCCTACCGATCGGCAATTTACTATGTGAACGAGACGCAGAAGAAAGTTGCCCTTGACACCATCATGGATGTGAATGCCTCGGGATTATGGCCGGGCAAGGTGGTAACGGAACTCGAACCTGCAGGGGATTTCTGGGAAGCAGAGCCCGAGCATCAGGATTATCTTGTGCACTATCCCAACGGCTACACCTGCCATTACCCACGTCCGGACTGGATACTGCCAAAGCGCACGCGTGGGTGAACCGTTCAATCCTGACGGAGGGTGTATGGAGTTACAATCCTGTCAATTCCTCCACCACCTTCACCCCAAACCTTGAACAATCACATCCAGACATCTTTTCGCAGGCTTTCTTTATGCCCCGCCCCTCCTGAAAAAACCAGGCCCCGGATGAGTGAAGCCCCCCTTGTCCTTTTCAGCCCTGTCCGGAACTTTTACAAAGAACATCCCCCCCTTGCCTTCCCCAACGTCCCGCCTGCTTTGCCCTTTTGATAAATGCCCAGCCTGCGCATGCGGCTGCGGAGGGTATTGGGGTTGATGCCCAGCAGCTCCGCAGCCCCACCGGCTCCGTGAATCTGGCCACCTGAGTGTTCCAGCGCCTTCCGGATATGACGGACCGCCACCATGTCCAGGCTGGGAAAGGGCGTATCGCTGGCCACAGTTCCCGGCTCTTCGCCCATGGGCAGATCAAATATGACACGTCCTCCCCGGCTGCGGCTCTGGATCAAAGCACGTTCCACAATATTTTCAAGCTCCCGCACATTTCCCGGCCAGTGCCATCCACCGAGACGATTCATCTCCCCTTCCTGAACCTGAGGTGCCGGGTGAATTTTGAGATCCATGGATTTTTTTTTCAGAAAATAGCGAACCAGCTCGGGGATATCATTTTTACGGTACCGGAGGGGAGGAATGGTAATGGGGAAAATATTCAGCCGGAACCAGAGATCCTCCCGGAACTGGCCGGTCTGTATCCTTTTTTCCAGATTTCTGTGGGTGGCGGAGATGATCCGGACGTCCACGGGAATCATCTCGCTGCCTCCCACGCGCTCAATTTCTCTGTGCTGCAAGACCCGTAACAGCCGGATCTGGGCTGCGGGCGGCAGCTCACCAACCTCATCCAGAAAAAGGGTTCCCCCATGGGCGCGTTCAAACTTTCCCCTTTTACGGGAAAAGGCTCCGGTAAAGGCCCCTTTTTCATGTCCAAAAAGCTCTGAATCCATCAGACCTTCGGGAATAGCACCGCAGTTGACCTTGATAAAAGGCCCGTCACTGCGGGAAGAAGCCCCATGGATAGCATTGGCGATCACTTCCTTTCCCACCCCCGTTTCCCCCAGAAGCAAAACAGGACTGTCCAGCGAGGCCACCTGCACCACCATCTCCATCACCCCTTTCAGGCCGGAAGTGGAGCCGATGATGGCATCCCCTTTCAGGTGGCGTATTTCCTGGAATAAGGCCTTGTTTTCCTCATCCAGAGAATCCTTCAGCTGGATCAGTTCCTGATAATGGAGAGAATTGAACCATGCAAGGGAGAGGGGTTCCTGAATCTGGCGTATATAACCCGCATGGCCTTCATTGAATTCATTCCGGTTTTTACTGAGAAAAACCAGCATGCCGTTCCAGCTTGTCTCTATTTTCATGGGGACGACGATACAGGAAGAATTCCAGACTTCTGGATCAATTTCCAGCCAGCCCCGGCCGATGGGATCTGTTTCCGGGCCGTCCATAATCAAAATACCTGCCTCCAACGAAAACACTTCCTCAACATGGGACACCATATCCGGGTTCAGTTCCAGCTCTTGAAATACCCTAAATTTTTTGCCCAGAGACGCATGATCAAAAACCCTTATTACCTTTTGCTCACGCATATGACGTGTTGCAAAAACAGCTTCGACAGGCATAACCTTTACCAGCAGTTCAAGGAGCCTTTTCAGCGCTATACCAAAATCAAGGCTGCTGGAAATCCGCAGCACAGCTTCCCGGAAAAATTCATTATTATCCATCCCTCTCTCCATTGTTTTATTCAACAATGCAACATAGCTTTGTTAAATAAAATGACAATATTTGTTTTATTTAACAACAATTTTATACCTATCATTAAAAAATGCTGTTCTTTCTAATGCTTAGATGTGGCACGATTTTCGCTTCGGGTTTTGAAAGGTAGATTAAGATTCGTTCTTCACATGATCTATCCGTATCGCTCATGTTTCCCTAAAAACAAGTAGGGGCAAATCATTAAAGGAGAACACCATGAATACTTCCAAAAATTTACTCCTATTCGCCGGTGCAGCATGCTTTATTCTTTCAATATTTCAGATTGCAATTGGATTCTCACCTTCTTTAAGCCTTTATTTTGGAGCACCAGAATTTTTAATCAAAAGTACCAGCGCCTTAGTTATCACCAGCATAATTATTGGGGTAATCCTCGCTTTGTTCGGATTATACGCATTTTCAGGTGCAGGTAAATTTGTCAGGCTGCCGTGGTTAAAGCAAATACTTTTAGGTATTGGCATTCTTTTTCTATTAAGAAGTCTTCTGTTACTCCCTGAACTTCTTGTTGTTTTTAATGTTATCGAAAGTCCTGTGCCCGTTGTCCCAAGATTCATCACTTTCTCGGCAGGGGCATTTATCATTGGTTTTATCTTTATAAAAGGCACCATGGGTGAGTGGAGAACTCTCTCTGTAACAAGCGTAAACAAATAAAAAAATTAACTTCGAATCTGCACACTGGAATCCATACCAGTTCTCTTCAATGGGTGAGATATAAAGCCCATAGTGAAAAACCCGCACAGAGCTTTTTCATCTGTAGTGTTTTGATTTTTTTAATGAAAGGAAATCATTGTGATTTTTTTAAGAAGCAGTTTTTTTATCCTTTTCCTTGCCATCTGCGTCCTTGCGACGGGATGCAGCAGGGCAGAGGGTACCCCCAAAAATGAATCTTCCATGATCCCCCGGCCCGTACGCACCCAGATTCTTTCTGAACCGGACAAGGGGACAGAGCGGATTCTTCCGGGAATTGCCCGGTCTGCCGAGGAAACGGTTCTGTCCTTCCGGGTTTCCGGCCTGATCGTTACCTACACCGCAGAAACGGGAAAAGTCGTACAAAAGGGAGACATCATCGCCCGGATGGATGACCGGGACTTTACAGTCCGTCTCCGTCAGGCAGAAGCCAGACTTGTTGCCGCAGAAGCCAGAGCCAAAGAAGCGGAACAGCAGTTCCGGCGGCACGAGGCCCTTTTTAAAAAAGAGGCCATGGCCAAAGCGGAATTTGATAAAACCACCGCCCTTTATCACACCACACAGGCAGATCTTGATAACAGCAGGGCCAGTCTGAATGAGGCGAAAAACCAGCTGGCAGACACCCTCCTCCGCGCTCCCTTTGACGGTGTGATTCATGAAAAATTCGTGGAAAACCACCACCATGTGAATGCAGGTCAACCCGTTGCCAGTCTCATCAATCCAAACGCCATTGAAGTGGTGGTGGGGCTTCCCGCCTCCATGCTGGGGGATGTTGAAAAAATCACCGGTATCCGCTGCCAGTTTGCTTCTTTGCACGGCAGATCCTTTTCCGCCTTCATCAAAGAAATCGGGCAGCAGGCAGATAAGGGCAGCCGCACCTATCCCCTCCTGCTGACTCCGGAAAAACCGGAAGAAATCCGGCCGGGCATGACAGCGGAGGTGCGCCTTCACTTTGCAGGAGCCGCCAGTTACACCCTTCCCATGGCAGCACTGGTCCCCTTTCCCGGAGAGGATGCGGGTATTTTTATGGTGAAAGAAGGTCGGGTTTTCCTGAAACCCGTACAAACCGGCACGCTTTCCAGTCAGGGTATCACGGTCTACGGAATGTTACAGCAGGGAGACATCATCGTTACGGCTGGGGCCAGTTATCTGAAAGAAGGGCAGGCAGTCCGTCTTTTACCGGAACCCTCTTCAACCAATGTTGGCAGGCAACTGTAATATTTAAGGAGTCCCCCTTCCATGCGTATCTCTTCTTACTCTGTCCGCCACAAAAGCGTGATCTTTTTTTTCATCCTCTGTCTCAGCATCAGCGGTTTCATGGCCTATGAAAAACTTGGCAAGCTTGAAGATCCGGAATTCACCATCAAGACGGCCATCGTGGTAACTCCCTATCCCGGTGCTTCCCCCCATGAGGTTGAGCTGCAGGTGACCGACCTCATCGAGCAGGCAGCCCAGAGCACGGAGCATGTGGTGGAAATCCGGTCCGAATCCCGTGCAGGGCTTTCACTGGTCTATGTGGACGTGGACGAAAGCATGCGTTCCCATGCCATTTCCCATACATGGGAAAGTCTGAGGAAAAAAATCACTGCCATGCAGGCAGAACTCCCCCCCGGCGTTCTGCCTTCCACCGTACAGGATGACTACGGCGACATCTATGGGATTTTTGTGGCCCTTTCCGGAGAGGGGTACAGCGAAAAAGAACTTGCGGACTATGCGGATTATCTCCGGAGGGAACTGCTGAAAGTTGCGGATGTAAGCCGGATTCAGATTTACGGCGACCGGACGGAAACCATAGAAATCCTCATCCCCGAAGAGCAGATGGCCCTTCAGGGGATCCGGCCGGACATCCTCACCATGGCGCTTTCCCGGCAGAATACCGTGGTGGACAGCGGAGCGCTGGATTCCGGAACCCGGCGGGTCAGGCTGGAAACCACGGGAGTGCTGACCGACCTTTCCACCATTGAAAACCTGATCCTTCTGGGCATGGACGGCCGCACCTTTCGTCTGGGAGACATTGCCACCATCCAGCGAAGCTACCGGACTCCCAGGGAAAAGAGCCTCAGCATCAATGGAAAAACCGCCATCGGCATCACCATTTCTGCCAGACAGGGGGCCAATGTGGTGGCCATGGGCGAGGCCGTGAGGCTTCGGATGAATCAGCTCATGGCAGACATGCCCTTAGGCATGGAGCTGCATGATGTGTACTACCAGTCCGAATCCGTTCAGAAAGCCATTGGCAAATTCATGACCAGCCTGATTCAGTCCGTGGGTATCGTGGTTCTCGTTCTTCTTTTTGCCATGGGTGTGCGAAGCGGCCTCATCATTGCCTCCGGGCTGGTTCTTTCCATACTGGCCACCTTTCTCGTCATGCTGGCCTGGGGCATTGATCTGCAGCGGATCTCTCTGGCAGCGCTGATTCTTGTCATGGGTATGATCGTGGACAATGCCATTGTTGTGGTGGACGGCACCCTGACAAAACTGAATCAGGGCATGGACCGGGAATCTGCCGCTGTCCAGCCCGTGAAAGAAACGGCATGGCCCCTCCTTGGTGCCACAATCATTGCCGTGCTGGCTTTTTTTCCCATTTACATGGCCCCCTCCAATACAGGGGAGTATTGCGCCAGCCTCTTTCAGGTGGTGGCCATTTCCCTGCTGGTGAGCTGGGTGCTGGCCATTACCCAGACCCCTGCCTTTTGCCACCAGTTTTTAAAAAATCCTGCCCCTTTATCGCTGAAAAACGGGGAAATAGCCCCCCCTGAGTCCAGAGGATACAGACTCTACAGAAAATTTCTTTTTTTCTGCCTCCGCCACCGTTTCCTGACCCTGATCACCATGACGGGGGTTCTCCTGTCCGCCCTTGCTGCCTTCCAGCATGTGCCCCAGAACTTCTTTGCCGACTCCGACCGCGACATGTTCATGATAGACTTCTGGATGCCCGATGGCACCCGCACCGAAACGCTTGCCCATGAAATGGGACGTCTGGAGCAGCAGCTCACCACCATGCCGGAGATAGAAAGCTTTGCGGGTTTCATCGGTTCCGGACCCGTTCGCTACGAAGCTTCCCAAAATCCCGAACCTGCCACGGAACACTATGGTCACTTCCTTGTTCAGGTGAAAGATTACAGGGAGATTCCGGCAATCCGGACAAGTTTATACACATGGTTCAACGAAAACATTGCGGACGCCGCACCCAGAATCCGGCTATATCGCTCCGGCCCACCCGTTGATTTCAAGGTGGAAGCCCGCTTTACGGGGCCGGACCCGGCCATACTCAGGGATCTGGCTGATCAGGCAAAAGGCATCATGGAAGCCCACCCCAATGCCTATGATGTACGGGACGACTGGCGCAACCAGGTTCCGGTTTTATCCTCTTCCTTTAATCAGGCGGAAGGCCGCATGGCGGGTGTGGAGCGGACGGATCTCGGAGCCTCCATGCTCCGCCGCACGGACGGAGAACCCATGGGTGGCTTCCGGGACGGAAATGACATCCTGCCCATTCTCTTAAAAACCATCGCCTCTCCGGATGCTTCTCTGGAAGGCCTTCCTGTATGGGGCAGGGACACGGAATCCCGCCCCCTGCGTCAGGTGACAGGGGAGATGACCATTCAGTGGGAAAATCCTGTGATCCGCAGAATTGACCGCACAAGAGCCATTAAGGCCCAGTGTGACCCCATGGATATCACCGGAGAAAGCCTGAGAAAGGACATCGCCCCGGCCATCGAGGCCATCCCACTTCCTCCCGGCTACAGACTGGAATGGGCAGGGGACTACGACCTGTCCGTCAAAGGCCAGGAAAGCACCAACAAGTATCTGCCCTTATCCCTTTTTCTCATGGCCTGTATCCTTGTGCTGCTCTTCGGACAGCTCCGGCCCCTTCTGATCATCATGCTGACCCTTCCCCTTTCCGTCATCGGAATCGCCTTTGGGCTTCTTGTAACCCAGGAGACATTCGGCTTTCTTGCCATACTCGGCGTATACAGCCTCATTGGCATGCTCATCAAGAATGCCGTGGTGCTTCTGGATCAGATTCAACAGGAAATGGCCGCAGGCAAAGCACCCCTTCTGGCAGTGATGGATGCCTCCCTGAGCCGCCTCAGACCCGTGACCATGGCGGCTCTCACCACCATTCTGGGCATGATCCCCCTTTTGTCGGATCCCCTGTTCAGTTCCATGGCCGTTACCATCATGTCCGGCCTTCTGGTTGCAACGGTTTTAACCCTCATGGTGGTTCCGGTATTGTTTACGCTGCTGTATCGCATTAAAGCCACGTAGCCTGAAGACCCTATAGACTTTATATATTTTTGTTTTCACGGATATTTCTCATTCCCGGCCATCGTTTCTTCCCTGAAGCGGAAAAGCCGTCCACAGGGCTTTTTTCTCATCTCTTCCACCAGGAGAAGGGCCGGGGTGAGGGATCCTTCGGGCAGTATCCGCCCCGGAAACCGCCTGAAACCCTCTTCCGGCCATCCAGTAACCCAAAGGGCAGAAGGAATGGTTTCTGCCATGCCAAAGGATAAGATATGAAAATGATTCAGACAGGGGCCGTCCTGATCCTGCTCTCCCTGCTTCTTCCGGGGATGACGACCGCCAGCAGCTACGACCTTGGCCGGATTATGGAAGCCTCCCTTTCAAACCGGGATATTCTCCGCATGTATGAAATTTCCCGCCGTCAGGCCGAAGAAGGGGTGCGGGAAAGCCGGGCCGCCTTCATGCCCGGCGTGGATGCCAGCTACACGGCCAACCACCTTGAAGACAGCACCCTCTTTGAAAATGAGGAGAATGCTTCCTGGAAAATCGCCGCTCGCTGGAACCTCTTTGCAGGTTTCGGGGATCAGGCCGCTCTGGATACGGCCAGAAGGAAGGTGGAAGTACAAGAGGCCCTTATGGAGGGGTTGCGGCAGGATGTGCGTCTGGAAACTGCTCTGGCCTTTCTCGGTGTGTATCAGGCACTGGCCGAAAGGGAGGTGGCAGACCGTACACGCGCCCTTTACCGAAAAGAGTATGAGCAGGCCGGAACCCGCCATGGGGTAGGGGTGATCCGAAGGGCGGATTATCTCAAAATCAAAGTGGTTCTGGATGACGCGGAACAGTCCTGGACAAGGGCGGATGCTGCTGTGAACAAAGCCATGAACCAGCTTTCCCGAACATCGGGCCTTATCCTCACCCTTTCGGATCTGGATTTTTCAGACTTTCAGAACCTGCCCCGGCTGGAGGATGTCCACCTTCTTTCAGAACAGATGCGGCAGCGCCACAGCGAGCTGAAAATTCTGGATCTGAAAAGAACCATGGCAGAAGACAGCGTGCGCGTGGCCCAAAGTGCCTATCTGCCCAGAACGGATCTCGCCCTTTCCCATGGGCAGTCCGCTGACAACTACCAACTTTCCGACAATGTGGAAGAGGAAACCCGGCTGACCCTTTCCTTGTCCGTGAATCTCTTTGACGGCATGAGAAAACCGGCTCTGGTTCAGAAAAGCCGCCTTGAGACCCGCCGCATGGAACACGAAAGGCGGGAAATTCTCGACAATCTGGATGTGCAGCTCAAAAACCTGCTTCTGGACGCAGAAGTTGCTAAAAACAACCTCCATGTGGCCGAGGCCGGTATGGATGAGGCCGAAGAACATCTCAGGGTTACGGAGTACAGCTACAGGGAAGGGGTATCCACCACCACAGACCTTCTGGATGCCATCACCTACCTTTCAAGGGCCTGGGCGAACCGCATCACAGCCCGGACCACCTGTCAGGAAACCACCCTCCGGGTGCGCCACCTCGTGGCGGGGCTTGGGCAAGAATAAGGAAAGGCTTTCCTCTCCATGGGATTCAATGCATCCGGAAAGGCCTATCTCCTTCGCGTCTCTTCTTCAAAAAACGCGAAGGAAAATATCGAGGAGAAGCGGATTTCTTTGCCATATGGTTCCGCTGCGTTCTTACCTGCTTTCCACCTTCCCGTACAAAAGACTCAAAAGATACCCGCCTTCGATATCGCCTGTCCAGCAGGACACCCCCGCCACATCCTTTCCGTGAACCCGCATCCCTCCCGGCAGAATTTCAAGCCTTTTCAGGGGCAGATGAAAGCCCTGGCCCACAAGCTTCAGTCCCGCCTCCTTCAGTGTCCAGTGCCGGAGGATCTCCCGCTCCGGCTTTCCGGAAAGAAAGGCCCATTCCTCTTCGGAAAAGGCCATGCGCCTTAAAGCTTCTATGTCCCGCTTTTTGTCCGGCTCCAGATCCAGACCCAGCGCCCCCCTTTTTTCAAGGACGATGCCCGCCACGGCATAATCGCCGCCATGGCTGATGGAAAGGGTATAGTCCGGAAAGTCCGGCAGAAAAGGAACGCCTTTTTCCGTATTCTCCACCCCGATAAACGCCATCGGCCTGTCCGGGCATAAAAAAGTCTGCACGAGTTTTTTCACGGCCATACGGCCACAAAGCCACTCCATCTGCCGTTTGACAACGGCAAACCCCTGAAAACGGGCCTTCTCTTTTTCCGAAAACCCTTCAGGAAAGTGCTCTTCAGGAAGAAAAAGGGCTTTTTTCGTTTTAAGTGCATCCCAACTCCCCTCGTCGGGAAAAAGCCCTGCCAGCACCTCCGGAATAGAGATGAGATGCAGGGCCACGGGGAGAGGCGCCAGATGGAAGGGAAAGGCGGACAGGTTCAGGATCTGGGGATCGGCCTGGCAAAAAGCTCCGGATTTCATAGGCTCTGTTCTTCTTGGGGTATGTGCAGAATGGGGGAACATTCGCCAGCCCCCTGAAAAAAGGGACAGGCCGCGACGTTTCTCAGCGACACAGCAAAAAAAACTCGGATGCGGGCATGGGCCGGTAAAAGAAAAACCCCTGAAAAAGGTCACATCCCTTATCCCGAAGGTAGTCCAGCTGCTGGAGGGTTTCAACACCTTCGGCGACAATTTCAAAATCCAGCTGTCGTCCCAGGGTAAGAATGGTCTGGGTAATACTGGCATGACGCGTGTTGTCGGGCAGGCCGGATACAAAACTGCGATCCAGTTTCAAGGTGGTGATGGGCAGCTCTGCCAGCAGTTTCAGGGAGGAATAGCCTACCCCGAAATCATCCATGGCAATGCCGTGACCGTTTTTCCTGAGTTTTTCCAGCTCCGTACAGGCCAGATCCCCTGCGGACATGAAACAGGTTTCCGTCAGCTCAATCTGAAGCCATTCGGGCTGAATGGCATGCCGTTTCACCATAAGGCCGATATGCTCGGCAATGCCAGGTTTCAGAAAATGCAGGGGAGAAAGGTTGACACTGATGGCAAGGGGGGCTTCCCGGTGAAGATTGATGTTTCTGACCAGTGCCACAGCGTCTTCCATGACCTGAAGATCGATCTCGTAAATAAGACCGCTGTCTTCTGCCACGGGAATGAACTGGGCCGGAGAGGCATAGGGCTGATCCGTCAGCCAGCGCACCAGGGCCTCGCCTCCCACAATCTCTCCGGCACGGTTGACCTTGGGCTGAATAAAGGTTGTGAACTCACGGGCATTGAGGGCAGAGCGGAGATGGATTTCAATATCCCGCCTGAGAATCTGTTTTTCAGCCAGACCTTCCGGATAAATCTGCACATCGCCCAGGGTCTGCTGCTGTTGCTGTAGAACCATTTCGGCTCGCTGCACACCGGATACGGCATTTCTTCCTTCTTCCATCGCCAGGCCAAAGCCGTATTCAACGGCAAGATCCCTGCCATGGATCCGGATACGCTCCGGCAGGCTGCTGCGTAAAGACTCTATGTTTCCGTACTCCCGTGAAGCCACAATGAACATGCTTCCCCGCAGGCGGCCATAGACCATCTGCCGGTGTGCCGCTGCCACACAGAGGGCTTCAGCGATATGGCGGAGCAGTGCATCTCCGGTGGGAAGGCCGTATTTGTTATTGATGTAGCGCAGGTGGGCGATGCGGATACACAGAAAATGGATGCGTGTATGGTCGAACTGTTCCGCCGTCACCCTGCAGAAGTGTTCGTGGTTGTAAAGCCCGGTCAGATGGTCATGGCTGCTCAGAAAAAGGGCTTTTTCCTGAACTTCCTGAAGCTGGTGCATCATGCGCTTCAGCTCCGTCACATCCCGCAGGGAGTAGAGCAGGCTGTCATTGCGGACATCCGCAACTTCCACCACCACCTCAATCCATTCCTCAGCCGATAACCGGAAACGGGCCTTGCAGGTCTCACCGCTTCGGGGAGACGGATTCCTCTCTGTCTGAAAATCGAGAAGCTGGTGCAGCAGTTCCCCAAGATGCTGCCCTGCCCTGAAAAGGGTCTGGGCCTGATGATTGACCTGCTGAATCCGGCCTTCCCTGTCGCACTGGATGAGGGCAACCGTGTAGTTCTGGAAAATCTCCGCGTACATGGTTTTCATCTCACGCATCCGCTCATACGCCTCTTTATGGCGCAGGGCATTTTCTTCAAGGGAGGTGTAAATCCGGAAGGCAGAGAGCGGTACACAGAAATTGAAAAAAAGAAAAATGAGGGAAGAGATATAGAGGTGACTGTCCTCCAGGGTCATGTCAATGCCGAAAATATTGGGGAATTCGTATTTTGCGGCGATAATGAGAAAGGGAATAAAATTGCAGATCATGGCCCATACGGCAGCACGCATCCCAAAATAGACCCGTATGGTCAACGGGGCCATGTACAGAAAAACCACGCCCATCCTTGCGACTTCCGGAATCCGGATAAAAAGCAGGATACAAAGGGCGGCGAGGTAGATCAGAAGGACAAAAATCTTTGCCCCGGAACGGCTGCTGTGGCGCAGACCCAGCAGAATCCAGGCAAGCAGGCCGTAAAAACCGAAAACAATGAGGGGAATGTGGTACATCTCCCCGGAGATCGCCTGCCAGCTGCTGTGGATGCCAATCCAGCCGACAAGACAAAGCCCGCTCAGGGTAAGGATGCGCAGCGCACTCTGACGCCAGATTTCCGGATCGCTCTGGCGATAATATTCTTCCCCCACCATCAGATAATGACGCAGCCGGGTGATCAAGGACAGCTTCCTTTCTTTTGTATCAGGATTTCCAGGGGTGCTGGAATCCCAGCGATATCTCCCCTGACGGCCCTCCATTTCCCGTATCCAATCAGTCCCCGCCATGGGGGGGCTGCGCCGCAAAAATCGTCAGCTTTAACTCCGCATCGTTGATCAATATGTACTCCGGTTTCTTTCCGGACAGTTTCTCACTTTCAAGGATGATAACCGGAACCCCTTCGCCCCGCTTGTCCATGATGAACTCCCGGCCACCGGTATATTCTGCAAGGGAAATAGGACAACGGGCGAGCAGGCTTGTGAGCAGTTCATTGCGTGCCGCCTGACGAAGCGGTAGGGTGTCAATCGTCATCGTATTGGGAATAGTACCTGGGGAAAAGATCTCCAGGCGGTCAGCAAACATATGCAGTCGAATTTTTGATCCATACACGGAGTAATCCCTATGGGCCACGGCATTGACCAATGCCTCAAAGACGGCCTGCATGGCGTATTGCGGGATGTCACGTCGTGCCGGTTCCTTGACAGCGTATACCCGCATATTTTTTTCAACAAACTTGTAGGCCTCAACGATTTGAACATCCAAAGGCCCGACAATATCTCTTGCGTCCAGCTGGTAGGCCGCATTGCGCTCCATACCACGATAGGCGACTGCCTGAATAAAAGCATTTGTTATTATGTCATGCGGTTGACGTGTTGCCATCAATACACCACTGACACTCGGACAGATATTTCCATCCTCATCTTTTGTCAGGAGCTTAAGTTTGAGCAAAAATTCTTCATCTTCTTTGGGAGACAAGGCTGTCTTGAACTTTTCCCAGAAGGTTTTATCAAGGCACTCCCGAGAAGCCGTGGTGACCGACTGCTCATCAAAACGAATGATTCTCGCCTGACTGCGCTGTTGTGCCAATCTGAACAAAACTTCCGGGGACATCTCCCGTTTTGAACTTCCAATTCGATGGAAATAACCTGTTGGACTTTTATGAACATAAAGACTCCTGGGCACATCGACACGAATAAGAACCCGCTCTGCCCCATCGTCCGTGATCACCGGAACCATTCGAATCCGGCAGAAAAGCGGAGGCGTAATGAGATCGTTGCATATCCCCCGTATCCAGGTCTCTACCATGCTCAGTTTGTCTTCAGGAATACCGACAACCGTTCTCGATTTGTCATCAACCCCTAAGACAAAAACACCATTGGCCGTATTGGCCATCGCAGCCAGCTCATCCGCCATGCTGTTCCGGTGCGGGTCATTCACCTGGTTCCCTTTGTATCTCAGATCCTTCAACTCAAGAGAGGAATCCTCACCCAGCCGGATCTGCTTCAACAGTTCGTCCGTGGTTTCAAACACGCCTACCCCTCCAAGATCATTCGTCTGTAGCGTTTATCAAAGGCTTGTCGTCCGCCTTCCATAATGGTGCAAACACCCTCCCGGATGCCTGATTCCTCAAGACCTCCCTGCTGATCCATCTGCACCTGACCCTTTTCAAATTTTAAGACATGTACCAGCTCAGAATCCCCGTTAACAACAATATTGGGATTGTGGGTTACGATGATAAGCTGACGTCTGTTTTTGTTCTTGTGTATCTGGTTGACGATGAGGTCATAGATCAGGGCATTATCAAGATCGTCTTCCGGCTGGTCAATGACCAGAGGTTCATTGCCGTGACTTAACAGGAAAGCCATAATTGCGGCAGCCTTTTGCCCGGCAGACCCTTTCTCCAGATCCTCAAATTTTCCAGAAGACGGATCTTTTGAGTACCTGACACGCAGCATATCTTCAGGCCACCACGCATCGAGCTGATCGAAGACAGCAGCTTGTGTTTCAAGGAGATTCTTCAGACGATTGGCAAAAGCACCATGGTTGCCGGAAACATGCCCTCTGGCGATCTCCAGTGTTGTGCGTTTGATGGTTGCAATAAGCTGCGGCAAATCAGCTTCAGGCGTTTTTGCATCTTCCCATTTGCTGAACGCCCAGAGGAGACCCTGCCCGCTTTCTTGATCATATACCGAGCTGGCAAACTTCCCGTCTCCAAGATTGAGCAAAGAACGGTAGTCTTCTTCCAGGGTGCTCACATCTCCATAGGGTATCAATTCCATCCGCACAAAAGCACTTGTACCAATAACCTTGTCAAGAAAGGCTTTTCTCTTTTGAAACAACTCCCTGCGCAATTCCTGGAGCTTTTCCAGGGACTCAGCGATCTGCTTTTCCGTTGACGCCGTTTCTTTCCGGACGGAATCCAGTTTCTTCAAGTGCTGTTGCAATTGATACCGTTGCTGAACCCAGTCACCGTAAAGGGAAATACTTAATGGACTCTTTTTTTCCTCATACGCTTTGACCAGTCCGGCATATGCGGCAATGCCTGCCTGTACCGACTGGTGCCAGGTGCTTGAGGAAATCTTTTTTTCCCTTTCAACTTTTAGTGCGTCAACACTGGCGGCAAGTTTGCCAAGTGTTTCACTGACTTTTTTCAGCTCTTGCGCTGTCTCTTCGTGAATCGCCCGGATCTCGGCGGTGGTTTCATCCTGCCCGTCGAATAAATGTGAGGGAAAATCAGACAAGTCGGCGCTGGATGCAAGCGCCCTTATGCCAGAAGAAAGGTCGTCAAAAATCTGGTCATCGGGCAGACCGTTCTTCTGCTGACTTCGCTTCTGATACTGTTTAAGCACCTCACCATGACCTTTTTCTTCATATTGCTTCAGGTCACTCTCAACGTCTTCCAGCTTCGCACGAATTTGCTGCTCGCCAGCCACTTGCCGTAAAAGCTCTCTTCTTCTCTCCCTCAACTGAAGGAACTTGCTTTTAGCGTTTTCCCAGCGCAGCTTCCATTCTGCCCGATCCACTTCGGGTGAACGGTCAACCACCTCCAGGAGTCCTCGCGGATTTAATGCAAGTTCATTGATCTGTTTTTGGCTGAAAATGCTTATCGGGAACCGTCCTTGAAGATCAGCCGCCTCGACTTCCTCCCAAATGCTGCGGACTTCCTCCTCCAGTACCGGACCCTGCCCGTCAAATCTCCAGCGCAACCGGTAATTTTTGCCACGCCGGTGAAGCTCCAGCAGAATTTCCGTCTCATTCAGCATGACGCCTTTGTTCTGCGACAGCTTCATGAACTTATCCAGCTCATCCTTTACCCTGGGGGCTT
Source organism: Desulfobotulus sapovorans DSM 2055 (assembly GCF_059569355.1). Lineage (NCBI taxonomy): Bacteria > Pseudomonadati > Thermodesulfobacteriota > Desulfobacteria > Desulfobacterales > Desulfobacteraceae > Desulfobotulus > Desulfobotulus sapovorans. Next base: position 151,330 of record NZ_JCANVJ010000005.1, on the reverse strand, counting down.
CGATCTCCAGATTCTGATCACGGCGTGAAACAATACGGATGGATTCAATAAGGGTGGATTTTCCGGTTCCTCGTCCGCCGATGACAGCATTAAAATGGGGATGCAAGGGGGTGACGAAGGGTTGACCAGGGATACGGCCGCAGTGGCACATGGCCTTGATCGTAAGCTTCGACAAGAAGAGATCAGGCAGGTGATTCGGGTTTTCAGCCTGGTTTTTTACGCACAACTCGTGATCCATCAATGCCAGTCGCAAACCCTCGATGGACGGACGGCTCATCTTGAGCCAGCTGAAATACCTCCCGATATGGTCTGGCTGATGGGCATCGGAACCGGCCACCTTTGCAAGACGCTCAACCGCCTTTTTCAAGGTGGGTTCCGCATTGTCGTATTTGTGAAGATCACATAATTCTGCGGCAGATACAGCTTTCAGGCTTTTTTCAAGCTCAGGTGTCAGGGCTGTGACACCCTCAAGCAAGCCCTTTGGGCCATCGACGTGCGCCGGGATGGCAATCCCTTTTGCCTCGGCAATCTTGCGAACCGTATCGACAAAACCCTTCATCGTGGATGTGGTCTTATCATTTCCAAACCCTTCGTCGATCCCGCATTTTCCTAAAACCGCCGTTATTTTCTGACTGTCGCAAGCAGGGTCAAAAACCGCAAGCAGATGCACCCGGCTGCTGCTGTTGGCAACCGTAATCTCAACCCCAGGAAAAAGGGTCAGGTCCCTGTACCAGTCAGGTTTGGTATCGCGATCTCGAAGTTCCCTGTTTTTAGCCTTTAAGTCATCAATCCAGCCCCCTGTGTTGTGGTCGGTCACCACCACACAATCAAGGCCGGATTCCATGGCTTTCCGCAGCCAGTCCTCAGCTGTGATGTTCTTAAGGGAGGCATTATCCCCACCGTAATCATCGGATCTGGGGGTATGGGTGTGGAAATCAACCTTCCACCATCGGCTTCCCGGAAAATTCCATTTGTCGTGCATCTCCCTTCCCTTCCATGCTTGTTACCGCCTGAAGTACCACATGAGCCTGGAATTTTCTTTCAGGATCTTGCTGGGGATTTTATCCGCTTAGGGTGAGGCATCCAGCAGTTCACGGATTTTTGCCGCCAGATCCCTTGCCGTAATGGGTTTGATCAGAACCCCCCGGATCCCCAGGGCAGCCAGTGTCTCCGGTGAGGTGTGCTCACTGAAGCCCGTGCAGAGGAGGATGGGAATTTCCGGACGTATGGCAAGAAGGGCCTGGGCCAGTTTGTCGCCGGACATTCCCGGCATATGCATGTCCGTGAGAACAAGGTCATAGGTCTGGGGATTTTCGTGAAAAAGGGCCAGTGCCCGATGGCTGTCCGTGCAGGCCGAAATCCGGTATCCCAGGGACTCCAGGATTTTTTCCTGAAGGGTCACGATGGCCTTTTCATCATCCACCAGCAGAATATGTTCCCTGCCCCGCTGAAGCCCCTCCTGCACCGGGGGACGTTCCATGGAGACAGCACTCTGAACCACAGGAAAATAGAGATGAAAGGTACTGCCCTTTCCCTCCTCACTGTCCACGGCAATGAATCCTCCGCAGCGCTGCACAATACTCCGAACCACAGACAGCCCCATCCCCGTACCCTTGCCCCTGGGTTTGGTGGTAAAAAAGGGATCAAAAATTTTATCCAGACAGACCCTGGAAATACCGATACCCGTATCCGAAACACTGAGCCGGACATAGTTTCCCTGGGGCATCTCCGGATGCACACGGTGGGGATGGTCAACCTGAACCTCCTGAAGATAAACGCAGATTTCGCCCCCTCGGTCTTCCAGGGCATGAAAGGCATTGGTGACAAGGTTCATGACAATCTGGTGAATCTGGGTGGGATCCGCATTGACCGGACGGCAGTCGTTCTGAATATAGGGGCGGATTTCAATGGAGCTGGGAATGGTGGCACGAACAAACTTCAGCACCTCCTTGACAATGGGCTGCATTTTCAAAGCCCGGGTCTCATGACTTTCCTTTCTGGAAAACATGAGAATCTGCTGGGTCAGATCCCTGGCCCTCAGGGCGGCCCTGTAGATTTCTTCCAGCTTTTTATGCTGGGGCTGGTCTTCCCCGACTTCCGTCAGAAGCATTTCCGCATAGCCCATGATGGGAAAAAGAATATTGTTGAAATCATGGGCTATGCCTCCGGCGAGCATACCGATGGACTCCATGCGCTGGGCATCCATGAGCTGGGTCTCCAGACATTCTTTTTCCTGAACCTTCTGGCGCAGCTCCGTCACATCATGGGAAATCCCGGCAATGGAACGGATGTCTCCGTGACCATCAAAAAGGGGAAAAAGAACGGTTTCATAGGATCGCTCCCCACGGGGGGTTTCAAGGGTATCTTCCACAAAAAGCGGGGCTTTACTGCGCCGGATCTCGGCCATGCGCTCCATGAAACGTTCCGCAACCTCCCGGGGAAACAGTTCCTGAAAACTTTTGCCTGTGAGGGATCCCAGATCTCTACCAAAAAACTGGACGGTTTTTTCGTTACAGAGCAGGTAACGACCGGAAAGATCCATCTCTGAAATCAGCATGGGGCTGTGATCCAGAATGGCCCGCAGCCTTTCCTCCGCCTGCTTACGCTTCTGACGGCTTCTGAACAGCATAAGAATCAGCAAAAACTGAAAAAAAAGACCCGAAGAAATGAGCATACGGATGAAAAAATCCTTCTGCCGAAGGGCCTTTTCCGCACGCATACGCTCCGTCACATCCACAACAATGGAAAACAGAAGATCCTTCTGCTGAAAGGTCACGGGATAGGAAGACACCTCCACATCCCGGATACGGCCATCCGCGAGAAGATGCCTGAAAGTGAAAAAATTCTGATTCCGCTTCCGGGCCTTTTCCATTTCCGTCTGCACCTCTTTGGGCGTAAGCTGGTTGATCTCCTTGATATTTTTCCCAACAAGATCCGGATAGGCATAAAATGCGACAGCCGCCGCATTGGCGTCCAGGATGCTGCCTGTTACCGGATCGATAAGCAGCATGATGCTGCCGTGTTTCAGCAGAAGCTGACTCGCACAGCCGCTCTGCTGAAAATAGGACGCCTGAAAAGCAGGCGCAGGAGAATCACAGAACCCCGGCCTGGGAAAAAACAGCATGGGGCTGCACAGAATCCAAAACAGTACTTTAAGGAAAAAATCCTTCATGGATACGCCTTGCAAAGGACATTGTGGAGTAAAATTCGGATCAACAGGAAGGTTCGGCCTGCCCCCTCATTCTTCTTTTCCGTTCCGCCTTCCCTGGGGCAGCCTTCTCAGGAATCTAGCGTTTTTCAAGGGTGAGGGGAATCCCCGGCGTCATGGCAAGAAAACGGGTGGCAGGCACCTTTTCCCGAAGCGCTTTTTCAAAGGCACGGGTATCGGCTGCCAGAACGGGAAAGGTACCCCAGTGCATGGCCATGACCTGGCGACATGCGAGAAGGCGGCAGGCTTCCGCCGCATCTTCTGCATCCATATTGAAGCGACCGTCCATGGGCAGCATGGCCAGATCCAGGGACTGCCGCCTGCCGATGAGGGCCATGTCACTGAAAAGGGCCGTATCCCCTGCATGGTAGAAGGTGAAGCCATCGGGAAGGGTGACCACAAATCCCGCAGGAGCACCAATCCCTGCGGAATGAAGGGCGGGGGTCATGCGAATCCGGATACCGTCCACGCTCAGACTGCCGCCGATGTTCATGCCAAAGGCTTTCTCCGCTGCAAGTCCCTGGCGCACAAGGTGGCAGATGAGGTCATAGATGGCAATGACGGCCGCACCGGTTCGTTTTGCGATGGCAAGGGCATCTCCCAGATGATCGTCATGATCATGGGTAATGAGGATGCAATCAGCATGGGTAATGCTCTTCGGGTCGATGGGGGCTGAAGGATTGCCCTTAAAAAAGGGATCGATCAGCAGTCGTTTTCCTGAAGATTCAACCTGAACACTGGCATGACCATACCAGGTGATGGTGGGCATGGGATTTTCCTTTCAGATCCTGTTTTTCTGATACGCTAAAGTAGACAAAGCAGGCGGGATAAGTCAAATGATAAGCGCATCAGGCCAAAGGACGGCACCCCGGGGCATGTCCGGAAGGTGGTGCTTATCCTTCCGTTTTCCGTTTTTCATATCCGTAGGGGAGTGTGCAGCATATGCGTCAGAACCATGAACGTTTTTATGATCTCAACGCATTTTTACGTCGGCATTTCGGAGAAAGGGTACAGAAAATCAGTGTGGATGCGGGCATGACCTGCCCCAACCGGGACGGGCTTCTCGGTACAGGAGGCTGCATCTACTGCAATCCCAAAGGATCGGGAACAGGAGCCGCCGGTACAGGCCGTTCCGTGACCGAGCAGATCCTGGAAGGCAAACGCAACATGGGCAGGCGCTACAAGGCCAGAAAATTCATTGCCTACTTTCAGAGCTACACCAATACCTATGCCCCCCTGGAACGGCTGAAGGCCCTCTGGGATGAGGCCCTGGCCGTAGAAGGCGTGGTGGGACTTTCCATCGGCACCCGGCCGGACTGCGTGAATGACGCCATCCTCGATCTTCTGGAAAGCTATGTGCGCCGGGGGATCCTCGTCTGGATCGAATACGGCTTGCAGAGTGTACACGATGACACCCTGAACCGCATCGGCAGGGGCCATGATTTTGCAGCCTTTGAGCGGGCGGTAACCCTCACCCGGAACCGGGGAATTTTCATCTGTGTGCATGTCATTCTCGGTCTGCCCGGAGAAGATCCGGAAAAAATGCGGGAAACAGCCCGAATCCTGGCCGCCATGGGCATTGACGGTGTGAAGATCCACCTGCTCTATGTGGTAAAAGGGACGGCTCTGGAAGCGCTTTATCGCAGCGGACAGTATAACTGCATGGAAGAAGAGGCCTATGTGGAGGCGGTCTGTGACTTTCTGGAGCTGCTGCCACCGGAGATGGTGATCCAGCGCCTGACCGGCGATCCCCATGTGGACGAGCTGGTGGCCCCGCTCTGGGCCATGGAAAAGGAGGGAACCCGCAAACGCATTCTGGCCCTTCTGGAAACACGGGACAGCCGTCAGGGCAGCCGTTTCAGGGGATGATGGCCTGTCTTTTGCTTTGTTTTCCGCAGACCGCTTTTTTCCGGTTTACCGGACAGAAGCCTGAAAATGCAGGATACAGCCCCTGCCTGCTCCGGAAACGAGACCAAAAGAAGGGAGATCCATGATGGGTACGCCGCTTTTATCGGAAAACGAACCCCTGTCCCTGGGGGATGTGCTGCGGGAGATGGACATTGATTTCATTGTGGCGGGTGAATACGGTATCACGGTGGATGAAGCTGCAAAATTCATTCACCACCCCCATTTTATCTTTCTGGATCTGAGAACCCGGGAAGAGCGGGATCATCTGACTTTTCCCTTTTCCCGGCACATTCCCCTGCACGAACTGCCGGATCGGGTAGAGGAGCTCCCCAGGGACAAATTCATCATCACCTTCTGTCTTTCGGGTTTCCGTGCGGCCATGGGCTACGCCTTTTTGCGCACCCGGGGGTTCGATGAGGTCAAGGCCCTGAAGGGGCGGCTGGATGAACTGGCAGGGGCCATGAAGCCTGAACGCTTTTACAGATTGCTGCCCTGAAAAGAACAGCGTCCTTCCGGATGTCAGAACCGGAAAAACGCTGCTCTCTGGATCATGCCGCCTGTTTTTCCAGGACAGCGGTTTCCGGCAGTGACGGGGAGAGGCTTGCGGGAGTTTCTGCGCTTTCCGGTTTTTTTCTTCGCATCATGAGAAAATTCCCTCCGAGAATCAGGACAACACCGCAGGCTGCGGAAAGCGTCCACTGATAGCCCTCAAAGAAGGTGGAAAAAAACAGGGCCACAATGGGAAAAAGCAGGGTGGCATAGGCCGCCCGCTCCGGGCCGATGCTGCCCACAAGGCTGAGATAGCAGCCAAAGGCAACGATGGAGCCAAAAAGCGCAAGATATCCCAAAGCTCCCAGATAGGAAAACGTGAGGGGCGGCATCAGGTTTTTTCCCAAAACAAGGGAAAGAAACAGCATGAACAGCCCCCCATAGGCCATGCCAAAGGCATTGGTCTGAAGAATGGGCAGCCCCTTTTTCTGGTTACGGGCGGAAAGAATATTCCCGATGGAAGCCAGCCAGGTACCGGCAAGGCAGAGCAGAACACCGACAAAGCCCTTGTCCGACAGGTGAAAGGCCTGAAGTTCCGGACGAAACACCAGTACAATACCGCAAAGGCCCAGGACACCGGCCCAGATCACCTGCATATCCACCCGGTTTTTAAGAAACAGGGCGGCATTCACCACATTCATCAGCACAATGGTGGAAAAGAGCACGGCGGCAAGACCGCTGGGGATGAAAAGTTCACAGCGATAAAAACACCAGTAATTGAGTGCAAAAAGAAAAAATCCCTGAACAGCCATGGCCAGATGGGCCTTTAGGGAAAATTTCAGATTGATCCGGGCAAGGACGCAGAAAGTGAGCAGCATCAGGGCCGCCAGGGTGAAACGCAGGGCCACGGAAACCATGGGATCAACGTCACCCAGCTGAAAGGTGATGGCAATCCAGGTAGAACCCCAGATCAGAACGGTAAGGGCATAAAAAAGGATGTTGCGCATGGTGAACTCCGAAAGAGAAAAATAGGAAAAAAAGACGGTTCCGGACGCTGGCCTGAGCTGTGACGGTCTTTTCAGGAGCTGTTCAGGGAGGCCGCCAGTCTGCCAAGACACTCCACCGCCCAGGCCTTTTCTTCAGCCCAGGCCGCCGCATTGAGGCGCACATAGTGACGGTAATGGTCTGTGGTGGAAAAAAGGGTACCCGGCGCAATGCTGATCTTGGCACTCAGGGCCTTCTCATAAAGCACCATGGCATCACAGGCTTCCGGCATTTCCACCCAGAGGGTAAACCCGCCCTCCGGCCTTGTGATGCGTGTACCGTCAGGAAAGTAACGGAGGATGGCTTCGGTCATGTCCACCGTTTTTTTTGCGTAAAGCTTACGGATATGACGCAGGTGATGGTCATAGCCCCCGGAATGAAGAAATTCCGCCACCGCAAGCTGGGTGGGGGTGGCCGAGGCCAGAGTGGAAATCATCTTGAGTCTTGCCGCCTTTTCCCGAAACTGGCCTGCGGCCAGCCATCCCACCCGGTATCCGGGAGCCAGAGTTTTGGAAAAAGAGCCGCAGAGCAGCACCCGCCCTTCCCTGTCCCAGGCTTTGGCCACCGAGGGCCTTGTCGTGGCAAAGGCAAGGTCTCCGTTGATGTCATCCTCCACAAGGGGAACGCCATGGCGGGCAAGAAGGGCCACAAGTGCGGCCTTCTTCGCATCCGTGAGGGTGACTCCAAGGGGGTTGTTGAAATTGGAAATCACCAGACAGGCGGCAATTTTACGGGTCTGCAACCCCCTCTCCAGGGTATGAAGGCAGAGCCCGGTTTCCGGCGAGGAGGGAATTTCAAGAATTTTTAGCGAAAGCTCCCGGAACATCTCCAGAAAATTGAAATAGATGGGAGATCCGATGGCGAGGGTATCCCCGGGACGGCACAAAGCCCGGAGAGCCAGAAAGACAGCCTCACAGGCACCGGAAGTGATGAGAATTTCTTCAGGATCCAGGTCGCAGCCTGCAAGGGTGAGCCTGCGGGCAATCTGCACCCGCAGCTTCAGACTCCCCGGCGGCATGGCGTAGGCCGTGCTTTCGGTTTTGCTTTTACGGCACTGGGCCGCCATTATGGCCGAAAGCTTTGCCGAAGGGATGCACTCCTCTGCGGGAATGGCAGCTCCGAACTGCACCATGCGGGGATCGGATACATGGTGCAGGATCTGGGAGGCAATGTGATCCGAAGGCACGGCCGCAGGGGACAGATCCGGCCCGGAAAAGGCGGGCTGGCGGGGCAGATCAAAGCCCCTTGGCCGCACATAATAACCGGACTGGGGACGGGATTCGAGAATACGCTGATCCTCCAGCAGGAGATAGGCCTGCTTGACCGTATTCAGGCTGACCCCCATGCTGCGGCTGGTCTCCCGTATGGAAGGCACCCGCTCTCCAGGCCGGTACACCCCCTTGGCCACCATGCGCACCATACGTTCATGGATTTCTTCGTAACGGTATTTTTTATCCTGCGTTTCCGTTTTCATGAACCCTACCCTATGCCTTTGGCAGAAAAAAAACAGATACAGTTTTTTTCTTTTTCAATGGGTACAGTTTTTTTCAGGGCAGGAGACAGGTCAAACCTCAAAAGGGTCAGCCCCCCAAAAAAACAGGGCAGGATGTCCTTTTAAGGATCCCGCCCTGCCGTATATTTCAGATTTGTTTTTTACCTTGACACAAGGGCCTGAGGTCAGCCGTCAAGGCCTGACATTGACCACTCCGGATAGTAGGCCGCGCTGGCCTTGGAAGATTCCCATACCCGGATACGCCTGACCCGCAACGCCCCATCATGGGAAAGGAGTTTTTCCTGAAGATTTTCGGCAATGAATCTGGCAAGCTTCTCGGAAGAAGCATTGCTCCCCGCAAAAGCGGGATGGTCGTTTAAAAAACAATGATCCAGAGAGGAAAGAATTTCCCGCAGCCAGGTCTTCAGCAGGCCAAAATCCAGGAGGACATCGGCTTCGTTCAGCGCCTCTCCCACCACAGCAGCTTCCACCTGAAAATTGTGACCATGAAGGTTCTCACATTTTTCCGTCACATTGCGCAACTGGTGGGCCGCCGCAAAATCCCCCATTACCCGAAGCTCATACATGTTAGATGCCCTTAAAAAGGTTTTTCAGCTTGTTGGTAAACTTTTCCTCATCCAGTTTGGCAAATTCCCGTAAAAGCTTTTCCTGCTTTTTGTTCACATGGGTGGGGGTCTTCACATGAACCTGGATGATCTGGTCTCCCCGCTGTCCCGTGCGCAGGGAGGGAATCCCCTCCCCTTTCAGGCGGAAGGTATCTCCATACTGGGCACCCCTGGGGATTTCCAGTTCTTTTTCACCCTTCAGGGTCTCCACCGTTATCGTATCCCCAAGGGCCGCCTGCACCATGGAAATGTCCACAAAACAGAGAACGTCATTGCCTTCTCTCTGGAAAAACTTATGGTCTTTCACATGAATGAACACATAAAGATCCCCGTTGGTTCCCCCGTTAGGCCCAGGTTCGCCCTCCCCCGTAAGGCGCAGGCGCGAGCCATTGTCCACGCCTGCGGGAATCCGTACGGAAACCGTCTTTTTGGTGGGAATACGGCCACGCCCATGGCATTTGGAACAGGGATTCCGGATAATCTTTCCCGCCCCCTTGCAATAGGGACAGGTGCTGCGTACCGTGAAAAAGCCCTGGGTCTGGGCATACTGGCCCGTTCCCCGGCAATGCGGGCAGACTTCGGGGCCGGATCCCGGCTCACAGCCATCACCGGCGCAGGCTTTGCAGTTGTCCAGCTTTTCAAATTCCAGCTCCCGCTCGGCCCCAAAGGCCGCTTCGGAAAACTCGATTTCCAGGTCATAGCGGAGATCCGATCCCCTGCGGCTGCGCTGGCCCCCGCCCCTGCGTCCCCCGAAGCCAAAAAATTCCTCGAAAATATCCCCAAAATTGGAGAAGATGTCGTCAAACCCACCTGCGCCGGAAAACCCTGTGTTTTCAAGACCCTTATGACCATACTGGTCATAAATTTTCCGTTTTTCCAGATCGGAAAGCACGGCATAGGCCTCCGAGGCCTCCTTGAAACGGTCTTCGGCTTCCTTGTCCCCCGGATTTTTGTCCGGATGATATTTCATGGCCAGTTTGCGGTAGCTCTTTTTAATGGTATCCGCATCCGCCTCCCGGCTCACCCCGAGAACCTCGTAATAATCTCGTTTTTCCGCCATCATTTACCCGCTCGTCAGGCCGGGCCAAAGGCCCAGGTATGTTTGTTTTGCATATCCCCATGGAATATGCTAGGTGCTGAATCTTCAGCTTTTCACGTATTTTTGTACAGGCCCGGGCTGCATCTGCTGTAAGGACAGACAGACAAACCATCCTTATTTTTACCGTACAGCCTTCCACACCCGATAACGATGCCCAAACTAATACGCATGGCGGTCTTGTCAATGAAAAAGAAAGAAATTCCCTTTGTCCAGAGCATGTTCGATACCATTGCCCCCCGATATGATTTTCTGAACCGGCTTTTAAGTCTGCGTCAGGATACCCTGTGGCGACGCAAAACCGTTCATGCCCTCGCCCTTCCCAGGAAAGGGCAGGTACTGGATGTGGCCTGCGGTACGGCGGATGTGGCCATGGAAGTGCTGCGCCAGCATTCCGATGCCCGGGTGACGGGCCTGGATTTTTCAGAAAAAATGCTGGAGATCGGCCGGGAAAAAATCCGCGCCGCAGGCATGGAGGCCTCCATCATGCTACAGGCCGGGAATGCCCTGGCGCTTCCCTTCGGGGAGGGGACATTTGACGCCATCACCATTGCCTTTGGCATCCGCAACATTCAGGACAGGGAAAAGGCCCTTCAGGAATTTTTCCGTTGCCTGAAACCCGGTGGCCGTCTGGCGGTTCTGGAACTGGCCACCCCGCCGGAAGGTTTCCTCCGCAGGCTCTATCTTCTGTACTTTCAGACCCTTCTCCCTTTTATCGGGGGGCTTTTTTCCAGTAATTTCGCCTATCGTTACCTGCCGGACTCGGTTCTCGCCTTTCCCCGACCCGCTGCCTTCTCACGGATTCTGGAGGAAACAGGCTTCAAAAGTGTCAGCTACAAGGCCCTGACTCTGGGGGTGGCCACCCTGTATACCGGGAAAAAAGCCTGAACCCTGAGCCCCGGAAATTCTGTTGCTTCCCTTAAAAAAACCCGAACGCCCCAGGGACAGACCTTAAAAGAGTCTAAGCCTTTGCGCCGTTCGGGTTCGTGCATCCACCCGTCCCCTTGCTGTCTTCATCGCCCCAGCACCCTGCTCCTGTCCGGCACATGTTTCAAGAAATAACATTTTTGTAGCCGATATCACAAAAACAGCGTTTTTTGCAAAAAAGGCCGCTTTATCTTTCCTGAAAAAACGGACATTCAGATCCGAATCTTTCATATAAAAACTTGTTTTTATTAAAATAAAATCATAAAAATAAACCAGAGCAAGGTTTTGGCACCGTTCATGCAATATCGCCAGAAACCAGGCAAGGCCTGGAGAAGCGACAGGCCACAAAGCCTTTTTCATGAAGGAGACCCCCATATGTGCCGTTTATTTGCCATAACCAGTGACACCCCCCTTTCTCCCATGAAGGCCCTGGAAGCCCTGGACACCATGCGGGAAGGACACGACGGTTCCGGCGTGGGACTGTTCCTCCGGGATCTCGGAGGACCCCTTGCCGCCGTTAAAGGCGCACCCATTCTTTCAGGTATTTTCACGGATGCAGGACTGAAAAAACTTGATGCCCTGATGATGGACATCGGGTTCATGACCAAATACCGCATGGGCATCCGGCTTCCCGCCACCCCGCCTGCGGGCACCCCGAAGCGGGATATCTATCTCATCCGGGCCTATGATTATCCCAGCACCTGGGAAAATCTCTCCGAGACGGAAAAACACCGCCGCCTCATGGAAACCCGCCTCCGCCTCCGGCAGATGGGCGAGGCCGAAGGCGATATGATCGTCTTTTCCTTCTGGCCCGATGTCATCATGATCAAGGAGATCGGAGATCCCCTCACCGTAGGCCGGTATCTCGATCTCGACCGCCACGGCATCACGGCCCGCATCATCCTGGCCCAGGGACGGCAGAACACCAACTATGCCATCAACCTTTACGCCTGCCATCCCTTTTTCCTGGAAGGCTTTGCCACCATGACCAACGGGGAGAACACGGCCTTCATTCCCGTAAAGGAGTTTCTCGAATCCCGGGGCTTTGAGGGCTACATGGGCTTCCAGTCAGATTCCGAGGTTTTTGTCCATATCCTGCATTATATGGAAAAATTTCTGAACCTGCCCCTGGATGCCTACAAACACATCATCACCCCCCTTCCCGATGCGGCCATGGACAAGCATCCCAATGCAAAACTGCTGCGGGTACTCAAGCAGAGCTGCCGCAAACTCATCATTGACGGGCCCAACTGCGTCATCGGCAACCTGCCGGACGGCACCCTCTTCATGGCCCAGGACAGCAAGAAGCTCCGCCCCGGCATTGTGGGCGGCAAACCCGGTATCTGGGCCTTTTCCTCGGAAGTCTGCGGCCTGGACGCGGTGATCCCGGATCGGGACAAAACCAAGGATTTTCAACCCATGCACCTCGATATGGCCATGGTGGGCCCGGATCGCAAGGAGGTTTCGGTATGTCGGCAAACGGACAGATTCTCCCGTCAAGCTTAAGCATTGCGGATCTCCCCTGGCAGATCCGCTGGGATCAGGACAAGTGCACCCTCTGCGGCAGCTGCACCGCTGTCTGCCCGGTCAACGCCATTGAAATGGGCATTTTCCGTAAACGGGAAATCACCGCAGGCCTTGGCCTTACGGAAAAACCCGCTTCTTCCCAGACCATCCGCTACGGCATCCGCCAGCGTACCAGCCCGGCCTATGCCTGTGTGGGCTGCGCCATGTGTTCCATGGTCTGTCCCAATGATGCCATCCTCCCCGAACGCAATGAAGGCGGAGACAAGCTGCGCTTTCACATCAACCAGGGAGGCCAGCCGAGAAGCCGGGGCGGTCGGCGCAACGATCCCGCAGGGCTTCTCGATCAGATCAAATTCATCCGCATCTCCATGCTCACAGACCCGGCGCTGGATGCCGGTCGCCACACCTTTGAGCTGAACACCCTGCTGGGCCGGGTGCTGGAACCGCAGCAGGCGCTGAAACACCAGAGAGAACATGGATGGATGCCGCCCGTACGGGAAATCTACCCTCTGGTCATCGGCGGCATGAGCTTCGGTGCCCTGTCACCGCCCATGTGGGAGGGACTTCAGATGGGGGTGGCCTACCTCAACGAGGAGCTGGGCATGCCTGTCCGCATGTGTACGGGCGAAGGCGGCTGTCCGCCCCGGCTGCTCCGCTCCCGCTTTCTCAAATATGTGATCCTTCAGATCGCCTCCGGCTACTTCGGCTGGGATGAGATCATCCATGCCATTCCGGAAATGAAGGAGGATCCCTGCGCCATCGAGATCAAGTACGGCCAGGGCGCCAAGCCCGGTGACGGGGGGCTGCTCATGTGGCACAAGGTGAACAAGCTCATCGCCGCCATCCGGGGGGTTCCCGAACGGGTGAGCCTGCCCAGCCCGCCCACCCATCAGACCCAGTATTCCATCGAGGAATCCGTGGCCAAGATGATCCAGAGCATGAGCATGGCCTGGGGCTTCCGGGTACCGGTCTATCCCAAGATCTCCGCCACCTCGACGAGCCTTGCCGTACTGAACAACCTCACCCGCAACCCCTATGCGGCGGGTCTTGCCATCGACGGGGAAGACGGCGGCACCGGAGCCGCCTACAACGTGTCCATGAACCACATGGGCCATCCCATCGCCTCCAATGTCCGGGACTGCTATCTCAACCTGGTGAAGGTGGGCAAACAGAACGAAATCCCCCTCTTTGCCGGAGGTGGTGTGGGCAAGAACGGCAACCTTGCCGCCAATGCGGCGGCCCTCATCATGCTGGGTGCTTCCGGTGTCCAGACGGGCAAATACATCATGCAGGCCGCCGCAGGCTGCCTCGGATCCGAACAGGATCGCTGCAACATCTGCAACATCGGTCTCTGTCCCAAGGGCATTGCCTCCCAGGATCCGAGAATCTACCGCAGGCTGGATGCGGAAAAGGTAGCCGAACGGGTGGTGGATCTGTATCTGGCCTTTGACATGGAACTGCGCAAGATCCTGGCACCCCTGGGCCGCTCCACCTCCCTGCCCATCGGCATGTCCGACGCCCTGGGTATCAACGACTTCCATGCTGCCGAACGCCTCGGCATCCGGTATGTGGTGTAGGAGAAAACCATGCAGAAACCCAAAACGCTCATCATAGAAGGCAAGGATGCCGACGGCATCCGTATCGAATCCCGGCTGCTGGAAGAGCATGTCCAGGAAGCCGTTGAGGCGGGTATCCGCAGGCTCGACATCCGGGCCGCAGGCCAGCACGGCATCGGCGGCAGGCTCTGGAAAGCAAAGGAAACCGTCCACATCCGGGTAAAGGGCACACCGGGCCAGCGCCTGGGCAGCCTCGGCTATCCCAACACAGAGATTGAGGTCATGGGACCGGCCTCCGAGGATACGGGCTGGCTCAATGCCGGAGCCAGCATTCTCATCCACGGGAACGCGGGCAACGGCACCTGCAACGGCATGGCCCAGGGCAAGGTCTGGGTGGCGGGTTCCGTAGGTTCCCGCAGCATGACCATGACCAAACGCAACCCCCGCTTTGCCCCGCCGGAACTCTGGGTGCTGGGTTCCGCAGGCGATTTTTTCGGGGAATTCATGGCAGGCGGCAGGGCCGTGATCTGCGGATGGCAGCCCCAGAATGCGGGCAACATTCTCGGCCACAGACCCCTTGTGGGCATGGTGGGCGGTCAGGTCTTTTTCCGGGGCCCCATGGCGGGCTTCAGTCAGGCCGACGCCCGCATGGCGGTGATTGAGGACGAAGACTGGCTCTGGCTTAAAAAGGGCCTTTCCGATTTTCTCCTGAAGATCCAGAAACCCGAACTCTACGACAAGCTGGCCATACGGGAAGACTGGCAGTGCCTCACGGCCCGCTCTCCCATGGAAAAACGGGAGCTTTCCCGCCGCTCCATGGCGGATTTCAGATCCGGCATCTGGGACAGCGAGCTGGGCAAAGGGGGGCTGATCGGCGATCTCACCGATCTCGACATGAGCCCCATTCCCCTGATCACCACCGGTATACTGCGCCGCTTTGTTCCGGTCTGGGAAAACCGGAAATTCAAGGCTCCCTGCGAAGGCACCTGCCCCACGGGCATTCCCGTGCAGCAGCGCTGGCAGCTCATCCGGGAAGGCCGCATGGACGAGGCGGTGAACATGGCCCTGAGCTACACCCCCTTTCCCGCCACGGTCTGCGGCTATCTCTGTCCCAATCCCTGCATGGGAGCCTGCACACGGGGCAGCGCCCTCATGGCGCCTGTGGATGTCCGGCCCCTGGGCAGGGCCTCCATTGCCGCAAGCCTGCCCGTTTTTCCGCCCCTTTCCGGGAAAAAGATCGCCGTCATCGGTGGGGGGCCTGCGGGTATTTCCGTGGCCTGGCAGCTTCGGGTCAAAGGGCACGATGTGGTGGTGCTGGATCAGAGCAAGGAGCTGGGTGGCAAAATGCGCTCCGTGATTCCCGAGTCCCGCATTCCCAAAGAGGTGCTGGCCAAGGAACTGAAACGGGCCGCATCGGTGCTGCCCCATATCCACATCAAGCAGGATCTCACCCGCAAGGATGTGGAACGGCTCCGGGCGGATCATGATTATGTGATTCTTGCAACGGGCGCGTCCAGACCGAGGCTTCTTCCTGTGGACGGCGGGGAGCGCCAGATCTCCTCCCTGGAGTTTCTGGAAAAGGCCAAGGCCAACAGCATCCGTCCCGGAAAAACCGTGGTGATTATCGGTGCGGGCAATGTGGGCTGTGACGTGGCCACGGAAGCCAAAAGACTGGGAGCGGAAAGCATTACCCTCATCGACATCCAGAAGCCTGCCGCCTTTGGTGTGGAACGGGAAGAGGCGGAAAAGGCCGGTGCCGTATTCCGCTGGCCCTGCTTCACACGGGCCTTCACCCAGAAAGGCGTGCTGCTGGAAGACGGGGAACTGATTCCTGCGGACACCATTGTGGCCGCCATCGGCGATGTTCCGGTACTGGATTTTCTGCCGGAGAGTGTGGTGGTGGAAAAGGGGCGGGTGACGGTCAATGAATATGGTCAGACCACGGATCCGAGGATTTTTGCCATCGGCGACATGGTGGGCCAGGGACTGATTACCGATGCCATCGGTGCAGGCCGCAAGGCGGCCCAGGCCATCTGCGACATGACCGAAGGCCGGCTTCCGGAAATGGATTCCCGGGAAATCCTCAAACTGGAGAGGGTGCATCTGGAGTACTTCGATCCCCGCATCGGGCCCAAGGAAGATCTGGGCGGCTGCGGCTCCCAGTGTGCCTCCTGCGGCAACTGCCGGGACTGCGGCATCTGTGTGGCGGTCTGCCCCAGAGGTGCCATCTCCAGAAAAGAGGAGGGAAAGGGCGCCTTTTCCTATATCGTGAACGCTGACACCTGCATTGGCTGCGGATTCTGTGCCGGTGCCTGCCCCTGTGGCGTCTGGGATCTGCATCCCAATACCCCCATGGGATAACCAGGCAGAAAGTCCAAAAAAAATACCTGCTCACGCAAAGCCCCGGGTCTCATGCCAGCTCCTGCGCAAACCCGAAACGCCTGAACCGTTTTTGCCCCGGTCTTTGCGTGACAGGTAAAATTATTTTCAAGACACCAGAATTCCATACTTTACACAGATATTTTTTGGTGCTAACCATGTTAGGTTTTTCTTTATGGCATGATCCTTTCTGCCCAAAAATACTTTTTCTGTGAACAATGGCGCCTTTTTCCTTCAGGGAAACAGTGCGCCGTTTCCACGCAAGGGGGTTCCATGAAAGCACTGCTGGCCCTGGAAGATGGCCGCGTCTTTGCCTGTAAAAGCTTTACAGGTGCGGGCGAGATCGGCGGCGAAGTGGTATTCAATACCAGTATGACCGGATACCAGGAAGTTCTCACAGACCCTTCCTACAGAGGACAGATGGTTACCATGACCTGCCCGCTCATGGGCAATTATGGCGTGAACCCCGAAGACGTGGAGTCCGACCGCATTCAGGTATCGGCCCTCATTGTCAAGGAGTACCAGGATTTTTACAGCAACCACCGCGCCACGTCCTCTCTGGCGGCCTACCTGAAATCCCAGGGCGTAATGGGCATTGAAGGGCTGGATACCCGTGCCCTGACCCGGCATCTGCGGGAAAAAGGCGCCATGCGGGCCGTCCTCTCCACAAAGGAAAGTGACGCCAGTCTTCTCGTGGAAAAGGCCCGTGCCCTGCCTTCCATGGCCGGCCAGGATCTTGCCAGGGAAGTTTCCACCCAGATGCCCTATTTCTGGCGGGACGGGCGGCGCATCTCCATCCCTCCCGGAAAAAATCTGGATACCGCTCTCTGGAAAAACAACAAGGCCCATACCGTGGTGGCCTTTGATTTTGGGGTAAAATACAATATTCTCCGTTCTCTGGACACCGCAGGCTTTGAGGTGCTGGTACTGCCCGCAGACACTTCCGCCGCCACGGTGAAAGCCCTGAATCCCGACGGCATCTTTCTTTCCAACGGCCCCGGAGACCCTGAACCCGTCACCTATGCCGTCTCCACCATCCGGGAACTGCTGGGCTTTAAACCCATCTTCGGCATCTGCCTCGGCAACCAGCTTCTGGGGCTGGCCATGGGCGGCAAAACCTTCAAGCTCAAATTCGGCCACAGGGGCGGCAACCAGCCCGTACGCAACGAAGCCACAGGCCGTATTGAAATCACCAGCCAGAACCATGGCTTTGCCGTGGATCTCACCACCCTGGATCCTTCTCTGGTCACGATCACCCATGTGAATCTCAATGATGGTACCCTGGAAGGCTTCCGCCACAACCATCTTCCCGTTTTCACGGTGCAGTACCATCCCGAAGCCTCCCCCGGTCCCCATGATGCCCACTATCTCTTCAGGGATTTTTTTGAGATGGTTACGGAATGGAAACAACGGTAAAACAATCAACTGAAGGGGTCTGCCCCCTTTTATGAAAACGGAGAAGACTTCCATGCCCAGAAGGACGGATATCCATAAAATCATGATCATCGGCGCAGGCCCCATCATCATCAGCCAGGCCTGCGAATTTGACTACTCCGGCACCCAGGCCTGCAAGGCCCTGCGGGAAGAAGGCTACGAGGTGGTGCTGGTGAACTCCAACCCCGCCACCATCATGACAGATCCGGACACAGCGGATCGCACCTATATCGAGCCTGTAACCCCCGATGCCGTGGCCCGCATCATCGAAAAGGAAAGACCGGATGCCATCCTGCCCACCCTGGGCGGACAGACCGGACTCAACACCGCCTTAAGCCTTGCCCGCATGGGCGTTCTCGAAAAATACAAGGTAGAGATGATCGGTGCCTCCATAGAGGCCATTGAAAAGGCCGAAGACCGGGAACGTTTCCGGGATGCCATGAACAAAATCGGCCTGCGTATCCCCCGAAGCGGCTTTGCCCACACCCTGGACGAGGTGCGCCGCATCGGAGAGGAAATCGGCTTTCCCATCATCGTGCGTCCGAGCTTCACCCTGGGCGGTACGGGCGGGGGCGTGGCCTACCACATGGAAGAGCTGGAAAAGATCGCCAAGGCGGGGCTGGATGCCAGCCACATCACCCAGGTCATGCTCGAGGAATCCGTTCTCGGATGGAAGGAATACGAGCTGGAGGTGGTGCGGGACAGGGCCGACAACGTGGTCATCATCTGCTCCATTGAAAACATCGACCCCATGGGCGTGCACACGGGGGACTCCATCACCGTGGCGCCGGCCCAGACCCTGTCCGACCGGGAATACCAGGTCATGCGGGATGCGGCCATTGCCATCATCCGGGAAATCGGCGTGGACACGGGTGGCTCCAACGTGCAGTTTGCCGTGAACCCGGAAAACGGGGACATGATCATCGTGGAGATGAACCCCAGGGTGTCCCGCAGCTCGGCCCTGGCCTCCAAGGCAACGGGCTATCCCATTGCCAAAATCGCGGCCAAGCTGGCCGTGGGCTACACCCTGGATGAGCTGAAAAACGACATCACCGGCGAAACCCTCGCCGCCTTTGAACCCAGCCTGGACTACTGTGTGGTCAAAATTCCCCGCTGGACCTTTGAGAAATTCCCGGAAAGCCCGGACGTGCTCTCAACGGCGATGAAGAGCGTCGGGGAAACCATGTCCATCGGCCGCACCTTCAAGGAAGCGTTGCAGAAAGCCCTGAGAAGCCTTGAGATCGGCCGTTTCGGCCTCGGTGCCGATGGCCGGGACATGGAAGACCTTGAAGGCAGAAATCCCAGTCAGGCCGAACTTTATCACAAGCTCTCCACCCCCAACTCCCGTCGCCTTTTCTTCATCCGGGAAGCCTTCCGTCAGAAAATGAGTGTGGAGGCCATCCATGAACTGACCGCCATTGATCCCTGGTTTCTTCATCAGATCCGTCAGCTGGTTTCCTTTGAAGGAGAAATCCGCAGCGCAGGTTCCGCCATGGACAGGGCACTGCTCCTTCAGGCCAAGGAAATGGGCTTTTCCGACGTACAGATCGCCTGGCTGACGGGCGTGAAGGAAAAGGAGATCTCAGAAAAACGCAAAGCCCTGGGCCTTGCACCGGTATACAAACTGGTGGACACCTGTGCCGCAGAATTCCGGGCCGCCACACCCTATTATTATTCTACCTGGGAGACGGAATGCGAAGCCCGGATTTCAGAGAAAAAAAAGGTCATGATCCTGGGCGGAGGCCCCAACCGCATCGGGCAGGGCATTGAGTTCGACTACTGCTGCGTCCATGCGGCCTTTGCCCTGCGGGAGCTGGGAGTGGAATCCATCATGGTGAACTCCAACCCGGAGACCGTCTCCACGGACTACGACACCTCGGACAAGCTCTATTTTGAGCCCCTCACCCGGGAAGACGTACTGCACATCATTGCCAAGGAAAAACCCGACGGGGTTATCGTGCAGTTCGGCGGTCAGACCCCCCTCAACCTTTCCGCAGCCCTCCATGCCGAAGGCGTGCCCATCCTCGGCACCCAGCCGGAAAGCATCGACCGGGCCGAAGACCGGGAACTTTTCCAGGCCATGCTGCACAAGCTCGGTCTGCGGCAGCCGCCCAACGGCACGGCCACGTCTCCTGAAGCCGCCCTGAAAGTGGCCCATACCATCGGCTATCCCGTTGTGGTGCGGCCCTCCTATGTACTGGGCGGCAGGGCCATGAAAATCGTATATGATGATGAGGCCCTGCTCTCCTTTGCCCGCATGGCCATGGAGGCCTCCCCCGGCCATCCCGTACTCATCGACAAATTTGTCTCCGACGCGGTGGAGCTGGATGTGGATGCCCTCTGCGATGGTGACATGACCGTTATCGGCGGCATCATGGAGCATATCGAAGAAGCGGGTGTGCATTCCGGAGACTCGGCCTGCGTGCTGCCTCCCTACAGCATCAGCGCCGCCATGATCGAAGAGGTGACCCTCGCCACCAAGGCCATGGCGAAAGAGCTGAAGGTGGTGGGACTCATGAACGTGCAGTATGCCATTCAGGGAGAGGATCTCTATGTTCTGGAGGTAAACCCCAGGGCTTCGCGCACCATTCCCTTTGTGAGCAAGGCCACGGGTGTCCCCCTGGCCAAGCTCGCCACACGGGTGATGCTGGGAGAAAAACTGAGCGATATCGGCTTTACGAAAGAGGTGATTCCCGTCCATTATTCCGTCAAGGAAGTGGTGCTGCCCTTTGACCGCTTCCCCGAGGTGGACACCCTGCTCGGCCCTGAAATGAAATCCACGGGTGAGGTCATGGGGATGGACAGGGATCTCGGCATGGCCTTTGCCAAGGCCATGTTCGGTGTGGGGCAGAAAATTCCCTCTTCGGGCTGTGTCTTCATCAGTGTGAAGGATGCGGACAAGCCTGCGGCTTTAAAGCTTGCCAAAGAATTTGCCTCTTTAGGCTTCTCCATCACCGCCACCCGTGGAACCTCCGCCTGGTTCAAGGAAAATGGCGTGGAAAACCGCATGATCAAAAAGGTTTCCATCGGCAGACCCCATGTGGTGGACGCCATCAAGAACGGAGAAATTCAGCTCATTGTGAACACGGCCAGCAACGACACCCGTATTCAGGAGGACGGCTACCAGATCCGCAGAGCGGCCCTCCAGTTCAAGGTGCCCTATACCACCACCATGGCAGGCGCACGCTCCATCCGCCATGCCGTAACGGTCTTGCAGCAGGGAGCGCCGGATGTCCGCGCCCTGCAGGATTATCATCAATAAGGAAAAATGCCATGACCTGCCATCGCCCAAAGGAAGCCTGCGGCATCTTCGGTGTCCATCAGCATCCGGACGCCGCCCAGCTCTGTTATTTCGGACTCTATGCCCTGCAGCACAGGGGCCAGGAAAGCGGCGGCATCGCCGTCAGCCGGGACAAGACCATCCTCTGCCACAAGGGTATGGGGCTGGTTCCGGATATCTTCAAAAAACAGGACATCCTCTCTTTGGGCGGTGGCACGGGCATCGGCCATGTACGCTACTCCACCACCGGCGGCTCCAACATTCTTAATGCCCAGCCCTTTGTGGTGCAGCACAAGGGCAGACACTATGCCCTGGCCCACAACGGCAACCTCGTCAACGCCCATATCCTGAAGCGGGAACTGGAGGATGAAGGCTCCATCTTCCAGACCACCATGGATTCGGAAATCGCCATCCATCTTTTCATCAAAAACCTGAAAAATGCCACCCTGGAAGAGGCCCTGTGCCGTACGGCCTTACGACTGGAAGGGGCCTACGCCTTTGTGGCCGCCACCAGCCACGGGGAGCTGATCGGCATGAAAGACCCCAACGGCTTCAGGCCCTTATGTCTCGGAAAACTCAACGACCGCTATGTGCTGGCTTCGGAAACCTGCGCTCTGGATCTTGTGCAGGCGGAGTTCATCCGGGAGCTGGATCCCGGCGAGATTGTCATCATCCATGAGGACGGCATCCGCTCCTTCAATCCCCACCCCGCACCCAAAAGGCATTTCTGCATTTTCGAGTACATTTATTTCGCCCGGCCGGACTCCACCATCTTTGAAAAGAATGTGTACGAAACCCGCAAGGCCCACGGCAGGGCTTTGGCCCTGGAAGCGCCGGTCAAGGCCGATCTTGTCATGCCCTTTCCCGATTCCGGCATGTATGCGGCCATCGGCTATGCCGAAGCCTCGGGCATTCCCTTTGAAATGGGCATGATCCGCAACCACTATGTGGGCCGCACCTTTATCCAGCCCACCCAGGAGATGCGGGATTTCGGGGTGCGGGTGAAGCTCAACCCCGTCAAAGAAGTGCTCCGGGGAAAGGACATCATTATCATTGAAGATTCCATCATCCGGGGCACCACGGCCAAAACCCGCGTAAAGGCCCTGCGGGAGCTGGGGGTGAGGAAGGTGCACATGCGCATCAGCTGCCCGCCCCACCGCTTCCCCTGCGTCTATGGCATCGATTTTTCCAGCAAGGGAGAATTGATCGCTGCCAGCAAAACCGTGGAGGAGCTGCGGGATTATCTGGGGCTGGATTCCCTGCATTATCTTTCCATCGAGGGCCTTGTAAAGGCCACGGGCATTGAGAAGCAGGGGGAGGGATTCTGCATGGCCTGCTTTGACGGGAAGTACCCTGTGAATTTTGATGCCAGTCTTACCAAGGGGTGTCTGGAGGGGTAAAAAGGCGTTTTGGGGCGGTAAAAAGAGACCCCAGGCGGTGTCAGCTCCATGGGCCTGATAGGCGGAGCGCGTGAGCGCGACGTCTGTCAGGGCTATGAGAGCGAAGCGCATCCGGCTTTCGATAGGTCGGAGCGCAAAGCGGTCCGACCTATCGGCTTTCTGAACACCTCCGTTGGTGTGTCCGCATAGCGGTCGCACCAACGGAAAGGTTATTTCACTTCACAAGTTCCTTCAAAAGATCTATCTGTCTTTTAAGCTTTTTAGCTGTATCGGATAGTTTTTTAGTTGAGGATATTTTGGACTTTCTTAACTGAGATATTTCATATAATTTAGCCTCAAAAAGTGCCTGCTGTACATTCCCGAAATTTTCTTTAAACTGAGAAACAACAGTTTCAGCATTATCATTAAACAGTTTTTTTATCTCAATCTGAGCATTTTTAATTAACCTTTCAGCGTCTTTTTCTTTTTGTGCATCCATAACCTCCATAGCAATACCAAGAAAAGCAGTAACAGGGCCGAGAACCTTAGCAACATTACCAATATTCTTTGCTATATTTACTGCACCCCAAGGTTTAAAGGTAACACCAAAAAATTTTCCAACAGATAAGACTGCTGAGTGCAATTGGCTACCTGCTGCACCTGTAGGAGTAAGCAGTCCAGAACCAGCCTTAACACCATTTGCAGCATTTCCGACAAGCTTTGATCCAGCCCCCAAAATATTTTTCAGAGAATTAATTTGTTCACTACCAATTGTTGCACTTCGATTTTTAGCATTGTATAAAATATTTTCCCCCGAAACATCCTTAAAGCAGATAGAAGCTGTTTCGCTTTTGCTTATTTTTGCTAATTCATCAATCAATTGCTCTTCATAAGCCTCGAGACGTATTTGTATCTGTTTACTTATCTCATCGCACCACATTGAAATTTCATCAGAAGAACTCTTGATTCTGTTTTCAATCTCACTCACATCAGCCCCACCTACCATAGTAGCACATTCAATACCTCTTCTTTGAATTCTACTTTTCAATGAGTTGATTTCATTTCGAAAAAAATATTCAGAAGAAACTTTAATTTTTTTAATTTCTCTTTCAGCTCTTGAAAGAAGATCGAAAAAAAGCTTGTCTTCTGAAAAATTTACATCAATTATGCCACGCTCCATATTGTCAATCAGTATATGTGCGGGTGTTGTAATTTTTGAAAGTGCACCTTTATTTGTAATAAAACTGTTTAGATTTGCAATAAGATCTCCAAAATGACTCAACTCTTGAATCTCATGATCTTCATCTCTTTGGAATTGTGCAGCTATGAAACTTGTTGGAAATATATCTAGCGAATGTGAGCTGCCCAATTGTTTTTGCAAAGAGAACCTATAATTATGCACCAATTCATTATATTCACCCTCTTCACTATACATCTTATTAACCACAAGAAGCATTTTTGAAACATATCCTCTTTCAAATGCAAGATTGAGGAAATTATCGAGTAAGATATTGTCAAAGAGAGAGTATGTTAAGCAGAAAACTAAAATATCAGCTTTTTTGATTTTTTCTTCTGTAATACGATCATGATCTTTACGACCAGTATAAAGTCCAGGTGTGTCAATAAGAACGACATCATTCCATTCGTATTCAGATGTTGTATCCGTAGCAATATCACTATCAATTTTAATGTGGTTATTACCTGTAAGTGCTGAAATAATAGTTGATTTTCCAGCACTGTATTGTCCAACAAATGCAACTGTCAGTTTCGTTTCTTTCTGAACTTCATCTAGCTCACTTCTTATTTTTTTACCCAGCTCAACATAAGAGTCATCAGAGTCAAGAATACGAAAAGATACATCTTTAATTTCTTGCAATCGTAGTGATTTTTCCGGGAATTCAAATTTTTGTTTCATTTTGTGCTCCTATTTTGTAATGGTTATATTGCTGTTTTGAAGGAGGTCTTTCAAATTATCAAGATCTTTTTGAGCGATAGTTTTATTTGATTTGATGGTGAAATATTTTCCATAAACACGATCAACAGAAATTTCTTTTCCGTAACTACTGCTAATATCACTACACTCATTATCCGTTAAATAATCGACGACTCTCTGGGCAAAGTATATATCAAGGGTACGACATTTTCCATTTAAGGTATTCACAAACTCTGAAGCTATATTTATTGACTCCGAAAGCGTCTTTTTTATAACTTCCAAAGTTGTGTTTACGTTATTTTGAATACTCTCTGTGCCCTTTTTCGTATAATCGTCAATCTTCTCTAAAATATCCGATTTCTGCTTGTCTAACGAGTTATACAGAGAATTGCGGACTTTTTCTTTGGCTTCTGCAATTTTCTTTGCTTTTGATTTAAACAGCGATGAAAGAAGTCCGACAAAAGCCCCAACGCCTATTACAACCCAACCAATTGGATTAGATGCACCAAGGAAAAGAGTTAAAACAGTACCAACAGCCCCCAACCCAGCCGATAATCCACTCATAAGTCTCTTTGAGTTAAAAGTATCTCCACCAGAACCAATATCGTCAAAATTACTTGAAATAAAATTTCCAAGATCGTTTATCAGGTCACTCATATCATCATTAATATCTTCTAAGAGTGCAATAAATGGTTGTTTCGTAGCATTTTTAAGTTTTTGGTCAATATCAAATTCGTTTTTACAAACATTGCTCCATCTATTACTAAGTGAATCACCTGCATCGTAGTTAGTTTCAGAAAAACCAGCCGCAAACTCTCTCAATTCATCAAAAAGAACTTTGATATTTCTATTGATTTTATTCTTAATATCTGTCTCAGATTTTTCAATTTTATCGTTAAGCCCTCTTTGCTTATCCTCAACCTTATTGTTTAGAGCTTCTAATTTTTTTAAGTGCTCTGTTGCTGCCAACAATATTTTGCTAAAATTACTGCTTGCACCATCAATAATTGTTTGAGACCGTCGAATACTACTTGAAGCAAGAATTCCTTCACGAAGATAATCAAGAAATTCATTAAGATGAGATCCTTCAAACAGGATGTCCGAATCTTTTTCAAATTCTTTCAGTTTTGACATTTTAGCGGCAAGAAGATGAACAGGTATAATCTTCAGACACTTGCTATCATAGTATTCATTTACATACTGGGTAATTCTGTGAATATGTCCATCAATTTTACTCCGATTTATATTTTCACTATCCTTGCTGTTGAACCACTCATGAGGATCATTAATGAACTTTTTATAGAAAGGAAGAGGCTGGATGTTTTTCTTATTGTTAAGAAGAATAATAACCGGCTTATTTTTATCTCGTATCTGTTTTAAAAATGCAAACTCTGTTGCTTGAATAGAATCATCTGTTACCACATAACAAATAATATCTGATTCATCAACAATACTGAGTGCAATTTCTTCGTCACTTCTTCCTCCAATTTCAGCAGCAGCAATTCCTGGAGTATCAATAATACGAAGATTATCCCATTCATATACCCTATTGTATCTGGTAGTCCTTTCCAATCCTTTACCTATGAAATTTTTCCCTTCGTCTGTGAGAACATAGTGCAAAGTACTTTTCCCTGCTTTTGTCCGTCCTAAGAAGGAAATAGTAAAAAAATTCATCGCTCTTTTCTTTGCATTAAGAACAGCTTCATTTTCTTGTAGAGAAGCCTGAGCATCCGTTTTGATAAACTTGTAAAATTCATTTAATGAGTCAAGAACCTCCTTTTTTTCATTGGTAGAGCTTTCATTTTTAGCAATAATTTTTTCAATAGAAGAAATGATCGTAGCAATTTTAGACTTGTCATTGATGACAATATTTTCTAAAAATCGAGCATCAGCTTCAGCGATAGTCGCACTTTTTAAAATTGCATTAGTATACTCCGGGCCAGTCAAGGTCATTCGACGAACTTCTTTTTTTAACTGAGTTCTTTTTTTACCCGTTGCAAAAGTAGCTTTGAATTGCGTTTTAAATCGTTTCCAATTATCAACAGATCGGAACTGTGCCCGATTTTTTTCAATTGAACTCATAACTTCATCGTAATAGACTCGCTGTAAATTTTGCATTTCTGTAACATCCCATTTTAAATATTCCGTAGCTTTTTTAATTAGTTTGCTCGCAGCTGTATCTATATGTGCATTCACACAAAAAATTTTCATTGTCTTATGTTTCAATATATAGTGTTCATCGATAGTGATATCTTTCAGCTGTTTAAGTGTTTCTTCAAAAGGTTTTTGATCATCTGCATCACCAAGGATTTTATATATGCCTTCTCTATGGAATGGCTCAAACTCATAATTTACCATAAACTCTTCAAGAATTGTCATCTCGCTTGAATGGATCTGTTTGTCTACAACTATTAGATGGGCAAGAAATTCAGCTATTGAAATTTTTGTATTCATATTTATACCTTAAAATTGAAGGAAAGAGTAATGGCTTTCGAAAATTTTATCGAGTTTTCTCTGTACGTGTTAGGCTCTGTTTACATTTCGTTTTTTTAATTTGATTAACCACATTGATTACAAGAAGTTACACCCACCTACACAGTCGCAAGCTATTGATAACTATCTGAAATGGCTTGCTATCTGATCAAATGTCAACAGAGACTAGGTACTGCATCTATAAATTTCTCACTCAGCTCGTTTTTTTTCGGACAGCATCTTTACCCCCTTTACTAAAAAGATCGGCCAAAAAATTTTAAATCGCTACCAGAGATATCCAAAACCAGCAATATTCCCAAAATACCCAGAATGATAATGCCCAACAAAAGTGCGAGATAAAATTTCATCTTCTCTGACCTCCCGCTTTAAGCCGTATAAGATGCAGCCATTTTCAGGGCTTTTCCCCGAAACTCCTCCCTCAGGCACTCCGGCCCCAGCACTTCCACCTGGGGGCCGAAACCCAAAAGCCACCAGCGGATCTGGGCCGTGTCCAGCACCGTGGCCTCAACCTTCACCCGTGTTTCATCATGAATCGTGATGCGCTGATTTTCGGAAAGGGGGCTTTCAAAGAGGTGCGTTGCCACGGATTTTTCCATCAGAAACTCAAGGGCCATGGGCTGGTTTCCCTGAAGGTATGTGAAGGCTCCGCTGTCAATGTAGCCCTGCATGGAAAACCCTTCGGGAACAAGGCCCGGTTCCTCCAGAAGGGTCGCGGAAAGAAAGCGGTGAAGAGCAAGCTGACGCACGTCCTCCATGCGCTGGTAGTTCCGCATGGTGCAGACAAGGTAAATCACCGAATCCAGCAGTACGATGCCCAGGGGGTTGATGGTGTACTCCACCGGCGCTTTTTCACCCCGCTTTCTGTAGCTGGCCTGAATACGCTTTCCTTCCATGAGGCCTTCATACACCGTATCAAGGATGGTGGCATCAATGTGGGGCGATTTCAGGGGCTGGGTGCGGCTTAAAATCTTCACCTTGTCTGGCCAGGCGCGGAAGGATTCGGCCCGGAAAGCCTCCAGGACTTTGGACGCCATACGGAAATGGGGCTCCAGAGTTTTCAGGGCCGCAGGGGGCATGGCCGCATACAGAAAGGCCTCGATCATGCGGAAGGAAAAGGCCGTCACCGGATCCATCTGGGGAAAATGAAGGGTTTCGCCTTCTTTCGTCCAGTACCAGCCGTAGGGTTTGTCGCTGTCATCACAGCCGATGGGAAAGAATTCTGACAGTCCTTCGAGATCCCGCTGTATGGTTCTGCGATGAATGTTTATCCCTCTGTCCCTGAGTTTCTGTTCCAGGCTTGCGGTGTCCGTTTTTCTCGGCTCACGGGGAAGCATCTGCAAAATAAGACACTGACGACTGGTGGCGTTGCTCATGGATAACGCTCCTTGGAATCAAAACACGGAGACAGCAGAAAGTCCGCCCCATGTGCAGGTGTGAATGTTTTCTGTTTATACGGGAGTCTCAAAAAAGCCAAGGGAAAAGTGGGGCTGGCACCTTCTTAAAAAACCCGTACAGCCCAGGCTTTATGCTGAGTTTTTTTGGTTCTAAAAATAAGTTTTGGGACAAACGCATCACCAGCACAGAATGGGAATGGGTACTCTGGGAAGGCGGGTGGCCCGTTCATCCTTATGGATAGAAATCATTACAGGATCGAAAGAAAGCTTAAAGCAGGGCTTTCTCCATGAAGCGGTATTTCGTCATCATCGCCCTCCATGCATCCATTGCCGGAGGATGCGGTGGGCTTCCTTCAGTGAAGTGGCAAGCCCGGAAAGGATATGGAATGCCTTCTTTTTTAAACGTCCACAAAAAGGTTCCGGCCTTTTTCCGGTACAGGCCAGAACCGCTTTTGAAGACAGTTTACAGGAAGGCTGCGACAATTCCTGACAGATCATTTTTCAACGGCAGGGCTTTGGCACTTGAAGCACCGGTTAAGGCCGATCTCGTCATGCCCTTTCCCGATTCCGGCATGTATGCGGCCATCAGCTACACGGAAGCTTCAGGTATTCCCTTTGAATTGGCATGATCCGCAAGCACTACGTGGGCCGCACCTTCATCCAGCCCACCCAGGAAATACGGGATGATCTGGGGCTGGATTCCCGCACTGTCTTTCCTTAGAGGGCCTTGGAAGGCCACAGGCATGAGAAAAAGGTGGATGGTTTCTGTATGGTCTGCTTTGACGGGAAGTATCCTTCGAATTTTCTGATTACCATCTTTCTTCAGCTATCGTTCCCATGCTCCAGCGTGGGAACGCCCTACCGGGCGCTCCTGCGCCCAGGGCCAGTATCCTCGGCAATCCTTTCTCTGGGAAAGAGGTATGATCGAAGCACCGGGACAACCCAGACCAAAACATGAAGCGTATCCGGTTTCTGGACGCCCTACAGGCTTTTGGGTCATGGCAGTGTTCCGGGACTCAAGACGCTGGAGCGTCTCAAGATGCATTCCCACGCTGGAGCGTGGGAACGATGGGTTCAATGCTGCATGGGCAAAATCTGGGATTGCATGGCTGAGGTAAGGTGGTAATCAAATTGAATTTTGACACCAGCCTGACCAAGGGGTGCCTGGAGGGGTAGGAAAATTTCTAAAAAAACGGTGTTTTGCTTTTCAAGGGAAAAATACATGGCATGACACAATGGTACTGAAAATGCTGACGTATCTGTTCAAAAGCATTCTGACTGCCCTGCCTATGATAATCAGTACGACAACAGCAACAATAAGCTTGATCAGCGGGCTTGCAGTCCAGAATAGGGCCTGAAAAATGATCACGCCCAAAGGGACATAGAGAAACCCTTTACGGCTGCCCACTGGCAAATATAAAATCTGATCATACAACCTCCCTGACCTGAAGCGATCCGCCAGAAAAATGAAGCAGCTCATGATGCCGGATAGGGGAGGATCCTGTTGCTGTCCTGGGACATCAGCCGTACCAGCTTGGTATGCATGAATACTTTCTCCTTGCCACAGGTCTCTTCTTCCAGAACACCGATGTCCACCAGTTGCTTCAGATAAACCGATGCCGTCTGCCGCTTGGCGATATTCCGCTCCACCAGCGAGCTGATCCGGCAATAGGGCTGTTCGAAAAGCAGCTGCATCAACTCGTGGCTGTAGATCTTTGGCAGCTTTTCTTTAACGTGGCACCTTGTTCGCTCCATCAATGACCGCACAGCGGCAATCTTCAGGCAGGTCCAGCGGGATACCTGCTCAACCCCTTTGAGCATGAAAAGAATCCATTCTTCCCACTCTGCCTTCTGCGTCACCTGATTCAGGAGATGGTAGTATGCGGATTTATTCTGCACAATATAGCGGCTCAGATAGAGTATGGGCAAGGTCAGCAGCCCCTGTTCGATCAGATAAAGAACATTGAGGATGCGCCCGGTACGGCCATTCCCATCATAAAAGGGATGAATGGCCTCGAACTGGTAGTGGCTGATGGCCATTTTGATCAGGGGATCCAGGTCATCTTCCGCATGGATAAAGCGTTCCCAGTTGCTCAAGAGATCCCGGATGAGGGTTTCGCCTGCGGGCGGCGTATAGATCACCTCGCCTGTGACCTGACTGCCAATCACAGTTCCCGGCAAGCGGCGAAGCCCCATCTCCTGATTCTTCAGGGTGCTGCAAACCTCGATGGCGGTTGACGTAGACAGGGGGCGATCCTGGAGCTTCCTGAACCCCTGGTGCAGAGCGGTTCGGTAATGCAGTGCCTCACGGGTGGCCGCATCGGCTCCGCTTTCCCGATGGGCATGGCGGAATAGTTTGTCCGTGGTGGTCAGGATATTTTCGATTTCCGAGCTGTCTCTGGCTTCAAGCAAAGGAAGCAGATTGATCAGCAAACCCTGATCCGGCAACAATTCCCCCGCCTGTTTCAGTTCTGCAAGGGCGGCCCTGGCCGGAATGCAGGCCTTGAGAATCGTTATGGTTTCGATCACTTCCACCGAAGGCGGCAAGGGGGGCAGGTCGTTGTAGGGCTGGTCCGCATGCCATTTCATGTTTACAAGTACTCCTTTTATCGACAAATAAGGACGGATCAGCCAAAATAGGTCAAGATTTTGAATATGTCAATTGCTTGATGTCGAAATAAGACCATATTATCGACACGTAATAAGCCTTTGAGGGATTGATGTTTACACCATCGACATGGGTAAGCGGCAATGTCGCTATTTCTGAATTTTATCGACACATAAACGCCATCATGGCACACGCCAGGGTTAGTCCGCACAGCCAACCAACCGTGGAGGCTGCGGATTCAGGATTGGATCTGTGCATAAAGAGGCGGCACAAGGCGATTCCAGTGAAAATGATGTGTGTGTGGATGCCCGTCTCTGGAAACTCCTGGAGAAAAAAGAAGAAGGGCTTCGCCTGACGGCGGGTGAGGCTTATCCCCATGCCCTGAGGACACTTCTTGGAAAAAAATACATTTTCCTGCTTCGGGGAAAAACCCTGATGGCTCTGCTGATCCGGAACCTCTCAAGCCAGAAAATTCAGAATAACGATAAAGCCTTACTGCACAGCGTCTCCATCAGA
This sequence comes from Desulfobotulus sapovorans DSM 2055, assembly GCF_059569355.1. Classification (NCBI taxonomy): domain Bacteria; kingdom Pseudomonadati; phylum Thermodesulfobacteriota; class Desulfobacteria; order Desulfobacterales; family Desulfobacteraceae; genus Desulfobotulus; species Desulfobotulus sapovorans. The sequence goes on along the minus strand of NZ_JCANVJ010000005.1, from coordinate 120,041 downwards.
CCCGGCAAGTTTTTGAAGAGACTCTTTTCCCGTGTTGAAGACTGCTTTGAGACCATGGGCCTTGAAAAAGACCTCGGAAAACGGAGGGGCTGATGAAGGCCAGGGACAGGGCCAAAGACCGCTTTGTTTCTGGACAGTTCCGGCTTTAGAGGCTATGGTTGCAGAAGTTTTTTGAAGGGGCTTTAAAGAAAAAATTCTGAAAAAAGGAGCCTTTTTCCATGATCGAAAGCCGCTACCTGAAAGACAATATCGAAAATATCCAGAAGCTCATGCAGATCCCGGCGCTGCGTCACTTTGAGGTACGCAGCCTTTCAAGACTCCTGAGGCTCAGCAAAATCCGGGAGTATGTCGATGGCGAATTCATTATCCGGGATGGCGATCAGGATGCCTGGCTGTACTTTCTGCTTTCCGGCAGTGTTCGCATTGAAAAAAACGGGCATGAGATCTCCCAGATTCACAGGATGGGTGAAATTTTCGGTGAAATGCGGCTCATCGACAAACGGGATCGCAGTGCGGATGTGCGGGCCTTTGGCCCTGTGGTCTGCCTTGCCGTGGATACCAGCGCCGGAAACCGTATGGCAGGAGAAGAAAGCGGGGATGCGCAGGTGGATTTTCTGCTGCTCCTGTACAGAATTTTTGCGGAATACCTTTCCGCACGCCTGCGGCTGGCCAATGAAGAACTGGTCAAGGCCAAGGAAGAAACGGAAACCCTGAGAACCCGTCTGGATCAGAAAAAATGAAACAGAAAACCGTCGCCTTTCAGGCCCAGGCCACCAACCTCTTTTTCCACATTCTCACCGCCTGCAACCTTTCCTGCCGTCACTGCTACATCCGCAAAGATCAGCACGGCGCAAACACACTTCCCCTGGAAACCATAGAAGCCTGGCTGGCTCTTTTTGCCGAACGCAAAAAAACGGCCAATGTCATTTTCCTTGGCGGCGAACCCACCCTGCATCCGGATCTCAGCCGGGCCGTAAAAACGGCCAAAGCCATGGGCTATGCCTCTGTCACCATCGATTCCAACGGCTATCTCTTTCACGACATTCTGGACAGGGTGAGCCCTCAGGATGTGGATTTCTTCAGTTTCAGCCTGGACGGGGCCACAGCGAAAACCTGTGATGCCATCCGCGGGCAGGGTGTGTTTGAGATCTGCACAAAAAATGCCCGCAGAGCCGCAGAAAAGGGCTTTGCCACCAGCCTCATCTATACGGTCAGCGAAGAAAACATTCATGAACTGGAAAACATGCCCCGGCTTTTAAAGGATCTGGGAATCCGCCGTTTTTTCATTCAGGTTCTGGGAATGCGGGGCAATTCCGTGCAGGATCCCGGACAAAGGCAGGTGACACGGGAAATCTGGACATCCCTCGTGCCCCAGGTGGCCCGTGAGGTGGCATCCTCCGGCATCAGCGTGACCTGGCCCAGGGTCTTTCTTGCTCCCGAAGATCCGTTTGAATGCGCAGGCCTTGTGGCGGACAATTTTTTTGTTTTTCCCAACGGCCGGGTTTACCGCTGCCCTCTCTGCGAAGATTATCCCATCCACGCCTTTGAGATCCGGGACAATACCCTGATACAAAGGCCCCCCCTCCATGAGGCTGATTTTTTCTCTCTCCGGATTCCCGAAGGCTGTGTCATGAACCGCCTCGTACAACCGGAAAATCTTCGCTACCTGGAAGACGGAAGCCCTGCCTACCGCATTGCCTGCTGCCTTCTCAAGGAAGAAATTCTGGTCTGAAGATTCCCCCCCCTCCTGAATCCCACCCGCTCCGGCTTCCACCGGAGCTTCCTCTGAATCAGCACGCCCGAATGACATCTGCCCTGAATCCCCTGCCTCCGCCCCCCTTCCCCTGCTGAAGCGCGGGAAGGGGAGCGATGTCGTAAAAAGCGGCTGTTCTCACCTTCAGCGGAATGGTGCAGGATCAGGGGGGCAGGATCGTACTCCGGGTCTAAAATCCTCCCGGCTCAAAAAGCCTTGACTTTTCGTCTTCCCTAAATTAGCCTCTCCGTACTTTTGTCTGGTGTAAAAAACTAAAGAGGAATGACAAATGATATATCCTGAGAATAAAAATACATGTGCTTGCAAACCTGCTTCAGAAAACCTTGGCCCCCTCTCCCAGGTGGGCAGGGGCTGCCGCTGCCGTATCCGCAAACACAGGGCCAGCGGGGCCGTCCGCCAGCGGCTCCTGGATCTCGGCTTTGTACCCAACATGGAAGTGGAAATGGTGCGCTGCGCTACCCTGGGGGATCCCCTGGAACTGCGCCTTGGGGAGTACTACGTCACCCTGCGCAGGCGGGAGGCCGCCCTCATTGAAGTGCAGGGCCTCTGATGCAGCAGCGCCTGATCCGACCCATGTCCGGCAGCCAGCTTCCGGCTTTCATCTTTTTGTTATCATGCGGTTTTTCCGCCACTGAAGGTTTCCATGGCATCCAGCACAAGCCCCATCCTCGTCGCCCTCGCCGGACAGCAGAACGCAGGTAAATCCACCCTGTTCAACATGCTCACCGGAGCCAGTCAGCACATCGCCAACTATCCCGGTGTCACGGTGGATAAGAAGGCGGGCAGTTACAAAGACCCAAACGGCCGAGTCGAGGTGGTGGATCTCCCCGGCACCTACAGCCTCACCTCCTTTTCGCTGGAAGAAAGGGTGGCACGGGATTTTCTGCTTCAGGAAAAGCCGGAAGTGCTTGTGAACGTCATTGATGCCTCCAGCCTGAGACGGGGACTGTATTTCACCCTCCAGGCCATGGAAATGGGCTTTCCCGTGGTCATGGCCCTCAACATGGTGGATGTGGCAAAGGCCAGGGGGCAGGAAATGGATGTGGAAAAGCTCTCCCGGAAACTGGGGATTCCCGTCATTCCCACCATAGGCCGCAGGGGAAAGGGCAAGGCGGAACTGCGGGAGGCCATTCGCCAGACCGCAGGCTCAGGACAGACAGCCCCTGTCATGCACTACGGCTCTCTGGAAACAGAGATCGAAAGCCTCCTCAGTCTCCTTGCCGCCTCTCCTGCCCTGGAAGGCAGGCTGCCCTTACGCTGGCTGGCCCTGAAACTCCTGGAGGAAGACAGGGAAGCGGTGAAACTGCTGCGCCACTACCATGAAACAGCAGAAGCCGTACTGATCCGGGCACGGATGGCTTCCCGAAACTTTGAGGCCATCAACGGACTCTCCCCTGCGGATCATATGGTGAGCTGCCGGGATCAGTATGCCGCAGAGCTTGTGGCAGACTGCGTGGAAAGCCGGGACAGAAACACGATCCATGCCTCTGAAAAAATTGACCGCATCCTCCTGAACAGGGCACTGGCTCCCCTCTTTCTCGTGTTCACCGTGTATCTCATCTATGAACTCTCCATTGTGCAGGGCTACAAGCTCACCCACATCACCTGGCCGGTTCTGGCCTGGGTGCGGGCCACGGTGGCGGGCCTGCTGCCCGACCCCGGCCTTTTGCAGGATACCCTCATCCGCTCCCTGTGCCTCTGGATGCTGGACAGTGTCAACACCCTGTTAAACTACGTGCCCATCTTTCTCATTCTCTTTGCCCTCATCGCCATTCTGGAAGATTCGGGCTACATGGCCCGCATCGCCTTCATCATCGACCGCGTGTTCCAGAGCTTCGGCCTTCATGGTCAGTCCACCCTGCCCTTCATCCTGGGCGGGGTGTTCACCGGAGGCTGCGCCGTTCCCGGCATCATGGCCACCAAAGGCATTCCCGATGAACGCTCCCGCATGGCCACCATCCTCACCGTGCCCTACATGAACTGTCTGGCCAAGATCCCCCTCTACACCCTGCTGGTGAACATCTACTTTGCCGCCCACGCATCCTGGGTGATGCTCTTCATCTCCACCATCACGATTGTCATGGCCCTGATCGTGGCCAAACTGCTGACCCTCACCCTTCTCCGGGGACGGGAGACCGCACCCTTTGTCATGGAGATGCCCCCCTATCACCTGCCCACTCTCACGGGTGTGTTACGCAGAACCCTTGACCGCACCTGGGAATACATCAGGAAGGTCGGCACCATCGTCATTGCCGTGGCAGTATGCGTCTATGTGCTGCTACAGTTTCCCGGCGTTCCCGAAGACCACAGGATCCGCTATGAAGCGGACATGGGAAAGGCCATGGCGGAATTCAAAACAACGGTGGCAGGTACGGATTTTTCAATCCACTTTGAAACGGAAAGCCAGGTGCTCTCCTTTCTCAACCTCGCAGACACCTACCGGGAAGCCAAGCTGGCCGCTTCTTCCCAGAAGGCTTCCCAGGCTGTGGATGTCCGGTACGAAGCCCTGCATCCCGAGCTTTTCCCTCTCCTGCGCCCCAGAACCGGAGAAGCCCGGGCCATCAGCCGGGAGCTCCGCAATCTCACCCGAGAGCGGGGAAGACTCCGGGCCGCCATCCGGGAAGACACCATTGTATACAGTTACTTTGGCCGTCTGGGCCGGGCACTGGAACCCGTCACCCGCTTTGCCGGGTTTGACTGGAAGGTGAACGTCGCCCTCATCAGCTCCTTTGCAGCAAGGGAATCCAGTGTCGCCACCCTGGGCGTTCTCTTTCAACAGGGCGTGGATGAAAATCTCGCCCTGGAAACCCGTATGGGACAGGAAGGGAAAGATACGGGCAATACGCCGTTACATGCCCTTGCCCTCATCCTCTTCTTTGCCCTGTATCCCCCCTGTCTTGCGGCGACCATCATGATCCGGGTGCAGACCGGCTCCTACAAATGGATGGTCTTTTCCATCGTCTTCCCAACGGCCTTCGGCCTTGCCATTGCAAGTGCCGTGTTCACCCTGGGCTCCGCCTTCGGACTCAGTGGCATTCAGGCCATGGCGGCCTTTTACATCCTCGCCCTGCTCACGGCCATCGCCCTTTCCTGTGTGAAAGACCCGGCATGGACGGAGGCGGAAGTGGCGCTGAAGGAAGGGGGACTCTGAAATGTTCTGGGAATACCTGATTCTTTTTCTTCTCATTGCCTGGGCCTGTTTTTACCTCTGGCGAACTTTTTTCCGGAAAAAGGGCTGTGCCTGCGACTCCTGCCCTTCTGCCGGAAACGGATCCTGCGGCCACAGGAAACTGGGCATTGTCCTGCCGGAGGAAAGGGGAGGGGAAACGAAAAAGAGGGATCGTCCGGAATCCGATAAGCAGACAGGGAAAGAGCATGGGAACAAAGGCAGGAGATGAGACGGCATGGCTGGATCAGAGAAGAATCAGAGTATTCTTTGGCTCTGCAAAAATATTTTTAAGGATAAATTCTGAACCATAAAAAACGGAGGATCACCGCACATGAAAAAGTTTTTTGCCCTTCCTTTAACCCTGGGACTTCTGGCCCTGCCCTTCTCTGCCCTGGCCCATACCCCCCTCTTTTCCTGCTTTGACAACGGGGACGGCACCCTTTTCTGCGAAGGGGGCTTTTCCGACGGATCTTCCGCAGCAGGCACGACCCTCATTGTCAAAAACGGAGACGGAAAGGAAATCCAGCGACTGACCCTGTCCCGCACCAGCGACATTGTTTTCAAAAAACCCGCAGGCCCCTATTCCGTGGTGTTTGATGGCGGAGAAGGGCATCAGATTGAAATCCAGGGCTCCCAGATTTTTGAATGAGGCTACCTTTCCGCACCCTGTATTACCGTTCTCAGGGACGTGGCAACAATGCTTCCGCGTCCCTGAAAACCGGAACATTTTTATCCATGCACCCGAAAAATCCGGATGCATGGGCCTGAAAAAAAGGAAACCCCATGACACGCATCCGCTCATGTAAAATCATTCTCACCACAGTCCTGCTCTGCCTTTGGGCGGCGCCCCCTCTTCTGGCAACAGAAAACCCCAGGTATCCCGAAAGCCTTCAGAAAGTTCCCCCGCTTACGGTTCTGCAGAAGGGAGAAAAACATACCATTCATCTCACCGATGTGCTGGCTTTTTATAAAAAAACATGCCCCGGTACCGTTTTGAGCTTCATTGGCATCCGCTATGGCATTGAAACTCTCTTTGGAAAAGAGACTCCGGATCTTGATGATCTTGTGGTCATGAGCCGGATAGGCGGCGGCCCTCTGGATACTCTGGACTACATTATAAAAGGAGGAGATCCCGCCAACCGCACCTGGCCGCCTGCAGGTATGAACAAGGGCATGGAAAACTATACCTTGCAATTTTTCCGCAAATCGACCCTGCAAGGACTGACGGTCAGCCTGAGAAAGGACATCTCTTCCACTGCGGATTCCTACTGTTCATCCGCAGCACCCGCAGGAGAAGCCGAGCAACAGCGCCGCACGGCTTTACGCCACTATATTTTCCAGACCCTGCCCCAGAATCCGCCTTCGGAGGCCTTTGAAATCAGCGAAGTGTTCACCTTCATTCCCTGGGGAAGCATGACAGAACCGGAAATGAAGAAAAAGATCCGCAACCAGCGGCGTCAGCATGCAGCCCGAACTCCTGAAGACAGCAGCCCTTCCACCCCATAAAGCAGACAAGATATCCAAAACCGTTCTGCCGGAAGTTCTGCTCCGCCACTGTCTTGAAAACTGAATCCGCCATACTGAAAAAGAAGGGGCAGGCCCGGCAATCCCGGAAACCCGCCCCTGTTCACCCCTTACGAAACCTTCTTCACCCCAAAAGCCTCCACCTCCCCCTCCAGGGAGAATCCCGCCGCCGCAGGAATGCGGATCATCTGAAAATCCTCCACCCGCACCATGAGGCGGCCGTTGGCATCCACAAGGGCCATGTCAAAGAGATCCGTCTTTTCCAGTTCCGCCTTTTTCTCCGTCACACAGACATAGGTGGTGCGGGCTTCGGGCATGTCAAAAATCCGCATGCGGCTGAAGGAAGAGGGCAGCACAGGGGTACCTTTTCCCAGCATGTTGAACAGGCCTCCGGTCTGGAACATGGCGTCCAGCAGCACCACGGGGATTCTGAAATCCGGCCCCCTGACACCGGCAAAGAAAAAGCCCTGCCCCGGATCCCGCATCAGGGTGACAAGCTGCCGGCCGTCAAAACCCGCCACGGACTCAATGCTGCGGAAGACCCCGTCCATGAAAAGCCGCGTAGGCCGGTAGATGAGATCCCCGAGGCTGCCCTTATGGCGCAGGCCCATAAGATCGGGAATGGCCATGAGCTGCACGCCGGGCCGCAGATCCGCCGTCTGCACCCTGCCCGTATAATGCAGGGTTTCCGTGCTTTCCGAAGAGCCGGGCCGTGTGAAGGAAGAGAGCATTTCTACAGTCACGCTATCCGCTTCAGGGCCTTTGGCCCGGATTTCCAGCCGTTTGGGCCTGTTTTTTAAGAGCTTGATTCCATAGGGAATGGAAAATTCCTCGATTTCCGTCACATAGCGCCTGCCGCTCACCTGAAGGGCCGCCTCGGCCAGGGTTTCAAGGCCCGTGGCTCCGAGGAAGAGGGGAACGCCGTCCAGGCTGTGATCTTTGAGGAAAAGATCCCGCTCCAGGGTCAGGGTGCGGACAAAGCGGGCCGTTTCGCCGTCCGGCTCCAGCCCTGCATCCAGAAAGGCGTCCAGTACCGGACCCTGACCGGCAAGGGGCAGGAGGCCATCGGGATCAAAGGCCCGGTCTTTGCCCGTGAACACGGCCTCGCAGGGTTCAGGGCTGCGGCACTCCCCAAGGAAGAAGCGGATTCCCGCCTCAAGGGGCAGGAAGGTGAGGCCCCGGCTTTCCAGCACGGTTTTCACCGAGCCCCGCGTGGCCATGCCCGTTCCTTCCCAGGCTGTCCAGGCCAGCACCTTGGTGACGCAGTGGGGCCGCTTCACCTGCTCCGCCAGCACCATCTTGCCCAGCATGTCGTTGGCCGCGGTGTAATCGCACTGACCGGCATTGCCAAAACGGGCCGTGACCGAGGAAAAGGCGAAAATCGCCTTGAGATCATGGCCGGAGAAGGCTTGCAGCAGATGGGCCATGCCCCTGACCTTGGGCGTGAAGACCCGAAGGAAGGAATCCAGGGTTTTCTTGTCAAAGACCTGGGATTCCTCCACACCTGCCCCGTGGATGATGGCATCCACCTCCGGGAAGCTTTCGGCCAGTTGCTGAACGGCGGCAGCATCCGTCACATCCGCAGACACATAGCGCACGGAAACGCCCTTTTCCTCCAGAAGACGGAGACGCTCCGCCGTGCGGTGCAGGCCCAGCATGCGTTCTGCGTTTTTTTTCAGGTGCAGGGGAGACAACCCCGGCATGTTCTCCGCCAGACGGGCCATGAGATCCTTTAAGGAAAGCCCTGCGGTATCCGGGGTGAAATCCTTTAAATCCGAACGGCCCACAAGGATAAAAGCCACATCCTTTTCTTCCTCCGCAAGGGCCTTCACCATCTCAAAGGTGATGCCTCCTGCCCCGCCGGTGACAAGGACGGTGCAGCCGGAAAGAATGTTCTTCTGCCCCTGGGCCTTTTTTTCAAGGAGGGTGGGCAGAAAGCGGATATCGCCCACAAAGCCCGTTTCCACCCGGCCATCGCCGGTGAGGAGTTCCTTCACAAAGCGGCTGGCCATGGAGGGGGCGTCAAAGCGCCTGTCTCCGAAATCCGTAACCTTGATGCGGGTATGGGGAAATTCCCGGGCAAGACTCTTCAGAAAGCCGGAAAAGGCCGCCTGTACCGGATCCGGACGCATTTCGCCTTCCCGGATACCCATGGCCGTGGGAAAGATCACGGACTGGAAGGCGGGCATGGCAATGAAGGCTCCCTGCCGGTTTAAAGACTCCCGCAGGGCGTGGATGGCGGTAAAAAGGACGGCGGGCATGTGCTCTCTGCCCTCTTCCCCACCATGGTTGAAGGGATGGAGCAGCACAAGGCCGCAGAGATCCGGATGGGTCTCAGCGATTTCTCCAAAGAGCAGGGCGCTTTTTTCCGCATCCCGGTCTTCAAAAAGATAATCCCCCCAGTTCCGGCCTGCTGTGAGAATCACGGCCCCTGCGGCTTCAAGGGCTTCCACTACCGGTGCGGCAAGACCCTGATCGTCTAAGGTCACCAGCACCTTGCGGCCGGAAATGCCAAAGCGGAGGCCTGCTTCCGCAGGAGCCTGGCGTACATCCGGAACAAAGCGGAAGAGTCCTTTTTCATTCTCGGTGTGATCTGGCGGATTGTTCCTGTGGCTTTCTTCGCTTCCGGGAATCTCAGAAAGGAGGTTCGCCTCCCTTCCGTCTTCTTCCGGGGCGCTGGCCCCCTTCTGTGCCGCAATGTAGTCCGCGATTTTCCCCAGGGTGGAAAGCTCCCGCAAAGGCGCGTCCTCTTCGGCTCCAAGGCCGAAATGGCCCATGACTTTAGAGAAAATCTCCACCTGTTTCACCGTATCAATGCCAAGATCCGCCTCAAGGTCGAGATCTTCGGCCAGCATGTCCGTGCCGTAGCCCGTCTGCTCGGAGAGGATGTCCCGGATTGCCGTAAGGATGGCTTCCCTTCCGGAAGCGCCTGCGGAAGAGATTGCTGCCTCTTCCTTTTCTTCAAGGGGCAGCGTTCCCGACTGTGCGGCAATGTAGTCCGCGATTTTCCCTAGGGTGGAAAGCTCCCGCAAAGGCGCATCCTCTTCGGCTCCAAGGCCGAAATGCCCCATGACTTTAGAGAAAATCTCCACCTGTTTCACCGTATCAATGCCGAGATCCGCCTCAAGATCGAGATCTTCGGCCAGCATGTCCGCGCCATAGCCCGTCTGCTCGGAGAGGATGTCCCGAATTGCCGTAAGGATGGCCTCCCTTCCGGAAGCGCCTGCGGTGCTGGCCTTCTCCCTTACGTCCAGGGATACCGCTCCCGACTGTGCGGCAATGTAGTCCGCGATTTTCCCCAAGGTGGAAAGCTCCCGCAGGGGCGCATCCTCTTCGGCTCCAAGGCCGAAATGGCCCATGACCTTGGAGAAAATCTCCACCTGTTTCACCGTATCAATGCCAAGATCCGCCTCAAGGTCGAGATCTTCGGCCAGCATGTCCGTGCCGTAGCCCGTCTGCTCGGAGAGGATGTCCCGGATTGCCGTAAGGATGGCTTCCCTTCCGGAAGCACCTGCGGTGCTGGCCTTCTCCTTTACGTCCAGGGATACCACTCCCGACTGTGCCACAATGTAGTCCGCGATTTTCCCTAAAGTGGAAAGCTCCCGCAAAGGCGCGTCCTCTTCGGCCCCAAGGCCAAAATGCCCCATGACCTTGGAGAAAATCTCCACCTGTTTTACCGTATCAATGCCGAGATCCGCCTCAAGGTCGAGATCTTCGGCCAGCATGTCCGTGCCATAGCCCGTCTGCTCGGAAAGGATGTTCCGGATCTCTTCCAGAATCTTCACGCGGGAGGAGGCCTTCGGCTCCGCCTTTACCGTTTTGGCCTTCACAGGGGGGGCGGACGCTTTTTCCCCGGCAGCAGCGGGAAGGCTTTCTCCGGAAAAACCCGGAGCCGTTGCCAGAACCAGCACCCGGTTTTTCATCCTGAGAGCGGGCTTTTCCAGGCCGGAGATGGCGGAAAGCCAGGCCTCATAGGCGGCATTGTTCTCCGTGGCCCGTTCTTCCGTGCGTTTCACCATGAGCAGGGCAAAATGGGAGCCAAAACCTGCGGAAAAATGCAGGCCATACTGGAAGTCTCCCTTTTCTCCACGGCTGAACTTCAGATCGCTGAAATGCTCCGGCACCTTCTTCAGATGGGCCACGGGCGGGGTCTGGCCCTTTTGCAGGGCTTTCACCATCACCGCGTCTTCAATGGCCGCCCCCAGGGTATGGCCCGTGAGGCCCTTGGTGTTGGTGATGGTGATTTTAGCCGCATCCCGGCCATAGGCCGCACGCAGGGCCTCAATTTCCGCATCCGCACTGCCGCCCCGCGCAGGGGTGAAGGTTTCGTGGGACATGAACACCATGCGGGAGGCGTAACTTTCCGGATCAAGACCATGGCGGGCCTCCACCTGCCGAACGAAACGGGCCATGGTTCCTGCCAGATAAGGCACATCAATGCGGGTGGTGTGGAAGGCCGCATTGGCAAGGAAGGTGCCGAGGATTTCTGCCTGCCCCTCAAGGCCGCGTGCCCGGAGAAGATCCCTTCTTTCCACCACAAGGGCTGTGGCTCCGGCGCCCAGCAGGGTGCCGTTGCGATCCGCATCAAAGGGTTTGGCCGCCCTGGAAATTTCCTTTTCAATGGAGGCCGCTCCCAGACTTAAAAATCCCGCACTGATCCAGGGCCCCTGACCCGAGGCCGTGGCGGTTTCCGAACCAATCACCACCACCCGCTCACAGCGGCCGCTGCGAATCCAGTCTTCGGCCACGGCAATGGCCTGGGTGGTGGAAGCACAGGCGCCGCTGAGATGCACATTGGGGCCACGGGCCCGGATCAGCCTGGCAAAGTGGGCCGAGGCAAGGGGGGTGATTTTGTCGAGGAAGGTGCTGTCAAAGCGGTAGGGTTCCTTTTTCTCCCAAAGGGGACGGATGGCGTGGAACCAGCCCGCCACCCTTTCCTTAAGATTACGCTCGCCGATGTTTTCCATGAGATCATAGTAGAGGCTTTCAAGGGCCCGACCCGGCCCGTCCTGATAGCGGTGCTGCTGGAAGGCCTCCATTTCATGGATGAGGGTTTCCCATCCGGGGAAAAGGCCGGTGAAGATGACGCCGGTCATCTCCTGCATGGATGCAGGCAGGGCCAGTTCCTCTCCGGCAAGGCGGGAGCCTGCCCTGCTCTGGCCTTCCAGCAGGGGAATACGGGCATCCTTCAGGGCTTCCAGACCTGCGGCCATGGCAAGGGCGATGCTGATGTCCTGGCCCTTTTCCAGGCCGTATTGCCCTTCCGGATCAAAGAAGCCGAGTTTCCCCGCAAGGTGGATCACCTCGTCCGTGGAGGCGATGTCCACAAAACGGGCATTGCCTTCCGGTGTTTTGTGCAGCCTGCGGATGTTGCGCTGGAACATGGCGTCCTTTTCTTCCTGTCCCAGGGCTTCAATGAAATTCTGCCCCTGTATGAGGCTGTCAAAATGATCGTCGGAAAAAACGGCCCTGCCGCTTCCGGGAAGACCCACGGAAACCCCTGCAATGGAAACGGCACCCGTGTAGAAACCAAAATTTTCATAGGCTTTCAGGCGAAGGCCTTCCTGTTCTTTCTCATATTCCTCCAAAAGGGCGGCTTCCATGCGGCTGCGATTGGCCTCTAAAAATGCGGCAAAGCCTTTGTCTTCATCTTTTTTCATGGCGGCATTCCCCCTGATTGGGGCCTGATTTCCGGTGGTATGGTTCTTCGGCTGTGGCGGCGTCTCTCTTTTTTCCGAAAGGGAATTTTTACTGCCAAGGCTTGTGAGCAGGGTCTCCATGCTGGCGGTTTCACCCTTTTTGGGATCAATGGCAGAGCGCAGAGTCACCCCTTCGAGACGGTGGCTTTCGACCAGACGGGCCAGAAGATTGCCCGGCCCCACCTCAAGGAAGGAGCGGCAGCCCTGATCATAAAGATGACGCACCCCTTCCATGAACTCCACGGGAGAAACCATCTGCCGGGTAAGGAGTTCCTTCACCGCGTTCTCATCTTCGGGATAGGGTTTTGCCGTGACATTGGAGATGATGCGGGGCAAGGCCTGGGTTTGAAAACGCAGGGGAGAGAGGGCCTTGGCCATGCCCTTGGCGGCATCGGCAAAGAGCGGCGTGTGAAAGGCTCCGGAAAGGTTCAGCTTGCGGAAAAGCACACTTTTCTGGGTAAGAAACTCCCCGAAACGCAGCATGGCCGTTTTTTCACCGGAAACCACGGTCTGGCCGGGGGCGTTCTTGTTGGCGATGTACACCCCTTCGGCATTAAAGGCAGCAATCAGATCCGCCACCTCCTGCGGCCCCTTGAACACGGCCATGATGCTGCCGGGAAAATCCCCTGCGGCCCGCTGCATCAGCGAAGAACGGGTGAGCACCAGAGAAAAGGCCGCATCAAAATCTAAAGCACCCGAGGCAAAGAGGGCCGTATATTCCCCAAGGCTGTGGCCCAGCCAGGCATCGGGTTTCAGGCCCTTTTTCACAAGCAGGCTGTGGATGGCGGCAGAGGCGAGAAATACCGCAGGCTGGGTGTTTTCCGTGTGGTTGAGATCCCCGCCCTTTCCTTCAAACATCAGGTTTAAGAGACTTTTTCCCCGTTTTGCCTGAAAGAGCCTTTCCGCCTGATCCCCGAGGCTGCGGATTTCAGGATACGCTCCGTAGAGTTCTCTCATCATGCCCACCTTCTGGGCTCCCTGACCGGAAAGAAGCACGGACATCCCGCTAAGGGTGGCTGGCAGAACCAGAGAGGGCCGCAGGGAATCGGTTCTCCTTTCTTCTTTTTCCGCCTCTTCTTTCCGGAGGAAGGGCGGCAGGGCGGAGACCACCATATGCCCATGGTTGCCCCCAAAGCCATGAAGGTTGGTGGCAAGGGCCGGTCTTCGCATCTGGCCGAGGTCTTCAGCCGCATCCGGATGCACCAGAGGGCCGCCCGCTTCCATGAGGGTGGTTTCCGGATCAAAGCTGTGATGGGGCAGCCTTCTTCTGGTTTTTTGCATGAGAAGGAGCCGGGAAAGGATGATGGCGGGATTGGCCCCTTTGTAATACCCGTATTCCGGCTTGATGTTGCCAAAGGAAATGCCGGAGGCGCCGTCAAGGCCCATGTGCACGGCCCGCTTTTCCATGCTGTCCGGAATTCTGTGGCCAAAGCCGAAGGGATCGAGATGGTGCAGATCCGAAGGCAGCATGCCCGCTTCCCGACAGGCCGCCTGAATCTCCCTTGCCAGCAGGGTTTCTGAAAGGGCGAAAACACTTTCTCCCGCTCTGGAAGCCATGGCGATGCTGCGGATCTCGCCTAAGATGGGAAGGCCCTTTTCCCTGGCTTTTCCATAGGTGGTCAGCACCTGCACCGCAGCCCCTTCAGAGAGGTTCACGCCCTGGGATTTGCCCTTGTCCCAGAACCGGGTGCCGTCTTTGGAGAGCAGGCCCAGACGTTTGAAAACGAGAAGGGCCGCAGGGTAAAAGGCCGAATCCACCCCGCCACTGATCACATAATCACAGCGGCCGGAAACAAGGTGCATCATGGCCGTGCGCAGGGCAAAGGCCGAGGAGGCGCAGGCCGCATCCACGGTGAAGTTGGGGCCGTTGCAGTTCAGCACATTGGCCACCCTGCCGGACACAATATTGGTAAGCAGTCCCGGCGTGGTGTCTTCGGTGTTGGGCGGCAGGCGTTTGCGGAAGACGGCGGTCAGGGCTTCCGCCAGCCTTGCGCTTTTTTCCGGAGAAAGCCCCTTTGTTTTTTCCATGCAGGCCGCCACAAAATCGAGACGGACGCGGAGGATGTTTTCCACGTGCCGGGTGCTGGAGATGGTTCCCAGCATCACCCCGACCCGGTTGGCGGGGGTTTTCAGCTCCTCTTCCAGACCCGCCGCACGGATGGCCCGGTCCGCCGCCGTAAGGGCCATGAGCTGCCCTCTGTCGATGAAGGCAAGGCTTTTGGGTGGAATGCGGAAACGCATGGCGTCAAAGGTGAAATCCCTGCACAGACCGGCTTTGAGAAAGGGAATGCGGTATTCCCTGTCTTCTTCCGCATAGGTTTTTGCATCAAAGCCCAGATGGGCTTTTTCCGTAAGAAGGCTTTTCCCGGAAGCCATGGTTGCCATGAAGGTCTCTTCATCCGCGGTTTCGGGCAGCACCAGCCCCATGCCCGCCACCACGATACGCTGATCATTGGGATCAAAGGAAAGGTCGGGAAACACCTCCCTCTGAAGGGGCCTGTAGTCTGAGGTCGGGGCTTCCAGCACGCAGTGGTAGTTGATGCCCCCGAAGCCATAGGCGCTGACGGCGGCCAGTAGCGGCTGGTCTTTTTCTGAAGGCCAGGGCGAGGCCTCCTTCACCACAAAGATGCCCGTTCCCGAAAGATCGTGCACCGGCCCCAGTTCCTCAAAATCCCCGTTGGGAGGGAGAACGCCGTGATTCAGGGCGAGAAGGGCCTTTAAAAGTCCCGTGGCTCCGGCCCCTCCCAGAAGGTGGCCCACCTGGCTTTTGGCGGAACTCACCCCAAGACGGGGGTTTTTGCCGTAAAATCCCTTCACACTTTCAAGCTCCGCCGCATCCCCCATGCGGGTGGAGGTGCCGTGGGCTTCAAGGAAGGTGATGGCTTCGGGCGAAGCGGGCCGTTTCATGTTTTCAAAGGCCCGGCCCATGGCCAGCATCTGCCCCTTCACATTGGGAGCGGCAATGGCCTTTCCCTTGCCGTCGGAGCTGGCACCCATGCCCCGGATCACGCCAAGGATGCGATCCCCGTCGGCCAGGGCATCCCGCATCCGTTTCAGGATAAAGACCACAGCCCCTTCGCCCAGTACAAAGCCGTCAGCCCGGCCGTCAAAGGGCCAGGAGCCTTTGGCGGACAAAGCGCCCATCTTGGAAAAGCCCACAAAGGTTTCCGGAGCAAGGTTGGTGTTGATGCCGCCCACCACGGCCGCATGGGCCCTGCCGGAAAGAAGCTCCTGCATGGCGCAGTCTAAAGCCGCAAAGCTGGTGGCGCAGGCCGCGTCCACCAGATAATTGGGGCCTTCCACCCCCAGAAGGGCCGATACCCGGCTGGCCTCGATGTTGAGGACAGCCGTATCCGGCGGTTCGTTTCTGTGATCCCCTGCAAGGCTTTCCCGGATCTCTTTCACCAGAGCGGTCTTTTCGTCTTCCCCAAGGGCCTCGAACTCTGGCAAGTCTTTCAGAACAGAAAGAATCTCCGGCGTCCAGTATTTCATGTGCAGGGCATGGGTCAGCTCATTGCCAAGACAGGAGGCGAGAATCACCGGGGTTTCCAGGGGAAGGGCCTTGCCCTCTCCATGGGGGCTCACGGAAAACCCGCCGGATCGGGCTGCCTGATGCGCAGCTTCCAGAACCAGCTGCTGACTGCGGGAAAGGCGGGCTCCGGTTTTTACGTCCAGCCCGTATTTTACGGGATCAAAGGTAAAATCCCTTACCTCTGCGGCCATGCAGGTATAGCTTTTATCTTCCGCACCTTTATCCTCGCTCACATAGAGAGTCGGCAGGCGGTTTTCATCCATCTTCCGGACGGAAACATGGCGGTTTAAGATATTTTCCCAGAAAGCCTCAGGCGAAGGGGCGTCCGGCAGCACGCAGCCCATGCCCACCACGGCGATTTCGTCATGGATTTCCCCATCGGGCCGGGTGAGCCGCTCCAGACTGTCGAGATGCCGCCGCAGGGCGGTCTTGTTCTCAAAAAGACGGCCATGGATGGCCTTCACCGTGCAGGTGTCTTTGAAAAAGACCAGGGAGTCGCCCACGCAAAAGTTGCCCTTTTCAAAGATATCCTCTTCCTCCAGCATCCGGCATTCAAGGCTCTTGCCGGAAAAATCCGGCACCATGCCCTTGGCTGCAATGAGAAGGGAACCCATGTTGTCCTTTTCAAAGGCATCCTTGCGGCCGGAAAGGGGGTCGCCCTTTTCCATGCGGCTGTGCTCCAGCTCCCGCATCCTGACGGAAAAGGGGCTTTCCACGGTGCGGCAGGGAAGGCCCACGGTGCGGCCAATCACCTGGGTTTCCTTCTGGTGCAGCACTTCCTTCTGATACCGGATATGCAGAGCGCCAGTTTCCACGATCTCCCGGGTGAAGAGATAGGCTGTTCCCACCTGAATGCCGATCTTAAGGCCCCTCCGGGAAAGACCTGCGGCCATGCCGGAGATGAAATGGGAGGCCGCTTCCGTGGACACGCCGCCGGCATAGATCAGGGTTTTTTCCTGCAATGCGCTGTCCTCCAGCCGGGAGAGCAGCTCCGTTCCCATTTCCCAGAGCACAAGGCTTGAGAGGGAGCCCACATGACCACCGCACTCCGTGCCTTCCAGAATAAAACGGGACACGCCGCCAGCGAGGGCGTTTTCCAGCATGCGGGTGGCAGGGGTGTGCAGGTAGGTGCGGGTTCCTGAGGCTTCCAGCTCCCGCACCTGGGCGGGGGTGCCCCCTGCGATGAGGGCAAAGGGAATGCTGAATTTGCGGGTAAGCTCCATGTGTTCGGGAAGGCGGCGGTTAAAGGCCTCAATGCCGATAAGCCCCGCACCGCAGGGAATGCCCTTTTCCGAAGCCTTTTCCAGCATGGTTTCCGCCAGCGGAACAGGCAGGCTGCCCATGGCAAAAAAGGGAAGGCCCCCGGCCTCCACCACCTTCTGGGCAAAGTCCGCGTTGTCGCTGATGTTGGCCATGGGCCCCTGCATGATGGGGTACTTCACCCCGTGCTCCCGTGCCAGGGGGGTGTCCGCCCGCAGGGGATCGGCCGCCTCCAGGGCGGCAAGACTTTTTCCCACTTCCTCAAAAAGCCCGTGGATCATGGCTTCCACACCTTCGCCCCTGCGAAGGAAATGCCTTGCGAATACGGCGTCCTGGCCCAGATAGAAAAGACTCTGCACGCTTTCCGCAGCCGTATCGGAAAGATCCGCCATTTTTCCCTTCAGGGTTTCGGAAAGGATACGGGCTTCTTCGCTTTTCTGATCCGCGCCCAGCACAAAGCGGGCTTCCAGTTTTTTCAGCTCATGGGCTGCCCGGGTACCGAGCCTTGCAAAAAAGCGGTAGCGGGAACCTTCCGGGCCTTCAAGCAGCAGGGTATCGAGATCCTCAATGCCGTTCAGGAGCTTGCGGAAATTCTCCCCAAGGGGGGATTCCCGACAGAGCCAGAGCTGGGCATCCAGCACAAGGCCGCTGGCTCCTGCGCTGAAAAAACCCGCCGCCGTGTGCATGCCCACCCCACCGTGGATGAACAGGGGAAGATCACTTGTCTTCAGATATTCCTGCATGAGAATGAGGGCCGTGTGCCGGGAAACGGAGCCTCCGGCCTCAAGGCCCTTCAGCACCAGCCCATGGACGCCCATGCGGGAAAGCTCCGGGCCGTGGCCCGTGTGTTTGATCTCCAGAAGGCGTTTGGCGGGCCAGGCTTTCAGATCCAGATTGTTTAAGGCATCCTCAAAATCATAGGAAAAAATAAGGGCTTCCAGATGGCGGGGGGAATTTTTTTTGAGCTTTTCCAGCAGGTCTTTTCGGAAAAGGGGAACCCGGATGGCAAAGAGGATTTTTTTTTCGTCCAGCGTCCTGCCTGCCTCCAGAAGGGTTTCGGTGTCCATGAACTCCGCATCCAGCACCGGAAGGGCCCCTGCCCTGTGCAGGCTTTCCATGTAGCTGAGATTGAAAATTTTCTGGGGCAGACAGGCAAGCAGGGGAAGGCGGGAATCCAGTAGTCTCTGCATGGGCTTTTTTTCTCCTTTATGGCGGGGCCTTAAACCGTTTTAAGGCCCGTGTCTTGCGGAAGGACAGGTAAAAATAAAGGTGCCCTGTTCACGGGGAACCGGAACAGGGCCTTCAGCAGGATATATGCCAGAAGAAAAAAAGAGAGGCTCAGAGGAAAGGGACTGAAAGGATAACAATTTAAAATGAAAGGCTTTACAGATAAAAAGAGTCTTCCGGATCTCCCGGAACCTAAAGATTATCCCTGTTTTTCCATGTGCATTTTATGCATACACACCATCATAATACGACCAAAAAAGGCTTTGCTCTTGTTACCACACCCCGAAAATCGCATACGGACTACCATCTTGTTTCAGCTATCGTTCCCATGCTCCAGCGTGGGAAGGCAATACCGGGCACGCCTGCGCCCAGAGCCAGTATCCTTGGGAATCCATTCTCTGGGAAAGGGGTAACTTCAAAGCGCCGGTCTGATCCATGTTGTGCCCCGTGTTCAATACAGATCCGGCTGCATCCGCTTTTCCAGGGTGCTGCGCACTTCCTCAAAAGCATTTTCATCCGCATCCATGGCCGGAGGCAGAAGGGGAGATTCAAAGGAAAGAATGACCGTAGAAAAAGGTTTGGGAATCACAAAACGATCCCAGCTCCGGGCCTGCCAGCGTTTTTCCGCCGTGAGGATCATGGGAACCAGGAGAGCGCCGCTCTGCTGAGCGATACGGATGCCACCGGGTTTCACCACACCAATGGGGCCTGTGGGGCCATCGAGAATATGGGCACCCAGCCCCTTTTCCCGGACATGATCAATCATTTCCGTCATGGCTTCTCTGCCTCCCCGGGTGGAGGATCCCCGGGCCGTATGCCAGCCCACACGGTTGGCCACATTGGCGATAATCTGACCGTCCTCACTGCGGCTGATCATAAGGCCGGGACGAAAACGGCCAAACCACCGGCCATAGCGGGCGATGGCCGGAAAAAACTGCTGGTGCCAGTGACAGAGAAGGATTTTTTCTCCGGATTCCAGCCTTGCCAGCACCCCATCCAGCCCCCTTACCCGGTACCGGTAGGTGGCGCTGATCAGGCGGATTATCAAAAGCAGCACAATGGCCACGGCGGGATTTCCCATCTGTTTTCTCAAGGCTTTCATGGTGTCTTCCTCATTAAGAGTGGTTTAACGCTTCTTATCCCTTATCGTCCATCCACTATCTTCCATCCGCATCCAGGGCCTCGGCGGGAGCCTCTTCGGGAAGATTGCCCCGGATGAGAATGTTTTTCTGTACGGAGGTGACGACCTTATCAATTTCCCGAATGCCTTCCCGGATTTCCTGAATACCGGATCGGGTACTGCGGGTAATGGCAGGGACATCCTTGCCTGCGGCTTCGATGTCATCCACCATACGGGAGATTTTCGCCAGTTCCTGACGCAGGCTTGCCAGCACCTCCTCCACCGCACCGCTGACGTTTTCGCCCACAACCGTCACCTGTTCCAGGTTCTGATTGACCAGATCCACGGTTTTCGGGGTTTTGGCAGCGGCCTCTTCCACATGGGCAAGAATACGGCTCACTTCCGTCATCCGGATATGGATCTCTTCCATGAGTTCCCGGGATTTAAGAAGGGATCCCAGGGTACCCTTGCCTTCCTGAAGATCCAGAAGAATCTGGTTCACCGTATCCATGGCCGTAAAAACAGGGCCTTTGGGGTCTTTTAAGGTCTCGGTCATTTCCGCAAGATCCTGCACCGCACCGATCACCATTTTAGCCGTTTTTTCCACCTGAAATTCCGCCAGAATATCCGCAATGGATTTTTTTTCCTGGGAGAAAATTTCCCCCTCTGGTGGAATCAGTTCCGCATCGCTGCGACCGCCTGTGCGGATGGCCACAAATTCCGACCCGATGAGGGTGGGGCTTTCCACGGTGGCAATGGTATCTTCCCGGATACGGGAGCTGTAGGTTTCCAGAATATCCAGATCCACCCGTACATGGTTCCCCGTTACGGTGACCCGCCTGACCTTGCCCACATCCGTATTGTACAGCTTGACCGCCGCCCCCCGCTGGAGATTGTAGCTTTCCTCAAATACGGTGTAGTAGGGGATATAACGCTCAAACCAGCCCTTACCTTTACCAAGAATAAAAAGGGTGGAGAGCAGCAGGGCGATGATCACCACCATGAAGGTTCCCACAATACGCTCTCTGCGGCTGAATTCCAGATCCATGGGGGCTTACTCCTTTCCGTCCGGGGGAAATTCCTGGAAACGGTCTTCTTCCAGCAGCCATTTCCGGGTACACCATCCTCTTCCGATTTCCGGATCATCGGTCCAGAAAACAATGGTCGCCCCTTCTCTGCTGCATTCTTTCAGGGTTCGCAGAAAGACGTCTCTGCGGTTTTTCCCCACAAAATCCTCGGGCCTTTCCACAAGAATGAGATCCGGATGCTTGGCAAGGCCCCGAACCACCACCACAGCCCGCCGTCCCATGGGGCCGATGGCTGCCGGACGCAGGTGAAGCTTGTCCTCCAGACAGAAAAGACGGCAGAGCTCGGTACAGCGGGCATCCATTTCTGGATGCATGGTGTTGTTGTACCAGGCATCACCGATGAGGATATTTTCCTGAAGACTTCGGTTGGTGATAAGGGCCGCTTCTGTCGTAATATAGGCAATGCGGCGTTTAACGGGCAAAAGGGACTGGTAGGCGGAAAAATCCAGGAGCTGCTCATTCCATATAAACTGACCGCTCAGGGGTTTCAGGAGGGTGGCCAGAAAACGCAGAAAAAACCGCACCCTGTCCGAAGCGGCAGACTGAATTTCGCAAACGTCTCCAGACGCCAGAGAAAAGGTCAGAGGCCCCATACGCCCCCTGTCCACAGGCAGCACAATATTTTCAAGACGGAGGGAAAAGCCCTGCTTTCTGACCTCAGACATAAAAAACCACCGTGATGAAAATGTTGGTGAGCAGACAGAAAAAGAAGCTTTCCATGCAGGCCTTGGAGGTATTGATGGCAATCCAGGTGAAGTTGCCGTGGCAGGAAAGTCCCCGGAACATGCAGATAACGGAAATAATGATACCAAAACTAAAGGCCTTGATGAAACTGACGACAATATCAAGCCCTGTGATGGCCTGGGTGAAGCTGAAAAGGAAAGCAGAGACCTGAACGTCGCTGAAGCTCAGAATCAGTGCGGAACTGCCCAGGATGGCCACAAGATTGAAGACCACAAAAAGGCAGACAATGGCCATGGTGATCCCCACAAGCCGGGGCAGACAGATGAGCCGCAGGGGATCAATCCCCGCCATTTCCAGGGCCTCAATTTCACGGAGCACACTCATGTAACCGAGTTCAATGGTCACCGCCGTTGCCGAGCGCAGGGTCACAATGAGGGCGGTGAGAATGGGCCCCATCTCCCGCACCACAAGGATGACGGCAATCTGACCCGTATCGTGCTGGCCTGCCAGGAGAGACAGTTGCAGTATCAGGGGAATACCGATGATGAGTGCGATGGGGATGATGACGGGAAGGGCCTGCACCGCCGTAAAATACACCTGCTCCACGACACCTCGCCGCACCATGATCCGCCCTTCCCTCTGCATGGAAAACACCAGAAGGAAAAGCCGCCAGGTCAGGGCGAAGATCCGGGTATTGTAGTCAAGAAAGGCAAGGGTCTGCCGTCCTGTACGGCCCATTATGGATACGGGCATCACATCTTCCTTTTTTCGGTGCCTTGCTTGTCAAAGGCGTGAAAAACCATTATCCCTGACGCTCTGTACAGGCCTGCCTGCATAGGCATCCGGCAGATTCTGCACAGACAATGACCGAACTCCGTACCCATTTCCTACATGAAACACAAGGACTAGGCAATGCTGCACACCCGCTCTTTTCATCTGCCTGGCCGGAAGGACAATACGGTTCATGCTGTGTCTCAAGCTGCGTTACCTCTGTCTTCTTTTCTCTGTTTGCTGTTTCTGCCTACCACCTTCCATGGCCCGGTCCTGGCCGGGAGAGGTTTCCTGGGCTCTGGACGAAGACCGTCCGGCACTGGCTCTTCATATTCTGAAATCCTGGAGTCAGCTCACGCCCAATACGGAAGACCGGGCCATGGCCCTCTGGATGGAAGCCCGGATTCTGGCCCTGCACATGGGAGATCTTCAGGGTGCGGAAACCGCTCTGGATACCCTGCTGCGGGTCTATCCGGGGAGCCGTATCCAGGGAGACGCCCGCTTTGAAAAGGGGCTGCTGGCTTTTCAGAAAGGGGAAAAAGAACGGGCATCCCGGGAATTTGCCGCCTTTGTGACCGCCTTTCCCGATCATGACCGCCGCCAGAGTGCGGGGGATATGCTGCGCCATATACGGGGAGAATCAACACCTGTCTTTCTGAAGACCGCCGACCGGATCCGGGTGGCCCTTTCCCTGTCGGAAAAGCGTATCCGTCTTTCTTCAGAAAAGCTGCGGGTGAAGGATATGGCAACGGGCGGGCAGCTTTTTTCAGGAGCTTCGCTGGAACTGTTTCTTGATGAAGAAAACCGGATGCGGCTCAACGGCGAGGTCGTCGGCCAGCCCCTGATGGTGGAAAACGGAGAAGCCGACCTGCTCATCAACGGCATACAGCATCGGGGCAGCCTTCAGGTACATGGGACGGGGGGCCGCCTCCTGCTGGTCAATGTCCTGGATCTGGAAACCTACCTGCGGGGCGTGGTTCCTGCGGAAATGCCTTCCTCCTGGCCCCTGGAAGCCCTCAAGGCCCAGGCCGTGGCCGCCCGGACCTATGCCCTGCATCATATGCAGAACCGAAGCTATGCCGTCTATGATGTCAAGGCCGATACCCGCTCCCAGATGTACACACCGGAGAGGGAAAATCCCGCAACCAATGCCGCTGTGGCCGCCACCCGGGGCGAGGTGCTCACCTGGGCGGGACAGGCGGCTTTTACGGCCTTTCATGCGGACAGCGGCGGAGCCACGGAGGCTGCGGAAACGGTCTGGGGAGGAGAATTTCCCTATCTTACGGCTTTTTCCGATCCCTGGACACGCAATACGCCCAACGCCTTCTGGGAGTGCCTGCTGACGGAAAGGGACTTACAGCAGGCCTTGCCGGAGCTGAAGGGGAAAGGCCGGATTCTGGATCTGCGGGCCGAAGGCCGGACCTCATCAGGCAGGGTGGAGGTTCTGGTAGCGAAAACCCGAAAGGGAGAGGTTCGGATACCCGCCCCCCGTTTCCGAAGCCTTGTGGGCCCCATGGTAATGAAAAGCACGGATTTTTCCCTGCGACCTGCAAGGGAAGGATTTCATTTTCAGGGCAGGGGCTTTGGTCATGGTGTGGGCATGAGCCAGTGGGGAGCCAGAAAAATGGCGGAAGAGGGGAAGAACTATCCGGATATTCTGAGCTTTTACTATCCCCTCCTGCACAGGCAGCGCATGTGAATAAAACGGGCCAGGAAGATGAACCTCCCTGACCCGTTCTAACGGAGGTACTGGATTTCTTTCGGGAAATGACAGAAGCAAAGTTCCGTTTTCAAAGGGAAAGAGGATTCTCTACCGCAGCGAAGATGGCATAGGTAAAATCTGTCTTCCGGCGCTGGAACAGAGCCTGGCTCACCCGGCAGCAAATAGCCACGCTTTTTGCCACTACCAAGCAGAATGTCAGCCTGCATATCCGGAAAATAGACTCAAAGAGAACAAACTCATGGTGGCAGTTGTCAAGGATCTCTTGACAACTGCCACCGACGGTAAACCTCTTAAGGAGAATAACAAAATGGCATTTGTTGAAAATGCGGCTGTTATCGCTCGACAAGCGATGACACTTATCAATCCTGCCTTAGCCGATAAGTATGCTGGGGTTATAGAGTTTCTTTCCGCAGAGCCCGAAACGGCTTCGGCCATGCGTGGCTCTTCAGCTCCAGAAATTGGCAGCAAAGAATATATTCTAAAGCAGGCACAAAATTTCGCTGCTGGCCGTGTTCCAAAAGCACCAGAACCCCCTTCGACGGTTCCAGACGAGATGGTGTCTTTCATACTTTTCCATTATTTTGACATTCCTGAAGACCATCTGACGCGTGCGGAACACCAGCACCGTCTCGCCATGGGAGCAGAGAATATGGTTGGAGATCTTCTTGAACGCTACCTTGCCAGCGTCCTGGAACCCATGGGCTGGATCTGGTGCAGCGGCTCCATGGTTAAAGCTGTGGATTTCATCAAACCGCCTTCTGGAAATGTCGGGTGGCGCTTGCTACAAGTTAAGAACAGGAATAATTCTGAAAACTCATCATCAAGTGCAATCCGCGCCGGGACAAAGATAGAGAAGTGGTTCAGGACATTTAGCCGCAAACCGGGTTCGAACTGGGCAGCTTTTCCAGACATAACTCTGAAACAGCACCTTTCCGAGGAAGATTTCCGAACCTATGTAGCACAATACCTGCACGCACTACGTGAAGACAAAAAACGTTCTAAATCTGGTAATTAAGCGGGCTTTAGTCAATCTGAAGTCCCAATGCAAAACCGAAATAAAAAACCTTCGAATAAAATCTTGCGGAACAAAACGGAGGACAGCAACGATAAAACATCGTTCCTGCAAAACATCAGAAAATTCAAAACACCGACTTTTTAGACGAAGAAGGCCGTTCCCAATCTTCAAACAGTTTCCGTTTCAAAAAGAGCCATCTGCTGCATTGGCGTGTTTTGAGCCTTTTTCAACGTCTGATCCACTTTTTGAGGTCTCTTGACGAGGGGGGACTTCTTTCGGGACTCCGCTTTACACTCATCCTCAAGCCCCATGATGGCTTTTGTGCGTTTCTCCCATGAGACCTCATCCGTGTTCTTATACCGGCTGAAAGGGAAACCAGCGGGTGGATGCACAACTTTACCTTCGATATGCGAGAGAATGGCCCGGCCAACAGCCTCGCCAAGGCCAACGGGAACGGCATTGCCAATCTGCTTGTACCGATCACCAAGATTCCCACAGAAAATCCAGTCGTCAGGAAACTGCTGTATCCTTGCATATTCCTGCACAGAAAGCGGACGATGCGCAACAGGATGACAAATATCCGTGGCTGGCATGGTCGGGGATGTGACAAGAGTACAGGAAGGCTTATCCCAATCCAGTCTGCGCAGAAATCCGGTTTTCCCCCCTCCAGAACTGTAAGACCCGCCAAGAGCCTCACGTTGAAGATCTTTAGGAAGATGTTTCCAGTACTGCCCAGGGCCGAGCATGCGGTAAAACCGCAGCCTGTCTTCCGGAAACTCCTCATGGTCGCCGGTATTGGGATCAATACCTTCAAGAGCCTCTCGCAGTGTTCGCCATTTTGGAAGCCCGAAAGATCCGTCCTGTGAATGTGTCGGCATGAGGTGTGACAGTTTTTCCCCATCCCTTGAACACAGAAGGATAACACGCTCACGAGACTGTGGCACACCGAAGTTGGCGGCATTGTAGAGATTAAAGGATACCCCATACCCTGCCCCCCGGAGCACTCCAAGAATGTGCAGTAAAGCACCTCCGGGCAATTCTTCGGGCAGAGGCTTCCAGTTCTCACCCCGTTCAGCGTGTGGCGTGTGGGTCATTGGGGCGGATAAGAAACCTCGAACATTCTCGATGACAGCGAACCTCGGGCGCAATGCAAGAATCAGATCCAGATACCGAATCAAAGCATTTCCACGATCATCCTTAAACCCGCGTCTTGCTCCAGCGGTTGAAAAGGGCTGGCAGGGAGGGCCACCTACCATGACGTCGATCTCGTCATTTGGATTCAACCCCGCTGCTGCACGGATTTGCCCTGCATCATACTTCCAGACATCGCCTAGCAGGGCGATATCGGGTCTATTAGCCGTTATCGTGCGACGGCATGTTTTGTCGAGTTCACAAGCAAGGAGGAGATGAATCCCCGCTTTTTCAAGCCCGAGATCCAGCCCCATCGCACCGGAAAAAAAGGAAAGTGCCTTAATCTCTGGAAGTGGGCCTGGTTTTCTTGATCGATCCTCGGGAGGCTTTGCAGCCCCATCGGACAGATACGCATTCACAGCAGCATCACTCGTAATCCATTGCTTCCCAATCTGACGGCCTTCAATAGCACCACATCGCAATAATGTGCGTACACGCTGCTCGGAAATTCCCAAGAGAACTCCCGCATCCTTCGTTGAAATCGCATCTGGTATTATCGCCATATCACCCTCGAAACCTGTTTTATACCCGCGCAATTCTGGCACAGTAATACTTTTAAATCAACGTTCATGTTGGCATTTTTCTATCGATCCGTTTTAAGCAGGGCAGGGTCAGGATAGAAGGAAAAGGCCAGAATATAAAACGGGCCAGGGAGATGAACATCCCTGACCCGCCTCACTTTTCACTTACCCCTTAAAAGCCTACAGGGTTTTTGCCATAAGCTCCCCCACCATCTTTGCAAAACGGGAGGGATTTTCGATCCTGCCCCCTTCGCTGACCACGGCCAGATCATGGAGCATGGCGGCCCAGTCCTTCATGGCAGGGTCTGCCGGGTCTTTGGCAAAGCGCTCTTTCAGTCCTGCCATGACCGGATGCCCGGTGTTCAGTTCCAGCACCCGCTTCTGCCTGGGCATGTCTTTTCCCGAAGCCTGCATCACCTTTTCCATGAAAGCACTCATGGCAAAGGCATCTGCGGAAAGGCAGGCCACGGAGTCCTTGAGCCGGGCCGAAGCCTTCACTTCCTTCACTTCCGCATCCAGTTCCTTCTGAATGAAGGTGAAGAGACCCTTGAAGCTTTCCGCCACCTCTTCCGAGGGTTTTTCCAGCTCCAGATCCCCCTTTTCCGCACTTTTGAGAGTTTTTCCCTCAAAATCCCTCAGGCTGTCCACCACCCACTCATCCACAGGATCGGTCATGAGCAGCACCTCATAGTCCTTGGCCTTCAGGGCTTCCAGATGGGGGCTGTTCATGAGGGCCGTAAGATTTTCTCCGGAAAGGTAGTAGATGGATTCCTGACCTTCGGGCATCCCCTCCACATAGGCCTTCAGGCTTTTAAGCTTGCCCTCGGATTTTGTGGTGGGATAGCGCAGAAGCTCTGCAATTCTGGTTTTGTTCTCATAGTCCGTGGGAATACCGGCCTTCAGCATGGGGCCGAATTCCTTCCAGAAGTCGAGGTATTTTTCCTCATCCATCTTGGAAAGAAGCTCAAAGACCCGTTTAACGATATTTTTCCGGATATTGCGCACAAGGCTGTTCTGCTGGAGAATTTCCCGGCTCACGTTGAGGTCGAGGTCCGGCGCATCCACCAAACCGTGGATGAAGCCTAGGTATTCGGGCAGAAGCTCCTTGCAGTCATCCATGACAAAGACCCGCTTGCAGTAGAGATGCAGGCCGTGCTTGCGATCCCGCTGGAAGAGATCAAAGGGGGCTTTGGAAGGGATGAAGAGCAGCACATCGTACTCCACGGCCCCTTCCAGATGCAGATGCAGTTTATCCGCAGGTTCATCCCAGTTTTTGGAGATGTGGCGGTAGAACTCCGTGTATTCCTCCTCCGTGACCTCCTCCTTCTTCCGGGTCCAGATGGCTTTCATGGAGTTTAAGGTTTCATCCTTGCGCACCTTGCGCATGGTTTCCCTGGGTTTTCCCTCCGCATCCTTTTCCTGCTCGTTTTCGGGAATGGGATCATACTTGTCCACTTCCATGAGAATGGGATAGGCGATGAAGTCTGAGTGGCGCTTGACGATATCCTTCAAAGTCCATTCTTCCGTGAAGTTGAGATCCCCTTCCTCGCCTTCCTTCAGAAAGAGGGTGATGCGGGTACCGCGCTGGGGTTTTTCCATTTCCTCCACGGAAAATTCCCCGCTGCCTTCGGATTCCCAGCGAACCCCTTTGTCCGAGGCTGCGGAACGGCTTTCCACCACCACCTTTTTCGCGACTATAAAAGAAGAATAAAAACCCACACCGAACTGACCGATCAGCTCCGGTGTGAGAAGCCCTTCCCTGCGGGAGGCTTCCAGGGCCGCCACAAAGCCTGCAGTACCGCTCCTTGCGATGGTGCCGAGGTTTTCCAGAGCCTCGTCATAGCTCATGCCAATGCCGTTATCTTCGATAACCAGGGTACCGGCTTCCTTGTCCGGCGTGATGCGGATATAAAAATCCGCATCTTTTCCAAGCAGTTCGGGATCGGTCTGGGCTTTGAACCTGAGCTTGTCAATGGCATCCGAGGCGTTGGAGATCAGCTCTCTTAAAAAAATCTCCTGATTGGAGTAGAGGGAATGGATGATGAGGTGAAGCATCTGCTTCACTTCCGTTTGAAAGGCGCGGGTTTCCTGCTTCATGACCAGTTTTCTCCTTCATATGAAATCTTGAATCAAAACAAAGAACACGGAACAAAAAATAAGGATCGAGGATCGAACAATTCCGTCAAAAAATGGGATGAAAAATGTCCTTGTCAAGGGAAGGACTTGCAAGACGGCTTTACTGTTGTATGTTTTGAAAATTCCAAAGCCTCTCAGGAGCTCTGGAGACGCGGTTCGTAAAAAAATACAAGGCTCTTTAAGGTTCTGCCTTTTCCCGGGAGCCTGTGATATTTTTGCACCCTTACCCCCTATCTTTAAATACCCGGAAGGTAAATTTCTATGGATTATCAGGGCATGATCTTCAGGCCGCCCAGCGAGGCGGATTCCATTCTTCTCCAGGTAACCGTGGGCTGTTCCCACAACAAATGCCGTTTCTGTGAGATGTACAAGGCCAAACGCTTTTCCATCAAAAGTGATGAACAGATCTTTAAAGACATCGACCATGCGGCAAGGCATTACCGTTTCATCAAGCGCCTCTTCCTCTGCGACGGCGATGCCCTGATCCTGCCCATGAAGCGCCTTGTGCCCATCATGGAAAGAATCAAAGAAAAGCTGCCCTGGCTGGAACGGGTGGGCACCTATGCCAACACCAAGAGCATTGCCTCCAAAAGTGTGGAGGAGCTGAAACAGCTCAAGGATCTGGGCTTGACCATCGCCTATTTGGGCCTGGAAAGCGGGGATGACGTGACCCTTGAGGCCATCTGCAAGGGAGCGGACAGCGCCCGCATGATCGAAATGGGCCGCAAGATCCGCTCTGCGGGCATCAAACTTTCCGTCACCGTGCTGAACGGGGTGGCAGGAAGGGAGCGCTCCATGATCCATGCCCAGGAGACGGGGCGTGTACTTTCGGCCATAGATCCGGAATTTGTGGGAGCCTTAAGCCTCATGCTCACGCCGGGAGCGCCTTTGAACAAGGATCATCAGGAGGGGCGGTTCCCCCTCATTGGTGCGGAGGAAATGCTCCAGGAGCTGGGGATGATGATCGCCACCACCCACCTTTCCAACGGTCTTTTCCACGCCAACCATGCTTCAAACTATCTGCCCATCCGGGCCCAGCTGCCAAGGGATCGGGACAAGACCCTCAAGATGATCAACGATGCCCTGGCAGGAAAGATCAAACTGAAACCCGAATATCTGAGAGCCCTTTAAAACAGGGACTCTTGTAAGATTTCCATGAGAAAGCCGTTCAGAAAAAGCTTTAGGAAAATTCTTGCATCCCTGGGACATCCGGTGTAACCAATGCCCGGACTCCCCCTGAAAAAGGGATGCTTTTTCTTTTTTTTCCAAGGAGATGACCCATGTGTTCCGCCCCGTCCACAGACGCGCTCTGCGTTACCACCCTCCGAACCCTGGCCATGGATGCCATTGAAAAGGCCAATTCCGGGCATCCCGGTGCTCCCATGGGTCTTGCTCCCGCAGCGTATGCGCTCTGGACCCGGGTGATGCACCACAACCCCAAAAACCCCGCATGGCTGGATCGGGATCGCTTTGTGCTGTCCGGCGGTCATGGCTCCATGCTGCTCTACGGCCTCCTCCACCTTTCCGGATACGGGGTTTCCCTGGAAGACCTGAAAAACTTCCGGCAGCTGGGATCGAAAACACCGGGGCATCCGGAATTCGGCCATACCCCCGGCGTGGAGACCACCACCGGCCCCTTGGGTCAGGGCATCGCCAATGCGGTGGGCATGGCCATGGCCGAGCGCCATCTGGCGGCCCGCTTCAACAGACCCGGTTTTGATCTGGTGGATCACTTCACCTATGTGATGTGCGGGGACGGGGATCTCATGGAAGGGGTGGCTGCGGAAGCCATGTCCCTGGCGGGGCATCTCAGACTGGGACGCCTTATCTGCCTTTATGATGCAAACGATATTTCCATTGAAGGGGCGACCTCCATCGCCTTTACGGAAAACGTGGCCGCCCGCATGGAAGCCTGCGGCTGGCACACCCAGACCGTGACGGACGGCAATGACCTGGACGCCATCACCTCGGCCCTGGAAACGGCCAGAACCGTGACGGACAAGCCCTCCCTCATTGTACTCAAAACCCGCATCGCCTATGGCAGCCCCAACAAGGAAGGCTCCGAGGACGCCCACGGTGCGCCCCTGGGAGCCGAAGAGGTGAGGCTCACCAAAAAGGCCTATGGCTGGCCCGAAGACGCAGACTTTCTCGTGCCCGACGCGGTCTATGACCACTTTAAAAACGTTCAGGCGAAGATGCAGGCAAAAGAAGACGCCTGGCTGGAGATGTTTCAGCGTTACGCCTCGGAACACAAGGATATGGCCAACCTCTGGCTGGATGCCATGACGGGCTTTCTCACCGAGGGCTGGGACAAGGATGTCCCCTGGTTTGCACCCGGAGAGAAAATCGCCACCCGTGCGGCTTCCGGCAAGGTGCTGAACGCCATTGCCAAAAGGGTGCCCACCCTCATGGGCGGTTCCGCCGATCTCGCTCCTTCCAACAAGACGTTTTTGAATGGCGAAGGCGAATTCCAGGCCGCAAGCCCCGAAGGCCGCAACATCCGCTTCGGTGTACGGGAACATGCCATGGGGGCCATTATGGCAGGCATGTTCCTCCATAACGGCATCCGGCCCTATGGGGCGACCTTCCTCGTCTTTGCCGATTACATGCGGCCTGCCATCCGTGTGGCCAGCCTCATGCGTCTGCCCCTCATCTATGTGTTCACCCACGACTCCATTGCCGTGGGCGAAGACGGCCCCACCCATCAGCCGGTGGAGCATCTCGCCTCTTTGCGCGCCATTCCCAACCTCACGGTCTTCCGTCCTGCGGATGCCAACGAAACGGCTGTGGGATGGAAGGTGGCCATGAAAAGCAATTCCAGCCCCACGGCCCTCATCCTGAGCCGCCAGAATCTTCCCGTTTTCAACACGGACGCGAAAAGGGGCAGGCCGGAGCGGGGAGCCTATATTCTGGAAGACGCCGCAGGCACACCGGATATCGTGCTCATTGCTTCAGGTTCCGAGGTGCATCTGGCGGTGGAGGCCCGGAAAATCCTTCTGGAAAAGGGCATCCAGGCCCGCGTGGTGAGCATGCCCTCCTGGGAGCTTTTTGAAAAGGACACGGAAGATTACAGAAAACGCATCCTGCCCCCTGCCCTGAAAAAGCGCCTGGTCATTGAGGCGGGGATCGCCATGGGCTGGCAGAAATATGCGGGCGATGAGGGCGACATTATTTCCATCGAAACCTTCGGAGCTTCGGGGCCGGATAAGGAAGTGCTGCGCCAGTTTGGCTTTATTGTGGAGAATGTGGTGAACCGGGCACTGATTCTGGCCCGGAAAAAATAGACGCATCTGGCTTCTGATACGGAAAGGTGCGTTTCCCGATACGGGGAAGCGCACCTCTTTTTTTCACAGGCCGGAAAACGCGCCGCTCTGCTTCCCTTTCCCCGGACACAGGGCAGGCCCAAAATCCGGGAGACGGTATCCCTGATGTTTCCACATTCCGCTGCCTGATTTCCTGTAACAGGAACTCCGTCCGAATGCCCCCCGCAAAGCACCAGAGAAGGTCTTCCTGAAGCCCCAGTCCCAAACGAAACCATGCCTGAAGCGTAAAAGCACATCCCATAAAAAACGTGTCTGGGACAAAAGACTGCGTCAGGAATATTCCCTAACTGTCAAAATCATGTCACAGTACTTCCGTATCCCCCGTATGACAAAACGGGAGACCATCCCTCCAGACCACCAAGGAGAACGGAACATGCTCCCCCTTTTTTCCGGACTGTCCCTCATCGCCCTCCTTGCCCTTCTCTTTTACCGCCTCTTCTACCGCAAACTCCAGGACAGTGAAGAACGCTTCCGACTGATCTTCAACCTCATGCCCTATGCCTGTTCTATCAATGATATGGACGGCCGTTTCCGCATGGTGAACCAGGCCTACTGCATAAAATCGGAACGGCGGGAAGAGGATATTCTTGGAAAAAACAATCAGGAAATGGGAGATGTCATTGATCCTGAAGCCTCAAAAAAAATCCGGGATGCCATTCTTGAAAAGGGAAGGGTGGAAAACCAGAAAATTCAGATGTACCGTAACGGTAAGGAATTTCACCTGATGTTTTCCAGTGCCCTGGTGAACATACACGGCGAAAAATGTTTCATTTCCTCCACCATCGATATTACGGAACAGGTTCACGCTGAAGAGGCCCTGAGGGAAAGTGAGGCCCGCTACCAGTCCGTTCTCACCGTATCCAATACGGGCGCCTGGGAATACCACAGGGACAGAAATCATGTCTGGTGCAGCCCGATGTACTTTGAAATCCTCGGCCTTGATCCCGGAAATTTCATCATGGATGGCAGGGAAAATCTCACGGAAGTCTGGCTGAATCTCCTGCACCCTGAAGACAGGGAAGGTGCACAGGAAACCTTCAGCCGCTATCTGGCCTCAGGTTGTGCGGGCATGTACGAGAATACCTTCCGTATGCGGCACAGAAACGGAAAATGGATCTGGATTTTTTCCAGAGGTCAGGCCCTCCGGGATGCAGACCATCGGGCTGGAAACCGGATTGTGGGTACCCACATCAACATCACGGATATCAAGGAAGCCCAGCAGCTTATTGTGGAAAAAAACCGGGAGCTGGAACAGATTGTCTATGTGACATCCCACGACCTCCGTTCTCCCCTCGTCAATGTAGACGGATATGGGAGGGAACTGGACTATTCGGTGCAGGCTCTGGAAACTGCCCTTGCAGATTCCGCTGTGCAGGATATGCTGCAAAACTCCCTGACCGCAGAGCTTCCCGCCATGAAGGAAGCCCTGGGGCACATCCGCAACAGCACCCGACAGATGGACAGCCTTCTTAAAGGCCTGCTGCGTCTTTCCCGGACAGGCCGGGCAAGACTTTCCATCGAAACCGTGAACATGGAAGCCCTGATGGGTACCCTGGTGTCTTCCTTTGAATTTCAGGTAAAAACAACGGGAGCGCGGATTGAGGTCGGCCCACTTCCCCCCTGCCGGGGAGATGCCGTTCAGCTGGGCCAGGTGTTTTCAAACCTCATCAGCAATGCCCTGAAATACCTTGAGCCAGGAAGACCGGGAAGGATAGAAATCCTGGGATTTCAGCAGGAGGGGCAGTGTCTCTACCGGGTAAAAGACAATGGCATTGGTATTGATCCCCGCCATCAGGAAAAAGTATTTGAGATTTTTCACCGCCTGAACCCTGCTGCCACGGAAGGGGAAGGGCTGGGACTCACCATTGTCCGGCAGATTCTGGGAAGGCTTGATGGAGAAGTCCGGCTTTCATCCCGTCCGGGAGAAGGAGCCTCCTTTGAGGTACGTCTTCCCGCAGCCATGAATTCTCAGGTAAACGCCTCCGAAAAAGGAAGTTCACCGTGACCCTGCCCCCCCATGACCGGAAGGGAAACATCGCCATGCATCAGGAAGTCATCATTCTTGTGGCGGAAGACAATGAAGGCCATGCGGGCCTGATCCGGAAAAATCTTACCCGTGCGGGCATCACCAATCCCATCCTTCATTTTCAGGACGGCCAGGAAATCCTCGATTTTCTCTTCCGGCAGGGATCGGGCCCCCACCGTGTCCCCGGAGACGCCCATGTGCTTCTCCTTGACATCCGTATGCCCAAGGTGGATGGCACGGAAGTGCTGCGCCGGGTAAAATCCGATCCTGCCCTCAGAAAACTGCCGGTTATCATGATCACCACAACGGACGACCCCAGGGAAATCAACCTCTGCCATGAGCTGGGATGCAACAACTACATCACCAAGCCCGTGGAATACGAAGCCTTTGTCAACGCCATCCGTCAGCTGGGTCTCTTTCTCACCGTTGTGCAGATCCCGGAAATCCATGAAAAAACGCCTTCCCCCATCCCCTGACCTGTAAGGATCTAGCCCATGCATAGAGCTGCCCCGATCCCTCCGCCCCTTACCGGCCCCATCCTGGTGGTGGATGACGATGATGCCCTCCGAAATCTCATCCTGCGGAGAATCCGGTCTCTGGGATACGAGGCTGCGGGATGTGCCTGCGGTAAAGAGGCCCTGAAGGCTGTCATGGCAAGGTCTCCCCGTCTGATGCTTCTGGATCAGCGCCTTCCGGACATGGAGGGAGCGGATATCGTCCGCACCCTCGATACCGGGGGCGTCCGCATCCCCTTCATCATCATGACAGGCCAGGGGGATGAACGCCTTGCCGTGGAGGTGATGAAGCTTGGGGCTGCCGACTATCTCGTAAAGGACATGGATTTTCTGGATCTTTTTCCCGGCGTGCTCCAGCGGGTTCTCCGGATTCTGGACACGGAACAGCGGCTGAAGGTCTCGGAAGCAGAAAAGGCAAAACTCCACATGCAGCTGGCCCAGGCCCAGAAAATGGAAGCCATCGGTCGCCTTGCGGGAGGGGTGGCCCACGATTTCAACAATATGCTGGGGGTTATTCTCGGCCATGCGGAACTGGCCATGGGAAAAACAGAACCGGAGACCCGGCTTTTTTCCCACCTTCAGGAAATCTTCAAGGCCGCAGAACGCTCCGCAGCCCTTACCAGCCAGCTGCTCGCCTTTGCCCGGAAACAGACGGTCAGCCCCAGATCCATGGATCTCAACCTTGCGGTGGAGGGGATGCTTTCCCTGCTCCACCGTCTCACCGGTGGTCATATCGAGCTTATCTGGCAGCCCTCAGTCCTGCCTGCCCGGGTAAAAATGGATCCCTCTCAGGTGGATCAGATTCTTGCCAATCTCTGTGTCAATGCGCGGGATGCCATCGGTGATACGGGGCAGATTGTCCTTTCCACGGAAGTCCTCTTCCTGGACGGAACATGGCCGGAAGGTTCGGGGACAGTGGAAGGGCTTCCTTCAGGAGAGTATGTCCTCCTTTCTGCAAGGGATACGGGATGCGGCATGACAGCGGATGTGCTGGAGCAGATTTTTGAACCCTTCTTTACCACCAAAGAAGGTAAAAAAGGAACAGGGCTGGGGCTGGCCACCCTCTATGGCATCGTTGCCCAGAACGGTGGGGGTATCCGTGTTGAGAGCCAGCCGGGAAAAGGCTCCCTGTTCCGCATTTATCTCCCGCTGGACAGGGAGCCCGGCATTCCCGCTCTCCGGCTGGAAAACCAGGCCGCCGGTACCGCTCCGGGAAAAACCATCCTTCTCGTGGAGGACGAGACCATGATCCTTGATATCACACGGGAAATGCTGGAATCTATGGGCCATACCGTTCTGGCCGCAGGCAGCCCGGAAGAGGCCCTCTCCATGGCTGAAAAACAGACAGAGCCTCTTTCTCTTCTCCTGAGCGATGTGATGATGCCTCAAATGAACGGCCATGTGCTTGCCGCACAACTCAAACGCCGTCATCCGGAACTGAAGGTACTTTTCATGTCGGGGTACACCAGCGACGCACTTTCCAGGGGCAGCACTCTGGATACCGGAATTCGTTTTATTCAGAAACCCTTCTCCATGAAAACCCTGACGGAAAAAATCCGGGAAGCATTTCAGGACTGAGGCAGAGCGAACCTGTGACAGAAGACCGGAATGTCCGGTTCTGTGGGCATGGAAGGGCTGTTTCCCGTGCGGGAGGGATACGGATTCTGGCAGGTACAAATGAGAATATAAGCAAATTCGCAAAAATGAGACTGGGGATACGGCATGCCGCATCCCCATCTCATTTGTATGCCAGGGCCATGTCAGTCGTCCATGTCTTCCATGGCGTCCCGTTCGTCAAAGTACCGCATGGAGGTTTTTTTCAGCTCCCGGATACTGAACAGCATGGTGTAGTCCTGAAGGCCTGCGGTTTGTGCCATATCCGCCACGGTGTCACGGCAGGATTCCTGGGTTCTGGCATGCACCATGGTGTAAAGGTTGTAGGGCCAGCCCGGCTTGGGATCCCTGCGGTAACAATGGGAAACAGCCTCAAACCCGGACATGATTTCCCCAATGGCCAGAATCCGGTCTTCCGGAGCCTTCCAGGCCACCATGGCATTGGCGGCAAAACCGGATTTCTGATGCCGAAGCGTCGCCCCATACCGTCGGATCAGTTTTCTGTCATTGAGGCTTTTAAGAATGGCAAGAAAATCTTCCTCCTCCATTCCCATACCTTCGGCAAGAATTTTGTAAGGCCTCGGATCCAGAGGAATATCGCCCTGGATCGCGGCAATCACTTTTTTTTCATCATCGCTCAGCATGGCAGCTCCGCAGAAAAGATCAGGAAGATGCTCCGGATTTCCCCAGGGTATAGCCCTGCACGGAAAATCCGAAACGCACCGCAGGATGGAGATGAAAAATATTCATCCACCCCAGGCGGGAATCGGGTTGATCCAGATAATGACGGCTTTCACACAGCCTGATGTCCTCGCCCCAGTTTTCCAGCTCTCCGGGAAAGGAAAGCCCCCAGCAGAAACGGGCCCCCGTGAGCCAGAGTGTGGGATTAAAAGCGCTCATCACCACCTGCAAGGGGCTGACGGCATCAAAAATCAGAAAGGCGGGTGAAAAATCTTCCCGGATTTTATGGACAAACCGACGCACACAGTCTTCGGTAAGGTACATCAGTACCCCTTCAGCAAGGATAAGAAGGGGACGCCCTCTGCGCACCACTTTCCGATACCAGTCCGGTTCATCCAAAGAGGCATCAATCATGTGGTAACGATCGCTTTCTTCAAAAAAATAACGCCGAATGTACATGACCTCCGGCAGATCCATCTCATACCAGTCCAGCTCTCCTGTGTCCATGCGGAAAAAACGGGTATCCAGACCTGCCCCCACATTGACCACCACGGCATCAGGATAGGAAGCCAGAAAGGCCCTTACCATGCGATCCACGGCCGCCACACGCATAAGAGTTGCGGTCTGCATGAGAATATGCCCGTCAAACTTTTTGAAATTATAGGGCAACCGTTCAACAAGAGCCCTGGCCATGGGATCCCGGACAAGGGGAGACGGCGCACTGCACTCCTGGGCTCGAAAATACAGGGGAAGCATGAGGGTTTCTGAAATGGCGTCCAGAGGGGGAATTGAGGCTAGCATGGCACATACCTCCCGGGGAAAAGACAGCGGGCTGGGCAGGATTGGGGCAACCGGATCGGGATGTCCGTACACAAAAGTGTACAGATACACGGGTGTATCAGGATGGATTGTCTGACACGGATCTCATGTTTACACAGGGAACCTTATTTTGAATTCCGGATCGTACTCCGTAAACAGATCTTTGACTCCTTAGCACAGGCATCCGAAAAAGTCTTTCTTAAAAAGACAACACTTTTGTCATTTTTATTCCCCACAAAAAAATCCCGGATTTCTGATT
The DNA here is from genome assembly GCF_059569355.1 of Desulfobotulus sapovorans DSM 2055. Lineage (NCBI taxonomy): Bacteria > Pseudomonadati > Thermodesulfobacteriota > Desulfobacteria > Desulfobacterales > Desulfobacteraceae > Desulfobotulus > Desulfobotulus sapovorans. The sequence continues at coordinate 82,370 of NZ_JCANVJ010000005.1, read as the reverse complement.
GCCAGGGACATGCGCTTGACGCCCCTCCCCTGCGGGAAAACCGTATTCTCTTCCCGGTATGCCGTCTTTCTTTTCGCAGTGCACAACTGCGCATTGCCCCCGATGCTTGAACCATGGTATAGAAAAATACTTTTTACTGTTTTCTGCAAAGATCCGCCCGCCGTCCAGGACTCCCACCCAAGTCATACCAGCCAGGAGGATGCATGAAAGCCCAGAAAAAGCCCATCATACGCAACCCCAAACCCGCTCCACAGAATCCCTCTGTGCCGGAAGCTCCCGAATCTGAAAAAAAAGATATGATTCTGGACGCCGCGCATATCATTGACCGGAACTTTCGCAACAGTATGGTTCGTTTTACGGGGCCCATTGATGTACCCGCCTTCAGCCGCGCCTATTTTGATGCCATGGTGCATCTGGCCTGGAGTCCGGGAACCCGGTTCCGCATGATGCTGGAAAGCATGAATGTCCTGGTGGACATGGCCTGTATTCAGGCTGGTCTTGCCCCGCCTGTGGTGGATCGCCGCTTCCGGGATCCCCAGTGGAACAACTGGCCCTTTTCCCTTTATAAAGATCTTTTCCTGCGTCATGAAGCCTATCTGGAAAGCCGCCTGCAAGGCATCCGGGGGGTTTCCGAGCATTCCAACCTCCTGATCCAGTTCCTCACCCATCAGATTACGGCGATGATGAATCCCCTGAATTTTCCAACAACGAATCCGGAAGTCATCCGCACCACCATGGAAAAGGGAGGCCAGAACCTTGTCAAGGGGATACAGAACCTCATCGACACCCTCAGCACCCACGGCGGTGAACTGGTGGTACGTCACAGCCGGGAGGATTTCCATCAGGTGGGCAAAACCCTGGCCTGCACACCGGGCAAGGTGGTCTACCGCAACCGTCTCATCGAGCTGATCCAGTACGCACCGGTGACAGACAAGGTCTGCGGCACCCCCATTCTGCTGGTACCGGCATGGATCAACAAATTTTATGTCCTGGATTTAAGCCCTCACAACAGCATGGTGCGTTATCTTGTGGAGCAGGGTTTTACAGTATTTATTCTGAGCTGGAAAAACGTGGATGGCACGTACCGCCACGACGGCATTGACAGCTATGTGAAAAACGGTCTCCTTGAGTCCATTGCCGAAATCCGTAAAATTACGGGCAGTGACGGGGTTCACCTTGCGGGGTACTGCATGGGCGCCATCCTCTGTTCCATTGCCGCCGCCTACCTTCGGGGGCAGGAGGATACGTCCATCAAAACCCTTTCCTGCTTTGCCGCCCAGCTGGATTTCAGCGATGCCGGGGATCTGCGAAGTTTCATTGACGAAAGTCAGATCACCTTCCTGAAGGATCTCATGGAGGAAAAGGGCTACCTCGCCAAGTCCAACATGATGCAGACCTACAGCCTCCTCAGACCCAGGGATCTGTACTGGAATTACCTCATTGATGAATTTTTCCTGGGCAAGGAGCCTTTTAATCTGGATTTCCTTTTCTGGAACGATGACGGTACCCGTATGCCCATGGCGCTGCACATTGATATCCTGGAAAGGCTGTACCTGGAAGACCAGCTTACCGAAGGCAAATTCCGTATGGCCGATGGCCGCAGCATTGACTTAAGAAACATTGACATGGATCTGTATTCCGTGGGCACCCTGAAGGATCATATTGCCCCCTGGAAATCGGTGTACCGCATTCCCCACTTTGTCACCTCACCCATCAAATTCATCCTGGCTTCCAGCGGTCATATCGCGGGGATCATCAATCCGCCCGGAGAAAAGGGACACTACCATACGGATGGCATTCTGGGGCAGGGGGCGGAACACTGGCTGGCTACGGCCCAGATGCACGAAGGCACCTGGTGGCCGGACTGGACAGACTGGATGCGGGAGCGGAGTCAGCCGGAACCGGCGAAACTTCCCTGGCCTCCCGAGAAGGAAAGGGATCTGGGAGCTGCACCGGGAAGTTATGTGATGGAAAAATAAGGCAATCTTCAGGAAGGTCTCCCTTTTTCCTTATCGGATCCTTCCCTGTCCCCACCTACCTGGAAAAAAGCGCTGCTTCATGCAGCGCTTTTTTCCTTTCAGGGGGACAGTATGGACAATGAAGGTGCCGCCCCGCCGGACGGCTCAAACGTATTGCAGGAGGGGCGTGTGGCAAACCGCTTTCTTGGGGGATTGAAGTAACCGTGTTTCAGCTCCGGAAAGAGCCTGCGCATATGCCGGATCAGAACAGGCATCCCCATACCGGAACCACAGGGAGCCACAGCCGAAACCAGTCTGTGGTAACGCAGGGGGTCAAAATTGAGGTTACGCCACTGGATCAGATGCACCCCATGATGTTGCAGAAAATGCTCCATGGCGGCCGCTTCTTCCGGCGCATCGGTAACACCGGGGGCATTCAGATAATTGATGGCCACGTGGCGGCCCCATTTCCCAGCCACATCCACACTGCGGAGTACATCGCTGAACGCATAGCCCCTGGGCTGAAAATAGGCCTGGTATACCGCTTCCCGGCCACTGTTCAGGCTCACCCGGATGGAATCCAGCCCCGCCTCAAACAGGCCATCAAGTACGGCGGGAAGACTGGCGTTGGTATTCATGTTCAAGGTGCCCCTGTCCGTTTTTTCCCGGATAAGGCGCAGGGCAGGTTCGATGACATGGGCCGCCAGCAGAGGGTCGCCCTCGCAGCCCTGTCCGAAACTCACCACCGCATCCGGTACCCGCTCAATATGAAAAAGGGCAATCTCCGCAATTTCCCTGGGGCTGGGGGTGAAGGCAATACGGTTCTGGCAGCTTTGCAGCTCCGGATTGTTCTGAAGGGAAATACAGCCGAGGCAACGGGCATTGCAGGCTCTCGATGTGGGAAGCGGGGCTTCGTAGCGGCCCAGAAAAAAATTTTTGGCCGCAGGGCAGCCATAAATCAGGGCGCAGTTCTTGATATGCACCAGAAGCCGGTTTCTGGGTAAAAGGGTACGGACTTCCCGCACCCCGGCCTGCACCTGTTCCACAGGCATACAACGCAGATCCTGACGGTCTTCCGCATCCACCTGAAACACGGCGGAAGCAAATCCCTTTGAAGACCAGCCCACGGCCCCATAGGCGAAAAGGGGCAGGATACGGGCATCTGCCCTTTCCGCATAGGCCGGATGATGGGTAATGACATAGCCCGGAGAATTGAAGGCCGCCACGGGAAAAAGGGGTTCCCCGGGTGCCCAGGGATTTTCCGTCAGCACTTCCGCACGGTTTTTACGGATATTCCACAATACGGGAAAACGATCCGGCAGGAGCAGGGTTTCACTGCCATGGGGCAGGGGTACCATATCCCCTTCCCTCAGAGGGATCATGCGGTCGCCACACATCCCTAAGGCCGCGTAGCCGTCGAGGTCAAAAATTTCGCCTGCTCTGTTGGCCACAAGGCCCAGCACATAGGGAGAGGTTTGGGGACGTGATTTTGGGGCGTGTTTTTTCCGGGCCATGGCTCCGTCTTCCTTGCAGACCGCCTTGTGGTTGACAGAAAAAGGAGATCTGGGGTATCGCTTCACAGCAGTAAAGGGGGGTTATTTCAAGCGTAATGCCAGGCGCACCGCCATCCAGACGCTTCTGGGTAGCCTGCGCCTTTTGCATATCTGAAAAACGTCAAAGCGGAAAGTCTTTCATGAAATCCCTTGTGCTCATCGATCATTTTGATTCCTTCACCTTCAACCTTGTCCAGCTGTTTGCCCTTGCGGGACTGAAACCCAGGGTAGTACGCAGTCATGTCTCCCTGGATGAGATCAAAAAAGAAAATCCGGCAGGACTGATCCTTGGGCCAGGCCCCGATGACCCCTCCCGCTGCGGGCTTGCCATGGCCGCCATCGCCCACTTTTCAGACCGTATCCCCATTCTCGGGATCTGCCTGGGAATGCAGTGTCTCGCCGAAGCCTTTGGGGGAAAAACCCTCCGGGCGAAAACCCCTGTCCACGGAAAAACCAGCCGGGTGTTCCATGACGGGAGCGGTGTGCTCAAGGATGTTCCCAGCCCCTTCACAGCCTGCCGGTACCACTCCCTTGCCGTCAGCCTTCCGGAAGAAAGTGCCCTTCTGCTCTGCGCCAGAGCCGAGGATGGCACGGCCATGGCACTTCGGCACACAACACTTCCCCTCCACGGCCTTCAGTTTCATCCGGAAAGTTTTTTAAGCGAGTCCGGTCATCGCATGGCCCAAAATTTCCTGGGAGAGCTGGCATGACGGATCTCGCAACGCTGAAAAAACCGGCCGGTTTCCGCCGCCGCAGCCTTTCTTTTGACAAGGATTTTAAAGACCTTGTCCCCCTCTTTGAAGCAGAAAGGGGAAGCATGGTTCTCCTTTCCGGCGGGGATCACCCCGAAGCCCGTATGCAGGGGATGGCACTCTGGCCCTTTCTGGAACTTTCCTGTCAGGAGACGGAAGCCACGCTCTCTCAGGGGGAACTGCTGCTGCGCAGCCCGGATCTGCTGGGGCTTCTGGATGCTGTCCTGCACGCCTGCACCTTTCCGGAGGAAAGGGAAGGGCTTCCCTTCGGGCTTTTTGGCTTTTTTTCCTATGATCTGAAACACCATGTGGAGAATCTTCCCGACACGGTGCTGGATGATCTCTTCCTGCCTCTGTACCGGCTCTTTGCCCCAAGGCTTGTCCTCTGGCAGAAGCCTGGGGAAAAAATGCTGCATATGAAGGCCCTTTTTCTCGACGATGAAGGCCCGGCTGAGGCGGAAGCCCTGCTGGACGCCATGGAAAAAAGGATGGAGACTCTTTCCCCCTGGCCCTGGGAAAAAAAAGAGCTTCCGGCTCCCGGCCCCCTTCTTTCCACCTTCACGCCTCCAGACTATCACGGGGCGGTAAACCGTATCCGGGAACACATTCTGCGGGGGGAAGTCTATCAGGTCAACCTTTCCCAGCGTTTCAGCGTGAGCTTCCCGGGTTCCGCCTGTGCCCTTTTTCTGAAGATGTTTGAAACCGCCCCCCAGCCTTTTTCCGCCTTTCTCCAGGCAGGAGACTTTCAGCTGGCCTCCCTGTCTCCGGAACGTTTTCTGCGTGTGGAAGGCAGAAAAATCGAAAGCCATCCCATCAAGGGCACCCGTCCCAGGGGAGAAACTCCGGAAGCGGATGCCCGTCTGAAAAAGGAGCTGGAGACCAGCGAAAAGGACGGGGCTGAACTGGCCATGATTGTGGATCTGGTTCGCAATGATCTCGGTCGCATTGCGGTGACAGGCAGTGTGCACGTGGAAGTGGCCGCACGGACGGAAATCTGGCCCCACCTGTTTCACCGGGTGGCGGTGGTTTCCGCTGTACTGGAAGAGGGACTGGGCATCGGCGATATTCTGAAGGCCACTTTTCCGCCCGGCTCTGTGACAGGCTGTCCCAGAATCCGGGCCATGGAACTTATTGATGAACTGGAACCCGGACGCCGCCATGCCTATACCGGTGCCCTGGGCTATCTGGGGTTTGATGGCCGTCTGGATCTCAATGTGGCCATCCGAACGGTGATTGTCCGTGACGGCAAGGCCCACTACGCCACAGGCGGCGGTGTGGTCTGGGATTCGGATCCGGAAGAGGAATACCGGGAGACCCTGCACAAGGCGGCCCCCTTCTTCAGGGCGCTGGGGGTAAAAGCGGGTGAAGTGAAAATGGGGCCAGCCCCCCTGATCTGGCAGGATGGCCGCTTTCTGCCCCTGTCGTCCTGTTCTGTTCCTCTGGACAGTCCGGCCCTGCGCCACGGACGGGGACTGTTTGAAACCCTGAGGGTGGAGGCGGGAAAGGCCCTGCACCTTGAGGCCCATGTCCAGCGGCTCGCCTCTTCCGTTTCCGAGGTTACGGGAAAAACCCTGCCCGGTGTACGCTGGGAACACATCGTGGCAAGACTCTGCAAGGAAAATCCGGAAGCCGCTGCAAGGGGGCAGCTCCATCTTCTGGCCCTGGATCAGGGGGAAAGGATGCTCTCCCTGGCTGCCGTGCTGCGCCCTTTACAGCTTTCCCACACAACAGAGGGGCTTATTCTGAGCTGCCATCCTGAACCTTTCTGCTCACCCATGGCCCGGCACAAAAGTCTTGCCTATGTCTTTTTTGCAAGGGCCAGGGAGGAAGCCCAAAAAAAAGGGGCGGACGAGGCCCTCATTGTCGCACCGGATGGCCGTATTCTGGAAGGCTCCTTTTCCAGTCTGCTGCTTTTTTCCGGCAGGCGGGTGCTGGTACCCGAAGGCCCCTCTCTTCCCGGAATCACCCGGCAACAGCTGCTTTGCCATCTGAAGGCAGAGGGCTGGAAGGTGGAAAAGAAAGCTCTTTTCATGGAGGATCTTCAAAGGGGGGATTGTCTTTTCTGCTGTTCCAGCCTCCGGGGTCCCATGTGGGTGAAGGCCGTGGAGAAGGTGGGGTTCAACAAACCAGAAGCCTCCTGGTTTGCTGCCCTGCGCCGGGCCATCGGCTATCCGGTCACAGCCGAATGAAGGTTACCAGTCTTCCGTGGCATCAGGTGGCAGAAAAACATCGGGAAGGCGTTTTCTGAGGTCTGCTTCCAGTAGCGGATCCATAAGAACCCCTTCCAGGGTACGCACCCGGATAAAAAGGTCGGGGGAAAGACCTGAGGTGTGTTCCAGATTGGCGTAACGCAGATCCGCACCATCGAGACGGGCATACTCAAGGTTGGCAAAGGAAAGATCCGCCCCCATGAGGTTGGCTTCTTCAAGGATGGCTCCGGACAGATCCGCATGCATAAGCTTGGCGCCGGACAGATCCGCCTTGGACAGACGCGATTCCCGGAGAAGGGCGCTTTCCAGGTTGGCGTTCTGGAGATCCACACTTTCCAGATTGGTTTTCCACAGATAGGCCCGGCAGAGATTGGCCCCCGTGAGGTTGGCGGCTTCCAGATTCACATTTTCAAGATTGGCATCACTGAAGGTGCTTTCCCGCAAATCGGTCCAGCTCAGGTCTGCCCCCCAGATATAGCTTTCCGAAAGATCCACGCCCCGGAGATCCATGCTGCGAAGGTAGCAGTTGCTTAAATCCATACGGGTAACACCAAAGCTGTTCAATCTCCTGATATTGCCACGGATTCTCCTCGCAGCCTCCTCACTCTCCCAGCTCCGGAAATCATCGATCTCATCCCTGTAATGGCTTTTTTCCGTAAGCTGTTTTCCCTTCTGCTGCAACCAGACAATCACCACCCCCAGCAGCAGGATATCCAGAAGCACACCATGGGCTTCCACAAGAACGGCTTCCCGGAAGGCATCGGAGTAATAGTCCCAGTAGCAGGTCATGCCAATGACAAGGGCCATGCTTGCCGAAAAGACAATGGCTGTCATGAGAATGGGGTTCGTGATGATTCTGTCAAAAATCTGCCGCGTACGCCCCAGATTTTTGGCTCTCTTGTTTTTTCTGTTCGCTTTGGGATTCCAGGGGGGCGGGGACGGAAGGAGGCTCGGCATGGCTACGATCTTCCTTGGATAGGGCGTAAAGCAAAACAATGCGGGAAGCCTTGACGACGATACGGAAGGCAGGGTAACAAAAATTCTTGTCATTTAAAAGGGATTGGTGCAAAAGGAGTCCTTCGGGCTTTTTAAAAGCCGTCCGTTCCATGCAGCAGCATGCCTGATCCGTTATAAGGAAAATATTGATGCTTGAACTCAAAGGATTTCAGAAGCAGTATCTCAAGGGCCTCGCCCATCACCTCAAACCCCTGGTTCTCATCGGTCAGCAGGGACTCACGCCTGCCCTCCTGGCCTCCATAGAGGAAGCCCTGTTTTGCCATGAGCTGATCAAGATTCATTTCAATGATTTCAAGGAGAAGGAGGCCAAAGATGCCCTGACCCTGGAAATCCTTGCCCACAGCCATGCCGCCCATGTGGGCAGTATCGGCCACACCCTGATTCTGTACAAGCCCTGTAAGGTCACGGAAAAACGAAAAATACGGTTACCCAGAACCTCTTCTGAAATCCCTTCCAGATAGCGCCATGAAAAGCTTCCGGAAACGGGAAAAACCGCCCTATTCCGGAAGCAAGGGGACAGATGAAAATTTCCGGATTTTCAGATGCTCTCTTCCTGTTTTTCCTTAATGGCTTCCACAGCCTTCATGAAAACATCTCCAAGGCGCAGAATGCCCACCACCACCTGTTCTTCTCCACGGGTGACCAGCAGGGACTGATGCTGCCCCAGCAGGAGCTGATGAATCCCTTCATCCAGAGAGGCCTCTTCCCGCACATATTCCCCCGCAGACGGGGTGTACATGACATCCTTCACCTTGATCCGGTTGGTCTTTTTCGCAATGTCCTTAAGGGGTTTGTCCCAGAGCCGGAACTGATCCAGCAGCCCTTTCATGAATTTGGGACTGAGTCCGAAGCGTGAAAGCCCGAGACTCATGGGACTGCCATCCCCCACATCAAAATACTTGGGTTCCAGGGCACGCAGCACATCCAGATGGCTGAGTTTTCCCACAATCTCATTGTTTTCATTATAAACGAGTACGGCACGGTGTCCCTCACCACAGGTGCTTTTCATGCGGTTCAGGGCTTCTTCCAGCATGAGCATGGCCTCATACAGGGTCTTTTCACCAGAAATGGTACTGTACTCGCTCAAGGGGATCATGACATCTTTGACAGGAATACTTTTCATGGGGCTGCCTCCTTTGCTGGGGTGGGAAGAGCCGTCTCAGAACGGATGGCTCCGGGAAAGGAATGGGGGGCTTTGAACCATCAAAGAACTTCATCCCGCAGCATGTGCGGGATGAAGCATGAAGCCATATTGTTCCTGCGTATATTTCTATTCAAATCTGAAGTCATCTGCATTGATATGACCCCATCCGCCGCTGGAGGCATCCACCATGCGGATCTGGGCCTTTTTTCCCATAAAGGCGGTCGTATCCCATGAAACCCGCTTCATGGTTTCGTTGCACTCTCCCGTAGTCTTACGCACAGCTTCACCCTGAATGAGCAGTTCAACACGCTGGGAGGCAAGATCACAGCCCCCCCCCAACGAGAAAACTTATCCGGGAATTCCGGAGGATGAAGGGCGTCGAGGTGAGGGTTCCCTGGGGGGCGTCTCCCTGAACAGCTCCCGCAGGATCTGAAGACTGATGCCGGTTTTCATAGGTACCGATCCAGTACTGCCCCTGATGGTTTGAGGCCTGCCCCCGGTTACGGGCTGTAGGATTGTCACCAAAGGTCGGCTGGTTTTTAAAGGCCTCTCCGGTTTGCGTCCATCCTGTAAGACCACCGGTTTCAAAATCCCAGCTGAGGTTCTGCAAAGAATCATCCTCACCTTTTTCAAAGGACAACCCCATAAAGTCTTCCTTGCTTACATTTACCTTAAGGATCCGACCGTCTTTGAGGTGGATCAGGAGACCAGCCCCAGCAGTGGAGGCAATCGAGAGTCCCAGCACACAAATAAAACCCAATATACCGTATTTTTTCACTTTACCCACGACATATCTCCTGATCCAGAGCAGAGAACCTGTGACTTCCTGATTTCAGGATGCGGCATTTTTTTTACTTATTCCAGACCTGCGGCTTTACAGGCCTCCTGAAGACGCTCCCGTATGTAGGAAGCATTCTCAGGATCTTCCAGATCAAAACAGTAGCCGTCTTCTCCCAGAAGTCCACCGGGAACCAGATCCCCCACCTCTTCGGGATCTGTCACCATGTCGCCGTAAAAACAGACGGAAAGCCAGCGGTTTTCCGGATCGTCATCAATAATATCCACCATGGCAAAAAGGCTGCGTTTTTTCTGGTTTTCATGCTTTGCCCGGAGAGAATAGCTCACTCCCGGCCTGGCGTTGAAGTCCAGAACAACGCCTTCCTGAGCGGATAAAAAGGCTGCAAAATCTTCAACAACGGGTTTCATCCCCGCATTGTCTGTCTGCCAGCTGTCCAGAAAACTTTGAAAGGGCGTCAGGCTCATCGTTTGGGTATACCTTCCTTAAAAGAGGTTGGAATAGGTTAAAATGCGGCACCGTACCGCATCTTCAGGTTCGCAGATGGGTCACAAGATGGCCCGCTTCCATAAAAATCAGCTCTCTGCACGCCAGCTTGCAGGCCTTGAGACTGCCAGGGATACAAAACACCGCACTTTCTCCGATACTGCCTGCTGTGGCACGGGACAGCATGGCCGCAGCTCCGATCTCCTCAAAGGAAAGCTTGGCGAAAAGAGGGCCAAAAGCGGTCAGCTCCTTATGAAAAAGGGGGCGGCAGGCCTCAATGGTAACATCCTGACGGGTAAGGCCCGTGCCCCCGCTGACAATGAGGGCGTCAACCCTGTCTTCCCGCACCGCATCCAGCACCGCCCCACCAATGGCGAGAAAATCATCGGGAATGATCCTCCGGAACAGCAGGGTGTGGCCTTCCTTTTTAAGTTCACGGGCCATCCACTGGCCACTTTTGTCCGTTTCCAGGGTGCGGGTGCCGGAGATGGTCAAAATCCCCATTCTCAGATTTTTTGCGGACGGATGGTCTTTTTTTCCCAAAAAAATCACTTTGCCTCCAGAAGCACCAGGTCTTCGCCGTCCTGTTCCTTCACCTTCACATTGATGGTATGGCTTTTATCCGTTTCCACATGGCGGCCCACAAAATCCGCGTGAATGGGAAGCTCCCTGTCACCCCGATCCACCAGAACGGCAAGACCGATGCAGCGAGGCCTGCCAAAGTCGATGAGGGCATCCATACCGGCCCGTGTGGTACGGCCCGTATAGAGCACATCATCCACAAGCACCACATCCATCCCATCCACATCAAAGGGGATATTGGTGGAGCGCAGTACGGGGTGGTGGGAAATGCGGGTCCAGTCGTCCCGGTACAGGGTGATATCCAGGGCACCCAGCATGACGGGCAGTTCCGCAATTTCCTGGATACGCTGTGCCAGCCTTCTTGCCAGAAAGACCCCCCGGGTGTGGATACCCACCAGGGCCAGACGATCCGTGTCCGGATAGCGTTCCAGAATTTCATAGGCCATGCGGGTGAGGATGCGATCCATATCCCGCGCTTCAAGGATTCTCTTTTCCATACTTTCCTCCTGATTGTGCACTGCCTGAAACTTTAGCGGAATCCTTCCTCCCTTACAAGGCGGGAGCGTAAAAATGAGGCCGCAGAGGCTCCCCCCCTCCATTGTCGGCGGAAGGCCGGAAAGCCTGAAAAGACCGTTACAAGGCAGGGGGAAAAATCTGCCGTATCCGGGCAAGAAGTGCATCCGGAGAAAGGGCATCACAGACAAGCCTTGCATCGGCCCAGGCCTCATAGAGAGGACTGCGCTCTTCCAGAAGGGCTGCAAGGCTCTGGCCCGGTCGGCATACCACTCCCCGTTCATCGAGATTTCCCAGACGTTCTTCAAGGAATGGCAGAGAAAGTGCAAGGTGCAGTATAAAGCCCTGGGCGGCAAGGCTCTCCATGGCTTTTCCACTGTAGATCACACTGCCCCCCGTGGCGATGACCGTATGGGATACCTGAACATCCCCCACATGACGGGCTTCGATTTCCCTGAAGGCCTCAAGGCCTTTTTGCTGAATGATTTCAGAAAGCCTCATTTTTTCAAGGGATTGAATGAGAAGATCCGTATCCAGAAAATCCATGCCCAGCATTTTTGCGGCAAGTACGCCCAGGGTGCTTTTACCCGCACCGGGCATACCGATGAGGACGAGGTTGATGTCGGAAAAATTCCGGGATGACACATTTCTCATGAAGGACTCCGTACACGAATGTGCTGTCTTTTTTCAAAAAAGCAGCATAAAAATCTTTTAAGGTTTGTCCTCGTAAATCCGATACACTTTTTGAGACAAAAATATTTTTTTGCACAGCAAGATTTCTGTATCGCCTCCGGCCCGTACCATCAATACTTTTCTTTCGGGAATCAGAGGCGCTGTTTTGGGGCAAGACCGCCATTTTGCTACCGCAGATGTTGCCAACATTACCATTGCCCCGTATCCTTCAGCAGGGCATAAACATGCCTGTACCCATCCAAAAGTAAAAAATCTTAAAGAAAGTCGATGATCCTACAATAAATCAAACAACATTTTTTATGGATGGCACGCAAATTGCTAAAATTTTCTGGCTATGCGTATACAGCGTCTTCATCATAAAGATGACGCAGAAAATTAAAACCCTCTGAAAAAGAAACAAACTTATTTGGAACCCTGTTTGTTGGGGCCATAACCACTGCCGCCCGGAAAGGAGGAAAGAAAAAAGGGGCTGAAGATTGACAGAACATGGCTTGGTATGTTGTCTGTTGTCGTATGGATGCCTGCTGAGATATCATGTCCAAAAAAGATACATGCAGCAGGCGATGGTTGTAGATTTTAAGAATATAAGGGAGGCTTTATGAAAACGAAAATGCTTGCACTTTTATTCGCCGGGGCAATGAGCCTTGTTGGATGTTTGTCGGCTCTAGCATTCACAAGAGCGGATGGCCCTCAAACGCTTGATTTGCCGGTTTCTGTAAATGTCGTTGAAATTGATGTGGATGCGCAGGTCATGGGACCGATGTCATTCGGTACCATTGTACCGGGAGATACGGGAGGTGCCCTCACACTGGATGCCGCTATAGCTAACGCTCCTGTTGCTTCCTTGAACTCGGGGGTTGTCGCAGATCTTGCGGTAGCTTCCAACCATACCCTGCAAGGAACGTCAAGACCCGGAACGATTCGCCTTGTGGCAAGCCATGCGACCAGCGTGACCGTCCTGTTAGAAGATACGCTTACCTTGCCCCATGCCACGGAACCCTTTGTCTCTTTGCCTTTATCGGCAATCCGGATCAATTCCAATGTCGCAGGTGATGGCACGACAGGTGAGGCTCTTCCCGGGGCCGCTCCCTTTTATATCCATATCGGCGGTGTGTTGACACTTCCCGACAACCTTACGGGCGGTGCCTATGCTGCGAATCTTCCCGTAATCATAGATTTTGAGTAATGAACTGTGGATTGTCTGCTTTGTTTTTACCGGGAAGCTCCTCAAACATTGGGGCTTTTCAGAATAGTGTGAGTGCAAAGGGGATGACATGGCACGCAATCCACAAAGATTTCTTTTATCAGTCGCCTTCTGTGTTTTCTGGCTCATAGGCCAGAAAACACAGGCGGCTTCCCTTGAAATTAGGAATGGTTTGAATTTTGGCTCCTTTGTAGCTGTGGCCCATGGGGGACGTTTTACCCTGAATACGATCACACAGAACCAGCCTCTGGGAACTGGCGCTGTAGATGGTTTGATTCGGATTTCAAGAGGAAGCCTGGGCAGGATCCGTTATGTTCCGGGATCCCAGAATGAACACATTCTGATACATTACCAGGATGTTTCCCTCGCTGATGGCAAAGTACGCATTGAGGATATGGGGCTGCATTCCACGCTGGAAATAAATGTGGCCATGGATGAGCCTCCCTATGAAATCGTGATTGGTGCTGTGCTGGTTGTGGGGTCTGGTTTCAGTGGTTTGCTTGAGGGTTCTTTGCCCGTTTCCATTGTGGTGATCAATGAGTGAAAAGGATGGGAGAAGGCTGGAATGAAGAAGTTTTTCTGCGGATTTTATCTGTTTTTTTTGTGGGGGCTTTTTTTCACCCCCATGGTCATGGCGCAAGAGGCTGTAGAGATGATTCCCATGCGCATCATCATGGAAGGCCGGGATCGTTCCGAGACCCTTAGCCTTATCAACCGGAATTCCGTTCCTGTTACCTACAGAATGGAAACCCTTATTATTCGTCAGAAGGTTTCCGGTGGTAAAGAGCGGGTAAAGGAGCCTACACCAGAAGAACAGCGGATCTTGGATATGGTTCGTTTTTCACCCCGTAAGGTACGTATCGAGCCCAATACCATACAAACCGTACGCATCATGACGAGAAAGCCCGCCAATCTTCCTGCTGGAGAATACCGCGTGCATATTCAGGCAACCCCCGTACCCGAAAAAAAGGATTCTCCCCCCCAGGAAAACGGTATTTTCCTGGATATTGTGGTTTCAACCTCAATCCCTCTCATCATCCGTCATGGAGAAACCCATGTAGCGCTGAAGGCTGAAGGCTTGGTCTTTGAGACTCGTCCTAATGGGAAGAAAGTCTTGAAAACACGTATCATTGCAGATGGAAACCGGTCTGCCTACATAAATGCGGCCCTCTATCACGGCAATACCCTGCTGGGTGAAGCAAAGGGCTTTGCCGTGTACCAGCCCAATGGGCAGCGGGATGTATTCTTTCCCCTTCAAGGCAACCTGCCGCCCTCCGGCAGCACCCTGCGCCTTCTTCTTCATGACAGAGAGAAGGAGACGTTACCCTTTTTAAAAGAAATTCCCCTTGTTTTGAGCTATTGAAAAAACAGTAGGGCCGGTTCAAACTCTTCTGCAAAGAATACCAGCGTTTTGCAGGGGAGTTTTTTATTCTACCTCTGGGGCAGTACTCCTTATTTGTCATACCTGCGCAGGCGGGTATCCAGCATTAAAAGCACTGGCTATCCTCCAGCAAATAAGAAACTCCCGGTATAGCCTTATCTTTACATACGATTCTCCCCTTTTTTTACCCGAGAATCCTCGCATACCCCCCCATTTTTGCCACTTTTTCCCTGAACTGCTCTGCATCTTCCATAGTCTTAAAATTCTGCACAAGCGCCCTGTAGGTGCTGCCTTCCCTGATAATGGACATGGCAAGATCTTTTCCCATGAGGGAGCGGAACTGCTTTTCAAGGTTGGCAATGCCTTTTTCCGCATCTCTAATATTCCCATAGCTTGCCAGATGCACGTCAGTCTCTTTTCTGCTTCCCGCAGTTAAGACTCTGCCGTATCCGCTTTTTTCTGCCATAATGGCCGCCAAACGATCCGCATCAGCCTTGTTTTCAAAATCGCCCAGAATCACCCTGTACCAGAGGCCCTTCTCCCCAAGATCCACGGGCTGAATTTTTGCTCCCTCAAGATTTTTCAATTCCAGCATCTGGTCTTTGGCCCATTGTATGCCCTTAAGAGCTTTTTCCCGACTTCTGTATGAACCTGCATGCAGTCCATAATGAGCAGGCCTGTTGGAAGCGGGAGTTTCATGAGGGACGTCGGAACTTGTAACAGCAGGTTCAGCTTTTTTTATCGGCTTGGCTGACTTTTCAGCCTCAAAAAGAATTCTGGTTTCTGTGACTGAGGGTTTTTCTTTTGGCATGGCAGCACCGAGAGCTTCGGGAACCCATCTGCCCTGCTGATAGAGTACAGCCTCCTGCCCTTCAAAAATTTTTCTTTCAGCAGTACTTGTTATTCCACCTTCTGTATCTGTCCATCCGCCTTTGCCGTACAGTATAAATTCTTCTTCTTTTATAGGACGAGCAGGTACTTTGCCTGCAACAACAGGAGCTTTTTCTTCCTTATCCGTCATTACCAGATCAATGCCGCTTGCAATGCTGCCCGTATCATCTACATTGACGCTTATACTTTTTCTTATTTCTTCACCACCACCATCACCAGTCCATGCAGCCTCCACAGTGTAATTACCGGGAGGAACCCGCTCAAAAAGATAAAAGCCGTCATATTCAGAGAGTACACGACTTATAACCTCTCCCTTTTCATTTTTAAGCAGTACTTCCACTTGCCTCAGTATGACAGATTCTCCCGCGCCATTTATACTGTAAAGAGTGCCGTCTATTTCTCCTGTTCGAATTACAGCGAAGGATAAAGGCCTTATATCTCCTGGTTTTGGAGTAACGGCCTCCCCTGAATCCAAAAGAGAATGGGAGGCATCTTGCAGGCTGGTTTCTTCAATTTCGATATCCGTTTTGAGATGCGCAGATAAAGGAAGCAGGGCGATACCGTGTTCATCGGTCACCCCTGTGCTGCCAGACTGCAAAGCTCTGACACGGACACCTTCAAGTCCTTTTTCTTCTTCGTCCAGTACGCCATTGAGATTATTATCTTCAAAAACCCGTACAGAGGCATGCCCCTCATAGCTTGAATAGGCAGGGAGAGAGCGCAGTGTTTTTCTGTGCGGTTCCAAACCGAAGGAGGTGTTCAGGTTAATGTTGACAGAAGCCTCCCAGTTACCGTCGTCGTCCCCCGAAAATTTAGGGCTGATGGTCAGATCCCTGTACTTCCAGTTAAGCTGAGTTTCTATGTCCGCAGTTTCATCTCCTATAAAGTTTTTTCTCAGATTAGCCTGAACATCCAGATTTCGTGAGAGCCTGCGGGAAAGGGAGATACCTGTTTCGGTGAGTCCACTGTCTTTTTCATTAAAGTCATAGCTTCCAAAGGCACGCAGGCGAATACTCTTCAACATGGCAGAGGCATCAAGCCGCCCCCTTGTACTTTCAGGTTGAGATCTGCTGCTGTCATATCCGTAATGAATATTGTGACTCCAGTTAATCGGGCCTGTACGCAGGCTGTTAAGAAGGCTGATACGGGAGGAATATTCTTTCTCCCGATCCGTATAGCTGGCAGATAGCGTATACGGAATTTGGAAGCCCTCCTTTTTTCCCATTCTTCCAGAAAGAGAAAGGTCACTTACACTACGTACAGGATTGGATACATACTCCCCCTCAAGTCTATCCTGAAATTCCTGATTGGCACGGATGCGTGTATCGCCAAGGGCTGTCTGAAGAGAAAAACGCAGGGCGCGCCCTCCCATTTCCAGATCCTGAACCCCATCCATACGTAAGGATGCCCCGGTCAGGGCCGTTTCCATACCCGCATTGAGACGATAACGGCGTTCATTATCACGTGTATCTGTGGTTAAACCGCCCAAAAGGGTGGTGCGTTCACCAAGACCATACTCCATAAGTCCAGTGGCTCTGATATTACCAGTATCGTGGCCGGGATAAAGGGTTTCCTCATAGCTAATGGTTTCCTGGCGTGTCAGGCTGGCTGCATAGGAGAAACTGCCTTTGGGCAACATTTCAGTTCCTACTTCAAGGCGGCGCTTTTCTTCTCTTTGTTGTCCTTCCGGGCCATAAAATACGAGGCGGAAATCATTGACGCCATAATAAAGGGGGATATCCTCAAAAAGATAACGGCCCTCATGATCCGCTTTGCTGGCATTCAGCAGCGTATTCCCCCTGTAAAGTTCAACTTCCCAGCCCGGAGCCAGATCTCCATCCAGGCGAGTGGTGTCGAAATCCCGCTGTCTGTATAAGGCCCTGTTTTCGACAAGAAGTCCCTGCTCATTGCCAGGACGTCCCACTATGGGAATTAAGGGAGAAGGTACGTCTCCGACTGCCATACGTGTAGCTCCTAAAGGCAGAGCTCCTTCGATATCAGTTTTTTCAAGGCGGGCTTCAAGACGGTTCAGTTTTTTCTCATCATTACCTGTGGCATAAAAATGACTGGTTGCATTTGCAAGATTGCCTGAACCTGAAAGGGTATAATTACCTTTGTTGGTTTTTTTGCCACTAATGTTGTGCGATGTGGATACGGAAAGATCCACAACAGGCATGCTTGCAAAGGCGGGCTTGGTTTTTTCTTCCAGTACAGAAGGGCCTGTAACGATTCGGGGAGCAGACAAACGGTTCCAGCGCTGCTGACGTTCCATGCGTTCTTCAAAGGGTAGCCTCTCTCTGGGGCTGAAGGAGACCTGCATCTCATTGAATATAAAATCAAAATCCACGGGCAACCATTCCCGGAGAACAGACGTGTTTACATAGATATCCTCCTCATCCACAAGAAAAGCCTTTTCATGTATAGCAATGCTTTCATTCCCAAGGGTAAGGGTTTTGGCATTCAGATCCAGAGAAAAGACTTTACCCTGAACCTCTCCTTCCGCCTTCCCTGCTTTCTGATCTACCCGTATGGGTACTTCCAGAATGGCTGCCAGAGCACCAAGAGGCATAAAGAGCTGATCCGGACTGCCATAAGCCCCAAGGCCGGAAGCCAGGGTGTAGTTTTCCCACCTGGCATCGAGAATCAAAAAGTCTGTGTCTCCTGCGGCTGGTGGCTCTGAGTCAGAAATTTTTATGCCTGCTATGGGTATGTCTTCTTCAGTTGTTGCAAGGGGCAGAGCTTTTTTGCTGTCCGAAGGTAAAGGCTGTTTACTCTCCGCAGCCGCCCTTTCTGCCGGGAAGATGCTTGCAACAGAAGCCCCCTCCTGTCCGGTAAGACCCGTTGCAGGCTGTGACGGAACGGGAGGGGAAGCCGTTGGGATTTCCAGAGCGTGGGAGGCTGCTTTTGGGGCAGGCCCATCGGACATCCTGGCGGCTTGTACGGGGAAAGGACGGGAGGACGCAGCCCCCGATGTGGATCTGCTCTGCTGCGCAGCTTCGGTCATCAGCCTTTTATGATCCCAGAGATGAATCCCCTCCCTGGAAAGCTTTGCTGTCAGGCCGTCAAAATGCTTCCCGTCCACCTGTTTTTGGGCCCTTGCCTTCTGCACCAGGCCGTTACGTTCCAGAATCATGGCCGCAAGGGTTCTGGCGCGTTCGTCATTTTGTTGGCGGATCTGCTGCCAGCGCTGCCACTGCCCCGTATTTTTTAACAGCGCATCCACCGCCGCCAGAGCGTAGGCATCCTGTTTCCCTGAAGGAGAAGGGGCTTCTCCACTGGGGATATTCAGTTGCCTTGGGCTGGGGAAAACGGCGGATACCATGGCAGATCCTTCAAGGATACAGGTATGGGCTTGGAAAACCCGGACACCGGGCAAACCCTGAATTGCAATATGGATGCCATCTCCAGATCCAACCACCCCGATATTTTGTCTATCCTAAAAAAAATAATATGCCTGAATTTTTCCCTTGACCCTGAAAAAAACCATGCTATATGTCGGACAAAAACAAGAAGGCAGCACAATCTTTTTAGAAAAGACTAAAAAATGCATACACCCAAAAAGATTTCATTCCTGCTCATACTCTGGGGGTTTTTTATCCTTTCTGTTCAGCCCCTGGCTGCAGAAACGCAGCCCAGCCTGATCCGCCAGACTCTGGAAGAACATGAAAAGGGGATGGCCGCCGAAGGTCAGGCCCAGAAAACCCGGGAATCCTGGGCCGAGGAAAGGGGGCGCCTCCTTTCACGGCTGGAAGCTCTGGAACGGGAGCATCGGGATCTGGAAATACAGAAAGGGCGGCAGCTCCGGGCCCGGAACCACCTTTCAGGCGAGGTGGCTGACATCCGGCGGGAGCTGGCGGAAGCCCGGCGTCTGGAAAAGGATCTGGACGGCAGACTGGAGAGCCTGGTGCAGCGTCTTGAAGAGGCTGTGGCACTGGATCTGCCCTTTCTGAGGGAAGAGCGCAGCCAGCGGCTTTCCATGCTCAAACGACTCCTTGTGGATCCCGATGCCCCGCCTGCGGAGCGCCTGAGACGGGTACTGGAAGCCCTGCGTATTGAGGCGGATTACGGATTCACCACGGAAGTGAGGCGGGAAATTATCGAAACGGATCAGGGTGAGGTGACAGCCCAGGTGCTGCGGGTGGGTCGTCTTGCCCTTTTTTACAGAACCGAGGATGGCCGGACAGGCCAGTATGATCCGGCCGAAGGTCGTTGGATAAGTCTTGAAAAAAGCTGGGAAGGGCCCATGGCCCGGACGCTGGATGTGGCGACCCGCAGACGGGCGCCGGAGCTGGTGGTCTTGCCCTTGGGAAGGATAGCCCCATGAAAAGGATTGCTCTTCTGGGAGGGATGGCCCTCCTTGTCGTTTTGCTGCTGACATCCGGCCCTGCTTTGGCAACGGACATGCGGGAAGCTGCCCGCAGGGCGAAGGAAAGCAGGCTGGCTGCGGAAGCAACGGCCCAGGCTGCACGGGAGGCCATGCTTTCTGACCGGGGAAAACTTCTTGGCCGCATCGCGGAGCTGGAAAGGAGCCGGAATCAGCTTCAGGCAGAGACCAAGGCCCTGGATACGGAGATCAGCGGCCTTGAAGAAGAGAAAAACAGCCTTGGCAGGGAGCGGGATCTCAGCCTTTTGGCCATGAAGGCCGTATCCGGAACCCTGCGCACCGCAGCGCGGGAGCTGGACGGCATGCTCACAGAATCTCCCCTTACGGCAAAAAATCCGGAAAAACTGGCCCCTGTGCGGGATATCCTCAATCCCGGACGTTTTGCGGGTATCGATGATCTCGACCTTCTTGCCGAAGGATTTCTTGGGGAAATGGCGGATACGGGGGCCGTCCGTCTGGAAAAGGGGGAGGTGTTCGGGCCGGGGGGCAGTCTCGTTCCTGCGGAGATCCTTAGCCTGGGTCCCCTGACCACAGCCTTCCGCACGGAAAAAGGGGAAGTGGGCTTTTTGCGCTACCTTCCGGAGAACGGAAAATTCCAGATGCTGGGCCGGGAACCCTCCCGCTCCGTGAAGAAAAGCCTTGAAAGCTACATGCAGGGCTTACGTCCTTCCCTGCCCATGGATATTTCCGGAGGTGCCGCCCTTCAGCAGGTGCTGCACCGCACCACCCTGAAAAGCCAGGTTGAAAGCGGAGGCCTTCTGGTCTGGCCCATTCTCTTCATCGGTCTTGTGGCCCTTCTCATCACCTGTGAGCGCATCTGGTTTCTCAACCGGGTACACACCAACGCGGACAAGGTCATGGGCCGGGTGAACGCCCTGGCTGCGGAAAAACAGTGGGAAGCCTGTGAAAATACGGTGCGTCCCGGTGTGGGCAAGCCCGTCTTCAATATCCTCATGGCCGGTCTTTCCGGAAGAAAGGAAGACCGCCAGACCCTGGAGAGCATCCTTCAGGAGGCCATCCTGCGGGAGCTTCCCCGGCTGGAGCGCTTTCTTCCCATGCTCAACGTCATGGCGGGTGTGGCCCCCCTCATCGGCCTTCTCGGAACGGTGACGGGCATGATTTCCACCTTCCATACCATCACCCTCTTTGGCACGGGGGATCCGCGGATGATGTCCGGCGGGATTTCCGAAGCCCTGGCCACCACCATGTTCGGTCTCGCCGTAGCCATTCCCATCACCCTTATCCATACCTTCCTCACCCGCCGGGTGGAGCACATCGTGGGAGACATGGAGGAAAAGGCCGTGGCACTCTGCAACATCCTCACCCGGGAGCACAGCAGCTTTCCCGCCTGCTGCAAGGGAAGGCTTGCGGGATGACGGGGGGGATGCAGGAGATTCTGAGTCATCTGGCCACAGGCGGCGGCATTCTCTGGCCCCTGGCCCTGCTCTGTTTTGTCATGTGGGCGGGAATTTTCGAGCGTCTCTTTTTTTTCCGCAGCCTTCTTAAAAAAGACCTGCCTCCGGAAACCGCCGTGCGCATGGCCCTTGGGACAACAGAATCCCTGCCCGAAGGAGAGGGCCTTTCCCTGAGGCTTGTGCGGGATTTCCGGGAGCGCCGCTGTGGCTACTGTGTACTGGATCGCAGCATTCTGAGGGAATGCGGGCTCCGCATCCGGAAAGACCTGAACCGGGGTATCCCCCTCATTCAGGTGCTGGCGGGGGTTGCCCCCCTTTTCGGGCTTCTCGGCACGGTGACGGGCATGATCGCCACCTTTGATGTCATGGCCCTGTCCGGAACCGGGGATGCGCGGGGCATGGCCGCAGGCATTTCCGAGGCCCTGGTCACCACCCAGTGCGGACTCATGGTGGCCATTCCCGGCGTTCTCATGGCTGTTTACCTCAGCCGTCAGGCGAAAAGGGCCACCCACAGACTGGATCAGCTTTACGCCACCCTGGAAAGGCAGCTTTGATGATCAACGTAAGACAGAGTATGAGGGCGAAAAATCAGGGCAGTGAACTCAACATGACCCCCCTCATCGACCTCATCTTCCTCCTTCTGATTTTTTTTATCGTCACCACCAGCTTTGTGAAGGAGACGGGTATTTCCGTGGACCGGCCCACGGCCAGCACCGGCGACCTCAAGGACAAGGGCAGCATTCTTGTGGGCGTGGATGCTGCCGGTCAGATCTTCATGGACAAGGAGTCCATTGATATCCGGAGTGTGCGGGCCAGGGTGGAAAGGGCACTGGCGGAGATGCCCGAAGCCTCGGTGGTGATTGTTGCGGACAGGAAAACGGACACGGGTATTGTGGTGGAGATCCTTGACCACTGCCGTCTGGCCCGTGCAAAGGATGTGAGCATTGCCACCAAAAGCCCCTGAAATACGGAGCGGTTCGCCACCGTCGGAGATACGGGGAGCCAGAGTCACACGGCATCTGGCGTCCATGGTGCTGGCCCTTCTGATAACCGCAGGACTTTTTGCCATGGTGCCCTGGATGATCGGAACCGCACCCGGCAGGGAGGATCTGGAGCATCTTGTTTCCGTACAGCTCCGGGAGTTGAGACCTCCGGAGCCTGAAAAAAAGGAGCCGGAACCGCCCAGGGTGGAGGAAGAGAAACCACCGGAGCCGGAAATCCCCATGGAGCGCATGGTGCAGAAGCTCCCGGAGGTGCAGCCTCTGGATCTGCCCGCCTTCCGGCCGGATCTTTCCCTTTCCGCCGTGGCAGGCCCGAGGCTGACCCCGCCTCCGCCCCCCGGCCCCATGACCTATGAAGCCGGAGAAGTGGATCAGACGCCCCGTACCCTGGTGCAGATGCCGCCCGTGTATCCTTTCCGTGCCCGGCGCATGGGCATAGAAGGCTGGGTTCGGGTGCGTTTTCTTGTGGATACGGAGGGACGGCCCGGCAGCATACAGATTCTGGAGGCAGAGCCCGCAGGCGTCTTTGAAGACGCCGTTGTCCAGGCCATCTCGGGATGGCGCTTTGAGGCGGCTGTCAAGGATGGCCGGAAGGTGGCCTCCTGGGTGGTGACCCCCATTCGTTTTCAGTTAGGAGGTGCGTCATGATAAGGATAAAAACAATAAAATTCAAAGATATGAGCTTTTTGCTGTTTGTGATTTTTCTGATTTTTTTCTTCTGTCCGGTCAATGCCTTTGCATCGGGCGGGGCCGACCTTCCCCGGGCCGTGCAGCAGGTGCTGGCGGAAGCCGGACAGGAAATGGCCGAAGGCCGTGTACCCGAGGCCCTGGAACGGATGTCGCGTTTCTGTGACCGGCATCCGGATATGCGGCATCCGCTCCTCCTTTTTTTCATGGCCAACGCCCATCTGCAACAACGTGCGCCGGAAAAGGCCCTGCCCCTTTACCGGGAAGCTGCAACCCTTTCACCTGAGGATACCCGCATCTGGCAGAATCTCGCCATTGCCGCCTACGAGACCCAGGCCCTGGGAGAGGCAGCTCTTGCCATGGAAAAAGCCTGGGAAAGCTGTCCGCAGAAAAAGCCCTCCCTTCTCTACCACAGCGGTCTTTTTCATCTGATGGATCAAAAACCCGAAGCCGCCTGGAAAAAACTCAGCCTTCTCATGACAAGTGTGGAAAAACCGGAGCGGGAATGGGTTCGGGCCTATGTGCAGGCAGCCATGGAAACGGGCAACGAAAAAAAAGGACTCGGGGTTCTGGAGAAGGGACTTGAAAGGGCTCCTGAGGATACCCTCCTCTGGGAGCTGGCCACCCACCTCTATCTGCGGATCAGGGATTATAAAAAAGCTGCGGCGGCCATGGAAATCCGTATGGATGTGGCGGGCGAAGCCGGGCCGGAGGCTTATCGCCTCTTGGGGGATCTCTACGCCAATCTCAACCTGCCCGCCCGTGCGGCCGAGTCCTATCAGCAGGCAAGAAAAAGGGGAGATACAGGCCCCGATCTTCTTCTCCGGGAAGTGCAGATGCTCCATGCGGCCCGCCTCCATGAAAAGGCCCTCGCCCGCATCGCAGAGGCGGAAAGCGCAGAGCCTGATCCCGCCCTCGCTGAGCTGGCCATGGCCATCCACATGGCGGAAAACCGTTATAAGGAAGCTCTGGAGGCCGGGAGGCGCTCCCTTGAAGCCGGAAACCGGGAAAAGCCCCAGCTTCTCCTTACCTTAGGCTACTGTGCCTACAAGGCAGGGGATCTGAAAAAGGCCGAATCCCTCCTTTCACGCGTTCCATCCAGAGACAAAAACCGGCACAGGGAAGCCTCCCGGCTTCTTGCCCATCTGAAAGGGGAAAGCCAGGGGCTTTGATTTTTTTGATTGCCACCTTACCTCAGCTATCGTTCCCATGCTCCAGCGTGGGAACGCACTACCGGGCGCTCCTGCGCCCAGGGCCAGTATCCTCGGGAATTTCTTCTTTGGGAACTGGGTATTGCCGAAGCGCCGGGATGATCCAGGCCAAAAAATGACGAGTATCCAGTTTCTGGATGCCTTACAGGCTTTTGGGTAATGGCCGTGTTCCGGGATTCAAGACACTGGAGCGTGGGAACGATGGGTTTAATGCTGTATGGCTGAGGCAGGGGGGCAATCAGATTTTCTTTTTAGAAAACCACTTCCTTCGACCCATCCAGAAAAACCTTTACTTTCCCTTCCGTCTTTGCCTATAGAAACTCCCGACAATTTAGACAGCTGGGGGAGCCCGGACGGGCTGAGAGGGATCTTCAAAGATCCGACCCTTGGAACCTGAAGCAGTTCGTACTGCCGTAGGGAAGCGATGAAAGATCCTTGAAAAGCACCCTTTTTTTAGGGTGCCTGGCGAGGAGGAAACTTCAGGGCTTGCCGCGGGCAGGCCTTTTTTGTTTCCTTTTTTCCCTTAAAAGGAATTTTTTAAAGGCCGCCGCGCCCCCCTCTCCTCCAGGCCCCTTTCCATCCCCTTCTCCCCCCTGTCTCTTCCTCCCCTGAACCCTTAACGGGGAAAACCCCATGGAGAGACGCCATGCACATCCTTCTCAATGGCAGGGAGGCCCCCTTCGAAACGGGACTCCATCTGCTCGGCCTCCTTGAAGCCAGAAACCTTTCGCCGGACACCGTGGTGGTGGAGCTGAACGGCCTCATCATCGAAAAGGCCCGCTACGGCCAGACCCTTTTACAGGACAAAGACCAGGTGGAAATCCTGCGCTTTGTGGGAGGCGGATGACCATGGAAATTCCCGCACAGGATCAAGCTTTTTCCCCAAAAGACACCCTCCTTCTGGGGGGGATTTCCCTCACAAGCCGCCTCTTTACGGGCACGGGCAAGTATCCCGCAGACAGCCTCATCCCCAAGGTGCTGGAGGCCTCGGGCAGCGAGGTCATCACCGTGGCCCTGAGGCGGATGGATTTTGAGGCGAAGACGGACAACGTCATGCGCCACATTCCCCAAACCGTGCGCCTCCTGCCCAATACCTCAGGGGCCAGAACAGCAGAAGAGGCCGTGCGCATCGCCCGGCTGGCAAAGGCCATGGGCTGCGGCAACTGGATCAAGATCGAGGTGATCTCAGACAACAAATACCTCCTTCCCGACGGCTACGAGACGGCAAAAGCCACGGAAATTCTCGCTAAGGAAGACTTTGTGGTGCTCCCCTACGTGAATGCGGATCTGATGATTGCAAGAAGCCTTGTCTCCGCAGGCGCGGCGGCGGTCATGCCCCTTGGTGCGCCCATCGGCAGCAACCGGGGGCTTCAGACAAAAGAAATGCTCCGCATCCTCATCGAGGAAATTCCCCTGCCCATCATCGTGGATGCGGGCATCGGCAAGCCCTCCCAGGCCTGTGAGGCCATGGAGATGGGCGCTGCGGCCTGCCTTGTGAACACGGCCATTGCAGGGGCCGCCGATCCCGTGGCCATGGCAAAAGCCTTTGGCGAAGCCGTGCGTGCGGGAAGACGGGCCTTTCTTGCGGGCGAGGCCCCGGTTTCCGATGGCAGGGCCTCGGCCTCTTCGCCCCTTACGGGCTTTCTTTTCGAAAAATGAAAGGAGGGCTGCATGGGATTCCATGACCTGCTCTGCACCTTTGATCCGAAAAGCCTTTCCGAAAAAACCGCAGCCTTCACCGAAAGGGAGGTGAAGCGGGCCCTTTCCGGGGAAAGCTTCGACCGGGAAGGCTTTCTTGCCCTGCTCTCTCCTGCGGCACGGCCCTTTCTTGAAACCATGGCCGTGAAGGCAAGGGAGATTTCCTTAAGAAACTTCGGAAGAACCCTCCAGCTTTTCACGCCCATGTACCTTTCCAACTTCTGCACCAACGGCTGTGTGTACTGCGGCTTCGGATGCAAAAACGCCATTCCCCGAAAACAGCTTTCCATGGCGGAGGTGGAGAAGGAAGCCTCGCTCATCGCGGCCACGGGCCTGCGCCACATCCTCATTCTCACAGGGGATGCCCCGAAGATCGCCACACCGGAATACCTCGAAGCCTGCTGTCAGATCCTGAGGAAGCATTTCAGTTCCATCGCCATCGAGATCTACGCCATGGACACGCCCACCTACCGCCGCATGGTGGACGCAGGGGTGGACGGCCTGACCCTCTATCAGGAAACCTACAACGAGGGCCTCTATGAAAGCCTCCACCCCTTCGGGCCCAAGCGGGATTTTCATTTCCGTCTGGACGCGCCGGAGCGGGGCTGCATGGCGGGGATGCGCATGGTGAACGTGGGGGCTTTGCTGGGGCTGGACGACTGGCGGCAGGACAGCTTTTTCACCGGCCTGCACGCGGCCTGGCTTCAGGAACGCTATCCGGAGGTGGAAATCAGCATCTCTTTGCCCAGAATGCGGCCCCACGCGGGAAGCTATGCCCCGGCCTTTGAGGTGACGGACGCGGATTTTGTCCAGATTCTTCTGGCCCTACGCCTCTTTCTGCCCAGATGCGGCATTTCCGTTTCGACACGGGAGCAGGCGGAATTCCGCAACCACCTCATGCCCTTAGGGGTCACCCGTATGTCCGCAGGGGTGACCACGGCCGTGGGCGGGCACAGTGAAAAGGATTCGGGCACAGGCCAGTTCGATATTTCCGATGAACGCTCCGTGGAAGAAATGGCCGCGGCCATCATCCAAAGGGGCTACCAGCCCGTGTATCAGGACTGGCGGGCCATCGCATGATGCCATCGGAAAACGGAAAATCCATGCGCCCCATGGCCGATACGGAAAAGGGTTCTGAAAAAGCGTTTCCGGAATCCCTCCCCCCGGGGGAGAGGGAGAAAAATGCCTCAGGGAACGACGCCTTCACCCCCAGGGGAAAAAAGGAGGCCGCCGCCTCCGGAGAAAACCCTGAGACCGGCGCCTTTGAAACCGGCCTTCGCACCCACCTGCCGCTAGAAACCCTTGCCCGCCTGAAAAAGGCCCGCATCGGCATCGCCGGAGCCGGAGGGCTGGGCTCCAATGTGGCCCAGCACCTCACCCGCTCGGGCATTGGTGCGCTGGTGGTGGCGGACTTCGATACGGTTTCCGCTTCCAACCTCAACCGCCAGTTCTACTTTCCGGATCAGATCGGTCAGCCCAAGGTGGAGGCCCTGAAGGCCAACCTCCTGCGTATCCATCCGCAGCTGGTCTTTACGGGCCACGCCCTGAGGCTTGACCGGGAAACCCTGCTTTCCGTGTTTCAGGACTGCGATCTTGTGGTGGAAGCCCTGGATGAGGCCAAAACCAAGGCTCTCTTCGTGGAAACACTCGCCGCAAAGGGCATTCCCCTTGTGGCCGCCTCCGGCATCGGCGGGTACGGCGCTCCGGACAGCCTCTCCGTCCGGCGTTTCGGCAGAAACCTTGTGGTGGTGGGCGATGGCCGGACGCCCTCGGACACCCGTATCCCGCCCATGTCCCCCCGTGTGGGCATTGCCGCGGCCATGCAGGCGGATCTTGTGCTCTTTCACCTCATCGGAACCCTCATTTCAACGGAGGACATGCCATGACCTCTTCCCATCGTATTCTTGACGCCAACCTGAACCGCTGCTGCGAAGGCCTGCGGGTTCTGGAAGACCTTTTCCGCTTCATCCCGGAAAACGCCTCCCTTGCCGAAGCCCTGAGAAGCCTCCGCCACCGCCTGCGTCAGGAGACGGCGGGTTTAAGCCGGGAACTCCTGAAGGCAAGAAACAGCGAAAGGGATCCCGGCCTTGCCCTTTCGCGAACCATGGAAACCGCCTTACCCCGGAACCTCGGGGATCTCACAGCAGCCAACTGCAAGCGGGTGCAGGAGGGACTCCGCAGTCTGGAGGAACAGGCAAAGGTGCTTGGAAAAGAGGGGCTTTCCCGCTTCTTTGAAGCCTGCCGCTACGAGACCTACACCCTGGAACAGAAGCTTCTTGCAGCCCTGATCCCGGAAAACCGGAAGACCCTTCTCGATACGGATCTGTACGCCATCACCGCTTCGGAGCATTCAAGGGGCCGCTCCAACCTTCTGGTGGTGCGGGAGATGCTGGAGGCGGGCATCCGCCTTGTGCAGTACAGGGAAAAGGACAAAACCCTGGCCGAAAAATATGCCGAATGCCGTGAAATCCGCAACATGACGGCGGATTTCGGGGCAAGGCTTGTGGTGAACGATGATGTGGATCTGGCCCTCATGGTGGGCGCGGACGGGGTGCACATCGGTCAGGACGACTGGCCCGTTCCTGCGGTGCGCGGCCTGATCGGTGAAACCATGGCCATCGGCCTTTCCACCCACAGCCCGGAACAGGCCGCAGCCGCCCTTGCATCCGGTGTGGACTACATCGGCGTCGGCCCCATTTTTGAAACCCGCACGAAAAAAGATGTCTGCGATCCCGTGGGGCTTTCCTATCTCGATCATGTGCTGCGGGAAATTCCCCTTCCCTTTGTGGCCATCGGCGGGATCAAGGCCCACAACATCCATGAGGTGGCAAAGCACGGGGCAAAATGCATCTGCCTTGTCACGGAAATCACGGGGGCGGACAACATTGGCGGAAAAATAAGAGAAATCCGAAACATCCTGTCTGAAAAAGGAAAAACATCATGACCTATACCACCCAGATGGACGCAGCGCGAAAGGGCATCCTCACCCCGGAAATCCGTACGGTTTCCGAAAAGGAGGGCATGGCCCCGGAACGTCTCATGGCCCTGATGGCCCAAGGCCGGATCATCATTCCCGCCAACAAGAACCACAAGAATTTAAGTGCCGAAGGTGTGGGGGAAGGGCTTCGCACCAAGATCAACGTGAATCTCGGCATCTCCAAGGACTGCTCCGATGTGGAGCAGGAGATGGAAAAGGTGAGGCTTGCCCTGAAGCTCAAAGCCGAAGCCATCATGGATCTGTCCTGCTTCGGCAAGACGCAGGAATTCCGGAAACGCCTTGTGGAGATGTCCCCCGCCATGATCGGCACGGTACCTATTTATGATGCCGTGGGCTTTTACGATAAGAACATCAAGGACATCACCGTGGAGGAGTTTTTCCGGGTGGTGGAGACCCATGTGGAAGACGGGGTGGACTTTCTCACCATCCACGCGGGTCTCAACCGGGAAACCGCAGAAAAGATCAAAAGAAATGAGCGCATCACCAGCATTGTGTCCCGGGGCGGCTCCCTCCTTTACACCTGGATGCAGCTCAATGACGCGGAAAACCCCTTTTACGAGCATTACGACAGACTCCTTGACATCTGCGAGGCCCATGACGTGACCTTGAGCCTTGGGGACGCCTGCCGCCCCGGCTGTCTGCATGACGCCACGGATGCCTGTCAGGTGCAGGAACTCATCACCCTGGGCGAGCTGACCCGAAGGGCCTGGGAGCGCAATGTGCAGGTCATGATCGAAGGCCCCGGTCACATGGCCATGGACGAGATCGCCGGCAACATGATGCTGGAAAAACGCCTCTGCCACGGTGCGCCCTTCTATGTGCTGGGGCCGCTGGTAACCGACATCGCACCGGGCTACGACCATATCACCAGCGCCATCGGCGGAGCCATCGCCGCAGCCAGCGGCGCGGATTTCCTCTGCTATGTCACCCCTGCGGAGCACCTGCGCCTTCCGGATCTGGAAGACATGAAAGAAGGCATCATCGCCTCCCGCATCGCTGCCCATGCGGGAGACATTGCCAAAAAAATTCCCGGAGCACGGAAATGGGATGACGCCATGAGCCGGGCGAGGGCGGCTCTGGACTGGGAAGGCATGTTCCGTCTGGCCCTCGATCCGGACAAGGCAAAAGCCTACCGGGCCTCCTCCATGCCGGAACATGAGGATTCCTGCAGCATGTGCGGCCGCATGTGCGCGGTGCGGAACATGAAGCGCATCCGGGAAGGCAAGGACATCCAGCTTCAGGACTGAGGACAGGAAATGAAAAAGAGCCGCAGGGAAGAAAAAACAATCCTCTTGCCTGCGGCCCGGAAAAACCGCGCAGAATCCCGATTTCAGAGGCCTCCGCCCTGCTTCAGGGCCGGAACATCACAGGGCGGCCCTGCTGAAACATGTCCCTGAAATTCCCGATGGGCCGTCCCCGTCCCGGCTTGACGGCGTACTCCTCTTTCAGGAAACCGGTCATATCCAGAGAAAACCCATGGTGTACACTCCCGGTGTCTGCATCGTTGTTCAGGGCCACAAGATCGGCTATCTGGGATCCCAGACCTTCCGGTATGACGCACGTTATTATCTGGTGACCTCCGTGACCATGCCCTTTGAATGCGAGACCTTTGCAAGCCCGAAGGCACCCCTGCGGGAGCTTCGGCCCGGAAATACCTGCCTGTCAGCCACGGGAAAACCCGTCTGAAGATCCGCTCCTGCTGAAACAACGAAGGAATCCGCAGGAAAATTGACGTCATACGAATCTGGGATCCCGGGGAGACATGCCGAAAAGTATTCTTCTGCGGAAAACGTTTCGGGAAAAAAGGAAAAGCCGTTTGAAATCGATAAGAATCCATGACAGACTTCTTGTCCGTTCTCAATGCTTTCACCCCCACACATTCAGAGGAGTGCCCATGCGCAGATGTCTTTATTGTGTGCTTGTTCTGGCTACCGTACTTGGATTGCCCGCCGCATATGCGGAGGGATCCGGCGGTAAAGCCCCCTTGAACCCAGCCTTTGAAGCCTGGCGTAAGAATCAGGCAAACCGCAGGGATCTTGATGTTTTTCGTTCTCCTGCGGCCCGGAAACCATCTCCCTTCCGCATCACCGGTAAACGGCCTGCCCCCCTGAATCTGCGGCATCTGTACAATCAATCCATTGTGCCTGTGACAAGAAAGGCCATGGATACCGGAGGCAGCCTGCCGGAACGCTTTGATCTCCGGGAAAGCCACCGGATTACGGAAGTAAAGGATCAGGCTCCATGGGGCACCTGCTGGTCTTTTGCCGCTCTGGGTTCTGCGGAGTCTTCTGCCCTGGGACAGGGATGGCAGACCGCAGATTTCTCCGAGAAGCACCTGGCCTATTTTGCTTATACGGACATCAATGATCGGCTTGTCGGTTTTGATCTGAATCCAGAAGACTCCCTCTACGAGCAGGGAGCCAATGCACCGGTACCCATTGCCATGCTCAGTCGCTGGACAGGTATTGTTGCGGAACAGGATGCACCCTACAAAGATTTTGACACCGCGCCTTCTGCAACCAGCCCCAATACCGCCCTGCTGCACAAAACACTCTTTGCCCCTTCGGGAGAGCATTTTGTAAAAAATGTCAAATATCTGATCCACACAGGGGGGGCTGCCAATATCGATGTTTATATTGACCGGGATGTCGATGCGGAAGATGGCGACCCCACCCTGCAGGGAAGTTTTAACCCGGAGACAGGAGCCTTTTACTATACCGGCGATGCTACGGGAGGCAATCATGCCGTACTGGCCGTCGGCTGGGATGATCATTATTCGAAGGATAATTTCTTGCAGCCCCCCCCGGAGAACGGTGCCTGGATTGTCCAGAACTCCTGGGGTGAAGAATGGGGAGACGATGGCTACTTTTATGTCTCCTATTATGATGCCTATACGGGAAAGCATGAAGGGGAAGATGCCTATGCCTATGGCATCACATCAATAGAAAACTATGATATAATTCATTTTTATGATGTACTCGGCATAACGGGTACCTATGCAAAAGGTGGCGACAACAGCTCTCAGTGGTACAGCAATATTTTTCTGGCAGAAGAAGATCAGAATATCAAAGCGGCAGGTATTTATGTGCTGAATCCGAATACCCAGCTGAGTTTTTCCGTGTATACGGGTACAGAGGCCGGACGGCCCATCAGTGGGAACCCGGTCTTTGGGCCATGGGAAATCACAAAGGAAATTCCGGGTTACTATGTTGTGGACTTTGAAAGGGATATCCTGGTGGAGAAAAATCAATCCTTTTCCATTGTGGTACACGCCCGGACGCCAGCAGGAGAATTTCCCATTGCCATTGAAGGCCCGGAGGAAAAATACTCCAGCAAGGCCCAGGCAGAGAAGGGACAGAGTTTTGTCAGTGCCGATGGCCAGATCTGGCAGGATATGACGGAGATCACAGAACATACCAATGTCTGCCTTAAGGCCCTTGGTACACGGAAGGCACCACCGGAACCAGATCCCCCCACAGACTGTTTTATCCGCACCCTTATTCCGTGACAGGAGCAGCGGACTTTCCGGGTACAGGGGCCGCCTTCATGATTCTGGTGGTGCCGGATCCGGTTATCGCCAACAAAACAGCATGGGCGGAGAGGACTCCTCTCCGCCCTGATGCATTACATGGCTTTAAGCAGTTGATTGGCCGCCACGAGCAGGGGATCCCAGACCGGGCTGAAAGGCGGCGCATAGGCCAGGTCCGCGGTACTGAAATCCGCCACCCGCATCCGGCTGTGCAGGGCCACCGCTGCGGCATTGATGCGGCGGGCCTCATTGTCCTGGCCCACCATGAACACCCCAAGCAGCCGTCCGCTCTTCCGGTCTCCCACCATCTGCACCCATACGGGTCTGGAGCCGGAAACGGTTTTGGCCCTGGAATAGGATTTCACCACCACCTCCACCGCATCAAAGCCCGCAGAAAGGGCTTCTTTCAGGGTGAGTCCCGTGCGGGCCACCTCCACATCAAAAATCTTGAACACCCCCGTTCCCGCCACCCCTTCCATGCGCACGGGTTTTCCCGTGAGGTGATCCGCAACGGCCCAGCCCGCACGGTTGGCCGTAAGAGCCATGGGAATCCAGGTTTTTTCCCCTGTTACCACATGGGCAGATTCGGCACAGTCACCTGCTGCGTAGATGTCCGGATGGCTGGTCTGAAGGCAGCAGCTGACGGCAATGGCACCGGATGCGCCCAGGGCCAGTCCGGCTTCCCTGGCCAGAAAACTGTTGGGCCTCACCCCAATGGCCATGAGCACCATATCCGCATCAAAGCAGGCTTCCCGACAGCAGATGTCAAGCCGCTCTCCCTGGGCTTCAATGCGCTCCGTGGTGCAGCCATTGTTGATAAGAACGCCCTTTTCCCGCAGACTCTTTTCCACCACAGAGGCAAGCTCCGGAGCCAGCCAGGGCAGAAGTTCCGGTGCATTGCGGATGAGCTGAACGGTGATGCCCCTTTCCGTGAGAGCCTCACACATCTCAAGACCGATATACCCCGCACCGATGATGGCGACTTTTTCCACCTTTTTTTCAGCGATAAAGGCTGTGATTCTGCGACCATCCTCCAGACTTTTCAGCACAAAAACCTGGGGCAGGTTATGACCGGGAATAAGGGGCATGTTGGCCGTGGAACCGGTGGCGATGAGAAGCTTGTCAAAGGGAATCTCAAAGGCCTGTCCTTCGGCGTTCTCTCCCAGAACCCGCTTTCCCGCCGGATCAATGGATGTCACCCTGTGCCCCAGCCGCAGGTCAATGTTCTGTTTTTCCCGAAACACCGCAGGGGCCCGCATGATGAGGGCATCCATATCGCCTTCCTCGTCCGCAATGACATAGGGCATGGAGCAGGCGCTGTAGGAAACATCCCCTGTCATTTCAAGAACCGTGATCTTCATGTCCGGTGCATTGCGCCGTGCCCGGCTGGCAGCGCTCATGCCTGCGGCATCGCCTCCGATGATGACAAAGTGCATGGGGACTCCTTTCAGAAGCCAAAGGCCGGGAACCTTTATTTGAGGAATTCCGGCCTTTGCAGGAAGCCCATCCCGAGCCTTTGTGAACAAGGCCAGAATGGGCGGTTATAAAACGGAAAGGTCTTTTTCAGGAAGCAACAAACTTTTTATAGGGCCAGCCCACAACCCCGCCGTCCATATAGCGGACATCCGGGAAATCCGCACCATCCAGAATACGCTGGGCCTCGTAGCCCCTCAGGGAAATCTTGCAGAAGGCGACCACTTCCTTGTCTTTTGGAATTTCCTCCATGCGCTCCCGGAGTTTCCCCAGAGGGACAAGGCGCACGCGCTCATCCTCGATGCGCATCTGTTCAAATTCCACAGGAGAACGGACATCCAGAAAGACAAAGTCCTCTCCCGCATCCATACGGGCTTTGACCTCCCCGGGGCTGAGGCTTCTGCCGATACCGCTGATCTTGTTTTCTGCGATGTTGGCCGCCACAATGATATTGTCCATGGCCGGGCTGAAGGGCGGAGCATAGGCCAGATCATAGCTGCCAAGATCATAGACCGTGCCCCTGTGACTCATGGAAACCACGGCGACCTCAATGCGCTTGGCCACATCCCCATAGCCCACCACCTGACAGCCAAGGATTCTGCCCGAAGGATTTTCCACCACAAGCTTGATGATGATGAGCTTTGCCGAAGGCAGGAAGTGGGCCTTGTCCGGTGCAGGCGTAAGGGCTGTCACGACAGAAAAGCCCTCGGCCTTTGCCTCCTTTTCTGTCAGGCCTGTACGGCCAAGGGAAATATCGAAAACCCGCACAATGGCTGTCCCCAGAACACCGGGAAAAGCCGTTGGCCTGCCGCAGATATTGTCTGCAATCACCCTGCCATGCTTGTTTGCCGTGGATCCCATGGGCGCATACAGGGGTTTTTCCGTCACCCGGCTGAGGCTTTCCACACAGTCCCCGCCCGCATAGATGGACGGATCGCTGGTACGCATATGGCTGTCCACCACAATACCGCCCAGGCTGCCAATGGCAAGCCCTGCTTCTGCGGCAAGCCGGACTTCGGGCCGAACCCCCACGGCAATGAGCACCATGTCCGCAGGATAGGTTCCCTGCTCCGTTACCACGGCCCGCACCCGGCCCTGATCGTCTCCCAGAATCTCCTTTGCCCTGTCCTTAAGATTCAGGGCCACCCCGTTTTTCAGCATTTCATTTTTCAGATGAAAGGCGATTTCCGGATCCACCAGATTTTCCAGGAGATGCTCGGTCTGTTCCACGATACGAACCTGCATGCCCTGCTTCACAAAGGCTTCGGTCACCTCAACACCGATGAGTCCGGCACCGATGATCACCGCATGCTTGCCTGCAAGAGTGCCCTCCTGATCCCGGATTCTGCGGGCATCCTCCACCGTGGAAAGAAAATTCACGCCTTTAAAATCCGCACCGGGAATGGGGGGTTTTACCGTATGGCTGCCCACACCCAGCACCAGCGCATCATAGGGAAAAACAAGATGCTCGCCCGTGAGAATGGAAAGGGCATGAACCTCTTTTTTCTCCCGGTCAATGCGCTCCGCCACGGTATGGTTCTTCACGGTGATATCCTTCACCGCACGGAAAAAGTGGGTATCCCGCACCACACCGGCAGGTGTGCTCATCAGCTCGGAATACTCCCGCACTTCACCGGAGATATAGTAGGGCAGACCACAACCGGCATAGGACAGCAGTTCGCCCTTTTCAATAAGGGTCACTTCCGCCTGGGGCATGAGACGTTTGATACGGCTGGCCGCTTTGGGGCCGCAGGCCACACCACCGATAACCACAACACGCTTTTTCATCCGGACTCCTTTTTTCTTAGGGAGATGCATTGAAAAAAATACAGGAATTCTACCAGGGCATAATGAGCACATACCCATAAGTCAGGTTACAGAATTTTCCTCCGGATGACATGAAAATCCCTCATTCGTATTTTTTTTGTAACGCTTTGGGGTGAAGAACCTCTATGGGAAAGCGGCGAAAGAGAAGGCTCCGATCCTTTTTTAAAGACCCCAACCTGTTCTGTAAGGATATGCACATGAAAAAAATTCAGGAAAAAGCCCTTCGCAGACGTCTTCAGTATGGTCTTGCAGCTCTGGTGCCCCTTGTCATCCTTGGCGGTTATTTTTTCCCCTACCTGGGATATCTGGCCCTGTCCATGATGGTCACCATGATGGTGATGATGGTTTTCTGGGGAAGGTGGTACTGTGGCTGGCTCTGCGCCATGGGGGCTTTTCATGAGCGAATCACCGCAAAATTCAGCATGAACCGGGAAATGCCGGAACTGTTCAAGAAAACGGGATTCCGAGCCCTCTTCTTTATCCTGCTCATGGGACTGATGACAAGCCGACTTCTTCTTTCAGGAGGCGATCCGGAAAAGATCGGTGCTGTTTTTGTGATGATGTGGACGGTGGCCACGGTCATTGCCATCGCCTTTGGCCTGTATTTCAAGCCCCGTTCCTGGTGTACCTTCTGCCCCATGGGTTCCATGCAGGGCGTGCTGTCTCCAAAAACCTTTCTGCTGAAGGTGGGATCCGATTGCAGAGGCTGCGGTCTCTGCCGGAAAGTCTGTCCCGTTCAGACCTATCCCGGCGCTTTTAAAGAGGAAGGTGTTGTCCCCAGCCTCGAATGCATGCGCTGCAAGACCTGCGTCTCACACTGCCCCGTCCAATGCCTCACCCTGCCCCCCATGCTTCAAAAACAGAAGCAGCAGAGGTTCTGAAATGACACAAGGAGGGGAATCCGATCCTTCCCCCCCTCCTTGCTGACCTTTCTTTACAATTCCACAGGCCATCCCCTGTTCAGATCTCTTCCCCTGTCCCGGCTGTTTGGTTTTCAGGAGCAGAAGTGGCTCCCGAAGGCCTGCGACGTCTGCGCCGCTTGCGGGGAGGAGCCGCTGGAGGCGTCTCTCCAGAATTTTCTGCGGCTGGATGTCCCTCTCCTTTTTCTCCGGGATTCTCCTGCCCCGACTCTTTTCCCTGGGGACGGGGTTTACGGCGGCGCTTTCGGGCCGGCCTGGGGCCATCTGTGCCATCGGAACCGGGGATCGGAGGCTCACTGCGTACCGGACGGGCTTTGGGCGGTGGGGGCGGTAGCTCCAGAAACTCTTCGTCCGGATATTCACATTCAAAGGGGGCACCAATATATTCCTCAATGGCAGGAATATAAAAGGAGTCTTCCTCATCGGCAAAGCTTACGGAAATACCCGAAGCCCCCGCCCTTCCCGTACGGCCAATGCGGTGAACAAACTGCTCCGGATCCTGGGAAAGATTGTAGTTCACCACATGGCTGATGCCGTCAATGTGAATGCCCCTGGCTGCCACATCCGTTGCCACCAGTACCCGGAAACGGCCTTCCCGGAAGTCTTCCAATGCCCGGATACGCTTGTTCTGGGGCACATCCCCTGTGAGCATGGCCGCAGAAATATTGTAGCGCATAAGGCGTTCGCTCAGGTTGCGGGCTTCACTTTTACGGTTGGTGAAGACCATGACCCGCTCCAGATTCTGACGGGTGAGGATGTTCCAGAGCAGGGCAAATTTCTGGTCTGCGGTGACAATGTAGTTTTTGCGATCCACGGTTTCCGTGGCAATGACCTCTGGCTCAATCTCCACATTCACGGGATCCAGGGTCCACTGCCGGGCCAGACGCATCACATCATCGGAGAGGGTGGCACTGAAAAAAAGGGTCTGACGCTGTTCCTTGCGGGGGGTTTCATAGACAATCTGCCGTACATCCGGGATAAAACCCATGTCCAGCATACGATCCGCTTCGTCAATGACCAGCATCTCCACCTTGTAAAGACGGACGAGGCCCTGCTTTTTAAAATCCAGCAGACGCCCCGGTGTGGCCACGATGATATCAATCACCTGCTCGGCAAGGATGCGTTTCTGCTGTTCGTAGCCCATGCCCCCGAAAATGGCAGCCACCTTGATGGGGGTGTATTTCCCGATGGCTTTAGCGTCCTTTTCAATCTGAAGGGCCAGCTCACGGGTTGGGGCCAGAATCAGGGCACGGGGAACGCCGGGCCTGCGGTTCTCCCTGGGGTTTTTCATCATCCGGGAATACAGGGCCAGAAGAAAGGCGGCACTCTTGCCCGTACCGGTCTGGGCCTTGCCTGTGGCATCCCGGCCTTCCAGGGTTCCGGGAAGAATGCCTGCCTGGATGGGGGTGCAGTACTGAAATCCCAGTTCATGAACCCCCCGCATCAGTTTGGCCGGAAGCCCGAGATCATGGAACCGGGTTTTACCCTCCTCTTCCGGAACCTCAAAAAGTTCCGGTGTCCATTCCGGTGTTTCGGCCAGGGGAGACCCCTCGGACTTCCGGGATTTAACCCGTCGTTTTTCCATCCCGCTGACGGGTGTTTCTGCGGACTCTTCGGTTTTCCGTCCCTTTACCTTTTCCCGGAGGGCTTCAGAGCGCAGATGATCCCGTGCCGCCTTTTCAGAGGCCGGAGAAGCCAGCGGTTCTGCGGTGGTTTCCGGGCGGCCTTTGGCCTTGCCTTTTCCAAAAATACGGTCTTTCAGTTTGACAAAAATAGCTCGAATCAAAAGTATACCTTCTGCATAAGGATTAAAATGCCAGCCTACGCACCCCTTTTCAGAAGTCCCCACACCTCAGTGCGCAGGATTTTTTTTAAGGGGTACACCTTTTTCTGTTCAGATCCGCACAAAAAACAGATCTTATAAAGATCACCTTACAATCTCAAGGAAATCTTTAAATTCCGGTACATCGGCCCGATCCAGAACTTCAAAAAGCAGTCCTTCCACGGAGGCGGGAAAAACCCCAAAAGCCTGAAGACGTAAAAGACCGGCCTCCCTGTCAGCCTGCCTGCGGGAAGCCACGGCATCCCTGGCCACATGCACCCGGAATCCCTCACGGGTAAGGCCCATGGCGGTCTGGGCAACACAGACATGGGCTTCGATACCACAGATCAGCACATCCAGGGCTCCGGTATCAGCCAGCCAGGAACGGAAAGCCGCTTCCCGATGTCCGGAAAAATGTTGCTTGGTAAAGAGGGGGGCTTCATCAGCGAGGGCACGCAATCCGGGCAGTACGGGGCCGAGACCTGCAGGATTCTGCTGAAAAAAACAAAGGGGAAGTCCCAGAAACCGGGCACCCCGGATAAGGCAGGTGCAACGCTCCACAAGGCTTTCCGGATTTTCCATGGCTTTCAGCAGCCGTTCCTGCACATCCACCACCACGAGGGCCGGAGGGTTCAGAAAAAAACTCATGTGCCTTCTCTCCCATCCAGACATTCCAGGGCTTCGAGTATCCCCAGCAGAAAACGCCAGCCCTTTTCCAGACTGTCCCGCTCAAGAAATTCATCGGGTCTGTGGATATTGCCGCAGCGACAGATGCCAAAGGTGACGGAAGGCCAGCCTGCGGCCAGGGTCGCATTGGCATTGCTGCTGATGGGCCGTTCCCGGAGACTCATACCTTCGGAGGTCGCAGCCTTTCTCAGGGCAAGGCGGAGAAGATTGGGCTGTACCGGCCCCGCCGCAGGCCTGTGGCCGATATTTTCCAGCACGGGGGCCAGAGGAAAACCGGGAGCCATGGCCTTCAGTCTGCGATCCAGACGATCCAGACGCAGGGGATCCGTGCTGCGAAACTCCATTTTTGCCTCTGCCCTTCTCGCAATGGCATTGATTCCCTCCCCGCCTTCAATGGTACCGATATTAAAGGTGAGACGGCCTTCCAGGGAGGCATCCCTGTCATCGGCCATGGTTTCTGCCTTTTGCAGAAAATTCATGAGCGCGGAGATGGCACTTTCCCGTCCCCAGTGTTCCCAGGAATGCCCCCCCTGTCCCTCTACCCGTACCCGATAACGCCGGGAACCCGTACCGGAGAGGGCAAAATTTTCCATGCCCAGATCCAGACAGAGAAAGGCCTGGGGAGGCTCAAGGGTACGGCGGATAAAATGTTTGATTCCCATGAGATTGCCCTCGCCCTCCTCACATACGGAAAAAAGCAGGTGCAGAGGTCGTTTCGGGGACAGACGCTTTTCATGAAGACACCGGGCCAGCAGGGCAAGAAAGGTGACCGCAGCAAGGTTGTCTGCCACCCCCGGCCCCCTCAGACGGCCCTCTTCCACGATGAGAACACCGCAGCCAGCACCAACTACATCCATATGGGCATCCAGAACCACAGCCCCCAGAGCTTCGCATCCCGGAAACACCACTTCAAGGTTGCCCACTTCATCACAGAAAAAAGGAATGCCAAGGTTTTCAAAATATTTTTCAAGAACCCTGCGCCGTGCCTCCTCCTGCCCCGTTGCACCGGGAGTGGCCATCAGATGGCGGAGAAGACTTAAAAAGGCTTTTTCATCCAGAAAGTACATGGAAACTCCTTTTCAGGAAGAAGGGCTGCCGAATGTTGTACCCATTTGGAATCCCATGGCTTTTAAGCATACGCCCATCTTTACTTTTTTGCAAAAATCCTTTTGCTGGAAGAAGCCTTCCCCTTGACAGAGAATTCACTATGCTTAAATTTCAGCCATAAAAGAGCTTGCCATGGCAATGCAAGACTTTATAGTTAAAAATATAAGTAAACGGATAAAAAAATTATGCTGCTTGTATTTATGGCCTATTTATTTAAAATGTAACATGATTAGACAATGAATTTTGCATCGCAAAAATACAGGCAAAAAATAACCTTCTTTATTTAAGAGATACTTATTCCTGTAAAAATATACTTACCAAGGAGGTGCATCATGACACTTGTACGCTGGGAACCCTTCCGCAATGCCGCCAGCCTTCAGGAACGGATTAACCGCATGTTTGACGAAGCGTTTAACAAAGCCAGGGATATGGAAGAAAATGCCATGGGTACATGGCGGCCCTCCGTAGATATCTTTGAAACGGAACACGCCATCATTCTGGAAGCCGAGCTTCCCGGTGTGATCCGGGAGGATATCAATGTGGAAGTGGAAAACAATGTCCTGACCCTGAAGGGAGAACGTAAAGACATCCGTGAGGTGGAGGAAGACTGCTATTATCGCAGGGAACGTATCGTTGGCCGTTTTCACAGGGCATTTACCCTGCCCATGGATATAAACCATGATCAGATCAAGGCGAATTTCCAGAATGGCATTCTCCGTCTGGAAGTGCCTAAGCCTGAGGAGAAAAAACCAAAGAAAATCGCCATTGCCGTAGAAAACAGATAAACGCTTTCCGGCTTTCCCCAAAGGGATAGAGGTACTTTGGAAAAGCTGGTTTACCGGAAAAGCCGTTCCCCTCTTCTGAAAGACCCTGCATATTCATGCAGGGTCTTGTTTTTTGGAAAAAAAGAAGTTTTTTGCCCGAATGAATTTACAGAAGGAGGTCTTTCGGTCTAAAAAAACAAAGACAGAACATCGGGAGTCTGCTGGCTGTGCTGGCAGCTTCTTTCCTGAAATTTTTTCCCATAAAGTGACCTGTGAACATTTCTCCCCCCCAAACCTGGCAGCAGCTCCTTCAGAACAGACTGGAAAGTCCCGAGGCCATTGCCTCGGCCTTTCACCTGAATCCGGAAGACGTGGCCCGTGTCACAGCCCGCTATCCTGCCCGCATCAATACCTATTACCGGGATCTGATCCGCCAGCATGGCAGCCCCCTCTTTCTCCAGGCCGTTCCCCATGAGGAAGAGCTGGAGGATGTCCCCGGACTTCTCCCCGATACCCTCTGCGAAGAAGCCCAGTCTCCGGTTCCGGGGCTTTTCCACCGCTACCCGGATCGGGTGATTCTCGCCGTATCTTCGGAATGCGCCCTCTTCTGCCGCCACTGCATGCGCAAAAGGGATCTGGGGAAAAAAACGGTCTTTGACCAGAAAGCCGCCCTTCGCTATCTTGCAGGCCATCCAGAGATCAAAGATGTCATCCTCTCCGGCGGCGATCCCCTCATGCTTTCCGACGAGCGGCTTGAAGAACTTCTCAGCGCCCTCCGGAGTATTCCCCATGTGGAAAGCCTGCGCATCCACACCCGTATGCCCTGCACCCTGCCCCAGCGCATCACACCGGAACTTACCGCCATGCTGCGCCGTTTTGCCCCCCTTTTTGTCAACACCCACTTCAACCATCCGGCAGAAATCACGGAAGAAAGCCGCAGAGCCTGCGGTCTTCTCATCGACAGCGGCATTCCCGTTGGCTGCCAGTCCGTACTTCTCCGGGGAGTCAATGACGACAGCCGGATTCTCGCCACCCTTTTCCGCAAGCTGCTCTCCATGCGGGTGAAGCCCTATTACCTGCACCATCCTGACCCGGTGGCGGGTATCCTGCCCTTCCGCATGGATCTGGAAAAGGGACTGAATCTCTACAGAACGCTCAGGGGGCATGTTTCCGGTATGGCCGTCCCGCCCTATATGATAGATTTGCCCGGAGGCGGGGGCAAGGTGGCCCTGCATCCGGACTTTCCCTACGAAATCGGGAAAGACGGCTGGATGCGGGTCTTGAATTTTGAGGGGAAAGTCCATTATTATCCGGCGAAGATTCACCCTTCTGGCCCTGTGCCCTGCCCATTCACCAAGGAGATCCCCATGGAGCTTAGCCTTACCAAGATGCACGGTCTCGGAAATGATTTTCTTCTCATGGATGACCGGGATGGCCGTATTGCCGGGAAACGGGACTACGCGGATCTGGCCAGACAGCTCTGCGACCGGCATTTTGGTATCGGTGCCGATGGCCTTATTCTGGTACTGCCTTCCAGGGACTGTGATATGGCCTTCCGCATTTTCAATGCCGATGGCTCTGAGGCGGGGATGTGCGGTAATGGTATGCGCTGTTTTGCGAAATTTCTTTATGAAAGCTCCCGGCTGCGTCAGAAAAGCATGGATATCGAAACCCTCTCCGGCCCTGTGACCTGTATTCTGGAAAACGACGGGGAAGACAGGGTCCAGCAGGTGCGTGTGGATATGGGGCCTCCCCGTCTGCTTCCCGGTGAAATCCCTTTTCTCTTTACGGGAAAGGAAGCCCTGGAAGTTCCCCTCCAGGCCATGGGTCAGACCTTTCAGGTGACCCCCGTTTCCATGGGAAATCCCCATGCCGTGATTTTCATGGATCATATCGAAGAGATTCCCCTTGAAATCTGGGGCTCCGCTGTGGAAAAACATGAAGCTTTTCCGGAAAAAACCAATGTGGAGTTTGTGCAGGTACTTTCTCCGGAAAAGGTGAAGGTACGGGTATGGGAAAGGGGAGCTGGCCTGACCCTGGCCTGTGGTACCGGAGCCTGTGCCGTTCTTGTGGCGGGTGTGCTCACGGGGAGACTGGAGCGCAAAGCCGAAGTGCAGCTTCCCGGTGGCTCTCTTTTTGTGGAATGGAACGAAAAGACAGGCCATGTGTACAAAACCGGGCCTGCCGTCACTGTTTTTGAAACCC
The DNA here is from genome assembly GCF_059569355.1 of Desulfobotulus sapovorans DSM 2055. Classification (NCBI taxonomy): domain Bacteria; kingdom Pseudomonadati; phylum Thermodesulfobacteriota; class Desulfobacteria; order Desulfobacterales; family Desulfobacteraceae; genus Desulfobotulus; species Desulfobotulus sapovorans. The sequence continues at coordinate 39,462 of NZ_JCANVJ010000005.1, read as the reverse complement.
GGATCCCCCTCTGAGGAAAACCATGCCAAGCCCTTCCCATAATATGCTCCAGGAAGCCGTCAGCCTTGCTGCGGACTATATCCGTACCCACAGTGCCCTTATACCCGAAATCCTCATCATGACCGGAACGGGGCTGGGAGACAGTGCCGGCAGCCTTGAGACCTGCACCACCCTTTCCTATGCTGAAATTCCGGGTTTTCCGATTTCAACCGTTGCCAGCCATGCCGGAGAACTGGTGCTGGGCCACCTTTCCGGAAAAAACGTGGCCGTCATGCGGGGCCGTTTCCACCTCTATGAGGGCTACAGCCCCGGAGAAATCGCCTTTCCCCTGAGGGTTTTCCGCAGTCTCGGCGTACAGATCCTCATCCTCACCAATGCCGCAGGGGGCGTGGGGCCAGGGTTTAACGTGGGCGACCTCATGCTCATCCGGGATCACATCAACCTGACGGGGGAGAATCCCCTGATCGGCCCCAATGTGGATGTCTGGGGTCCCCGTTTTCCCGATATGTCCTGCGTCTATGATGCGGATCTGCGAAGCCTTGCCCTTGCCGTTTCAAAGGATCTGGGATTTTCCCTTCGTGAAGGCGTGTACGTGGGGCTGAAAGGGCCTTCCTTTGAAACCCCCTCGGAAATCCGCTTTCTGAAAAGCATCGGTGCCCAGGCTGTGGGCATGTCCACCATCATGGAAGTAATCGCGGCCCGCCATGGGGGGATGCGGGTTCTGGGGATTTCCACCATTACCAACATCAATGATCCGGATCATCCTGAAATGGCTACCCTTGAGGCTGTTGTGGAAGCTGCTGGCAAGGCGTCTTCACGGCTGGAACAGCTGATGACAACCCTTATCGGGAGGCTCTGATGCAGGCGGATATACTCATTGAAAATGCCTGGGTTCTCACCATGGATGCGGAAAACAGGGTCTTCCGCAAAGGCGGTCTTGCCATTCTGGGAGACAAAATTCTCGCCACAGGCCCCATGGAATCCCTTTCCCACATCCGGGCTGAAGAACGGCTGGATGCAGAAGAGGGGATTCTCATGCCGGGCTTTGTCAATGTCCATACCCACGCCTCCATGACCCTTTTCCGGGGCCTTGCCGACGATCTGCCCCTGATGCGCTGGCTGGAAGATCATATTTTTCCTGCGGAATCCCGGCTCTCGAAGGATCTTGTGCGCCAGGGCGCGGATCTGGCCTGTCTGGAAATGATAGCCTCAGGCACCACAACCTTCTGCGACATGTATCTCTTTGAGGAAGGTGTTGCCGAAGCTGCCCGGGATGCGGGGATGCGGGCTGTGGTAGGAGAAGTCCTCTACGATTTCCCCTCTCCGTCCTACGGTTGCCTGGAACAGGGATTCGCGCATGTGGAAGCCATGGCCCTGGCCTGGAAGGATCACCCCCGCATCACCATTGCGGTGAAACCCCATTCGCCCTATCTCTGTGCGCCGGAGCTTCTCGTCCGGGCCTTTGAACTTGCGGAAAAGCACAACCTTCCCTTTGTCATCCATCTGGCGGAAACCCTTTCCGAGGAACAGCGCATCCAGGCCGCCTACGGCAAAAGCCCCACGGCCCATCTCGCTGGCCTCGGGACACTTTCCCCAAGAACCCTCGCGGCCCACTGTGTGGTCATGAGCGAAAACGACATCGCCCTTTTTGCCGAAAAAGGTGCCCATGTGGCCCACAACCCCCAAAGCAATATGAAACTCGCTTCAGGCATCGCTCCGGTTCCGGATATGCTGGCTGCGGGAATTTCCGTAGGCCTGGGAACGGATGGGGCCGCATCGAACAATGACCTCAACATGCTCTCGGAAATCCGGGCCGCAGCCCTGATTCACAAGGTGACCCGCAAGGATCCCACGGTGATGAATGCCCGTACCGTACTGCGCATGGCCACCATCGAAGGGGCAAGATGTCTGGGGCTGGAAGACCGCATCGGCTCTCTGGAAGCGGGCAAAGAGGCGGATCTCATCCTGATCCGTACGGACAGCCCCCACATGACCCCCCTCTACCATCCCTGTTCCCATGTGGTCTATGCCGCTGGTCGCCATGACATCTCCGATGTCTTTATTGCGGGAAAAAGGGTTTACCGAAACCGGGTTTTCACCACCCTGGATGGAAAAGCGGTCTGCGCACGGGCAAGGGAGGCGGCCCTTCAGATCCGGCAGGGCCTGTAAAAGGCTTTTAACGATTGAAGATCCCGGATTCTTGTTCACTGGGACAGGAAGGAAGCCGTCCCTCCCTGTCCGTTATACCTGTACCTGCCCCCTTTGTTTCCGTGAACCATTTTTACAGCTTCATCCGTAGTGGAAGCGATAGTCCTTGTCCTGCCCCAGGACAGATACGCTTGTCCTGAAATCCATGATGCCTGTATGATTGTGATCGTTCTCCAGTCATGCAGTTCTTCCTCCTTTTCTGCTCTCTAATGTTTATGGAGGTACCTGTGCCACCCTCCTTTCTCCTGAGACTCCCCTGGATGGCCTCCAGGCTTTCCCCATCCTTTCATGCGGATATGAAGGCCTTTCTGCCCTATTTTGATGAGAGAAATCTCCATGCCAGACGTCTGGCCCTGATGGTGGGCATCTTTTTTTTCGCGATTTTCGGCTTTCATGATGCGGTTTTTCTTTCAGGAAAAAAACTCTATATTCTCTGGGGGATACGGTATCTTCTCATGATTCCCCTCGGTCTTTTTTTTCTCCTGTGGAGTTTCCGCAGCAAAGGAATCCAGAAGTACCTGGAACCCATTGTGGCCACCCTGACCTGTATGTGTGCCTTCAGCATGATCTATATGCTGGCCATTGCCCCCGATACCATGGCTGCGGCCAACTTCATGATCGGGATTCTTCTCGTCACCTTTGTGGGCTACAGTATTTTCCGTCTTTCCTTTTTCTGGGCAAGTGTAACAGGAATGGTGATTTTCCTGGCCTATCTGGGGGCACTGCCCTGGCTGCCCCTGGAGATCGGCTATGCGACCTCCTATGCCCTGCAGCTGCTCTGCGGCAACATTGCCTTCATGATGGGCGCCTTTGTAACGGAAAATGTTTTTTATCGGGAGTTTCTGTCCTTAAAAAAACTGGAGGCACAACGAGAAGAAATTGAAACCCTGAATACGGATCTGGAAAAACGGGTGGAGGAAAGAACCCGTACTTACAATGAAAAGGCCCTTGAAGCCGAAAGCCTGATACTGAAGCAGCAGGCAGTGGAAAGAACCCTGCGCATGACGGAAAAGCAGCACCGGGATCTTCTGGAGGTGGTGGAAGATGCCTGTTTTGAAATGGACAGGGAGGGCCGTATTCTCTTTTTCAATACCGCCCTCTGCCGGATCACGGGGCGGCAGCCTGCGGAAATCCGGGCCAACCGGTTTTACTGCTGGCTCAATGTGGAAGATGCCACCCTGCTCCGAAAGCTCATGGAAACCATGGGACGCACCGGAGGTACCCGTATGCTTTCCCTTTCTCTGGAAAATCCCGAAGGAGAACTCCTTTCCATCCGACTCAGCGTCTCTCCCATTGAAGACGGGCAGAGCCATATTTCAGGATTCCGCTGTGTGGGCAGGGATATGAGTCGGGAAGCGCGGCTGAAAACGGATCTTCAGAAAATCCAGGAGTACCGGGATCAGGCGGATTCCCGGCATTTTTACTTTCTGCGCAGTCTGGCCTTCAGTCTTCGCACTCCCCTGAACGCCCTTGTGGGGGGGCTGCATCTTCTTATGGAAAATGGTTTTGAGAGTACAAAACAGGTCGGCCCCCTGGGAGAGGCCGCTGAACGGATGCAGCGGGTGCTGGATGACATACAGGATTATGCCCAGATGGCTGAAGGTCGCTGGGCTCCCCTGGCTTCCGGAAGTTTTTCCCCGGAAAGCACAGGCCGGGACGTCTGTCAGGCCTATGCAAGACTGGCTGAAATCCGGGGGCTGGCCTTTCTTTTTGAAACCAAAAAACTTCCCGACTTTTTACAGGGGGATGCCCGTTTTCTGTCCAGAATTCTCACCAAACTTCTGGACAATGCCCTGCGCTTTACGGACAGGGGAAAGATTGAGATTTTCATGGGATGCCGCGAAATTGCCGGTGTCCTCTGGCTGACCCTTGAAGTATCCGATACGGGCTGCGGTATGGATGCGGAACAGATTGCAAAGGCCTTTGAAGCGCCCTACCGCATGGACAGCAGTTACGGTATGGAAAAGGACGGGCCGGGGCTGGGATTGGGTCTGGCCTTTATCCGTCTTATGATGGAAGAAATGGAGGGCCATATCCGCATCCACAGCCAGCCGGGAAAGGGGACACGGGTACTCTGTGAGCTGCCCGTACACCCCTCCCATGAAAAAAAACCTGAATATCCCTTTGTGTCTCAGAAAAAGGAGGAGAGCATACGGGTTCTGCTGGTGGAAGACAACCTGATCAATCAAAAAATCACCCTCAAACTGCTGGAAAAAAACGGCTACATCCCGGATCTTGCTGAAAATGGTCTGGAAGCACTGGAAAAACTGGCACTTCAGACCTATGATCTCGTTCTGATGGATGTGCAGATGCCGGAGATGGACGGGCTTACCGCCACACGTAAGATCCGGGAAGGGGCCTGCGGTGATCTGGTTCGCATGCTTCCCATTGTGGCGTTTACGGCCCACACCACGTTACAGGACAGGGAAGCCTGTCTTCAGGCGGGCATGGATGAAGTCATCACCAAGCCCGTGAAACCGGATGTGCTGCATGCCACAGTGGAAAAATGGGCACGGACAAAGACTCCGTAAAAAGCCCCCTTCCCGCACCAAGCCACCACCATATCAGGGGAGTACCGGATGGAAACAGTCAGGGAGTTTATGGCGGTCGCCAGGGGAGAGACCCTGGTGGATCTGCTTCTTGTCAATGGAAAATTTGTGAATGTGTATGCCGGAGACATCCAGGAAGGTTCCCTTGCCATCCATGGGGGACGTTTTGTGGGATTTGGGGACTATGCGGCAAAGGAGATTCTCGATCTCAAAGGAAGGCACGTTGCACCGGGTTTTATTGACGCCCACCTTCATCTGGAAAGCAGCATGGCCTCCCCTTCAGAATTTGTAAAAGCCGTACTGCCGAGAGGCACCACCACCGTGGTGGCAGATCCCCATGAAATTGCCAATGTGCTGGGTACAGCGGGCATTCGTTACATGCTGGAAGCCAGCGAGAACCAGCCCATGGATCTCTTCTTCACCCTGCCTTCCTGTGTGCCCGCCACCCATATGGAAACCTCAGGAGCCCGTCTTGAAGCCGAAGATCTGCTCCCCCTCTTTGATCACCCCCGGGTGCTGGCCCTGGCGGAGATGATGAATTTTCCCGGGGTTATTTTCGGGGATACCGGGGTTCATGCCAAGATCCGGGCCGCCCATGAGAGACAGAAACCCGTGGATGGTCATGCACCGGGACTTTCGGGAAAGGCCCTCAATGCTTATCTGGCTGCGGGTATGGCTTCAGATCATGAGTGCACCACACCGGAGGAGGCTCTTGAAAAAATACGCGGCGGCATGCACATCATGGTACGGGAAGGCACCTGTGCCCAGAACCTTGACGCCCTGCTGCCCGCCCTGAATGAACAGACCTGCCGCCGCATGATGTGGTGTACCGATGACCGGCATCCCCATGATCTCCTCCATGAAGGGCATATCGACGATATTGTCCGCAGAGCCATTGCCGCAGGCGTGGATCCCGTCACCGCCATACAGATGGCGACCCTCAACCCGGCCGAATATTTCGGCCTCAAGGACAGGGGGGGGATTGCGCCGGGAAGACGAGCAGACTTTGTGGTCATCGGAGATCTGGATGGTTTACGCATTGAGGCCGTATATGTCAGGGGAGAGCGGGTGGCCGAAAAAGGAAGACTGGCAGAGACCGTGGTGCTGCCCCGAACCCCGATCCCTCCGGAATCCATGCATCTTCTGCCGGAGCAGATCAGTTTTTCCCTGAAGGCGGAGGGAAAGAAAATCCGTGTCATTGATGTGGTTCCCGGTCAGGTGGTGACGGGAAGTCTCGTGTTGGAGGCAGCTGTCCGGGATGGCATGGCAGTGGCGGATACGAACCGGGATCTTGTCAAGATTGCCGTTGTGGAGCGCTATACGGGAAAGGCGGGCTGCGGCATTGCTTTTGTCCGGGGGCTGGGGATCCGGGGAGGGGCCATCGCTTCAAGTGTGGGGCATGATTCCCATAACCTCATTGTGGCAGGGGATACGGACAGGGATATGGAGATGGCAGCGCGGGAAATCATCACCATGAAGGGCGGCATGGTGGTGGTAAAGGAAGGCCGGGTGGCTGCGGCCCTGCCCCTTGCCATTGCGGGACTGATGTCCACCGCAGCCATGGAATCCATTGAAAAGGCCATGGCTGCCCTGATCCGGGAAGCCCATTCTCTGGGCTGTACCCTGGCCGATCCCTTCATGACCCTGGGCTTTCTTTCTCTGCCCGTCATTCCATCCCTGAAACTGACGGATAAGGGGCTTGTGGATGTGGATCGTTTTGAACAGGTTCCGGTTTTTATCGGGGAATAAAACCTTGGCATTCTAAAGAAACCGTGCTGTTTTCGTCCCATCCCGTAAACAGCACGGTCTTTCGCTTTTAGGAGAACCAGAAACCTGCTCCCGCCTCTTTACGTCTGTACGTCTTTCAGAATCTTTCCTTCTCTGAAAGCCAGATTTTCCTGTCTGGCTGCCCTGTCTCCCTGAATTTCCACCTTGCATGTGCAAAAACCATTTGATACACTTCTGATCAACCAGCCAATATCAATAGATCTTGCAGTTTTTATCCTCTTGTGCATCGCAATATCCACCTGTCATGGCTCCGGATTCATTTGAAGCCCTTTAGCCTGAATTTTTTCAACATAGCGGGAAAAGTTTTTTTTAGGGACACTGGGGGGATCCAATACATTTCCATAAGGAGAAAAACAATGAAAAAAGAAATAATTACAATATTTTTTATCGCTTTTTTTCTGCTGCCCCACGCGGTTCTGGCCGAAGAGTTCACAATGGAGGATGCCAAAGCCCTGACCCTTAAGGCTCGGGGGCTGGTGGAAAGGGAGGGTATAGAAAAAGCCCGGCCTCTGCTCCATGATCTTCATGGGGAATACAGAAAGGGCGAAAAAGGGGAGTTGTATATTTCCGTTATCAATTGGGATGGCGTATGGCTGGCCTATCCTCCCAGACCGGAGGGTGTGGGAAAATCCGTTCTGAATGTCAAGGATTCGGATGGCAAGTACCTGGTAAAGGAAATGATCGAAATTGCCAAAACCAAGGGGGAGGGATGGTTTGAATACCGCTGGCTGGATCCGTCCACAGGAAAAATCCGCTTGAAAAATGCCTATGTTGCAAGGGTTCAGGGCCAGGATATGTATGTTTCTGCAGGTGTTTACAAGTAGTTCCAGACTATGCTGGAACCGCAGGCTTTTTTATCCGTTACCACTGCAGGAGATCTGTCATGGTTCCCTTTCAGCACTGGCCCATTTCGGTCAAGGTCTTTCTTGCTCCCGTGATTGTTATGTTTTTTCTGTCCATTACCGGAGCCATGTCCATTTCGGGTTCCATATCCCAGGAAAAAGCCTTGGGAAATGTTGTAATGATCGCCGGACTCAAAAAGCAGCTTGTCCAGGAAATCATGGGAGACGTGGGACTGGTCAACGGCAATCTTGCCCGCGTTGTGGCGCTCACGGATTCAGGGCTTGAGGATACAGTCATTGAATCCGTACGTCATGCTGTCCGTCAGGGGTTTGGTCTGGCAGAGAAAAAAATGGATCTTTTTGAAGAGAAGGGGAGTCCTTCAGATCTTGAAAAAATTCAGATACTGAAAATCCGTGACGCATTTGAAGCCTACAGGGAAAGTGCCGCGGGAGTGATGGAAATGGCAGATATTGACAGAATGCTGGCAATTCCCATGATGCCCCAGAACGATCTGCGTTTTGAGGATCTGAGCCACGCAATCAATGCATTGTCGGTTCATGCAACGGAAATGGCAGAAAAAACCTATGTGGATTCCGTTGCTGCGGCATCCTCTGGCCGTCGATGGTTTGTTGGGCTGAATGCTCTTGCCCTGGGACTTTCATTTCTGGCAACGGTTTTTATTTCCCTTGGAATTACAAGACCTCTAAAGGACATGATGGACAGTCTGACCCGAAGCGCCCTTGCCCTGGGAGAAACGGCCCAGAACATTTCCTCTTCAACGGAAATCCTGGAAGAAGGAACCAAAAGCCAGAGCGTCTCCCTGGAAGAGACCACACAGATGCTGGTCTCCATGACCTCCCTTGTTCATGAAACTGCCGCCCATGCGGAACTGGCTGAGAAAACCATGAAGCGTGCGGAAGGCGTTATTCAGGGAGCCGATACGGTGATTGCTTCCCTCACCCGGGCCATGGAAGAGCTGATTCAGGTGAGCCATGAGACGGCAGAAATTATCAAAACCATTGACGCCATTGCATTTCAAACCAATCTGCTGGCACTGAATGCCGCCGTTGAAGCGGCGAGGGCAGGGGAAGCCGGTGCAGGGTTTGCTGTGGTTGCCGGTGAGGTACGATCGCTGGCCCAGCGCTCTGCCCAGGCCGCCAAATCAACCGAAGGGCTGATTCAGAATTCACGGGCAAAGATTTCGGACAGCTCCACTCTTGTTGAGAGAACCCGGGAAAGCTTCATGGCCGTAACCCGAAATGCCAATGACGTTTCTGCAATTATTAAGAAAATCACTTCTGCTTCCCAGCATCAGAAACAGGGGATTGAAGATGTGAACCGGCAGATTCGGGGGATGGAAAAGGTTGTACAGGAAAATACAGAAAATGCAGGGGATTTTGCCGGAGCCTCAAAATTCATGGAGGAACAGTCCCTTTCCATGAATATCGTGGTCAAGGAACTCAGTACCCTGGCAGGTCACCACGGAACCCTGGAAAAAAGGGAGGGCTTGCAGCGGCCTGGAAGCTTAATCCTGTCCATGACAGAAACCTGATGTCGCCCATTCGGGCAAACCGCTCAGGGTATTGCTGGAAAGGCTCAAACAGGTGCCGATACGGAAAAAAAACGGCAGAAGGCCTTTCAGGCTTTTTGCTTTTTTTTCCGAAGCCGTAAAGAGCAGTTCATAATCTTCCCCCCCGGTGAGGGCAAAGCGCAAAGGATCTTCTCCATACTGGTGGCAATATGCCAGAAGTTCCGGGGAAAGGGGAAGGTGTTCAGGCCCAAGTGCCAGGGTCAGGGCTGAGGCCTTTGCCATGTGGGCAGCATCACCGGCCAGACCGTCGCTGATATCCATAACACAGGAAACCCCAGTCTTGAAAAGCAGACGAGCAGCATCAAAACGGGCCTTTGGGGTACAGAATTTTGCAACAAGGTGGGGATGTTCTTTTTCCCTTCCCCTGAACAGGGCATGGCAACCCGCCGCCGCGTCTCCCAAAAAGCCTGTCACATAAAGCCCTTCTCCTTCCCGTGCCAGGGATCGGCGGGGAAAGAGGCTTTCTCCTTCTCCTACAAAAAAAAGATCAAGGCACAGAACCTCCGCTTTGCAGATGTTGCCACCGGCAATACTGCCCCCCGTTTCCCGCAAGGCCTTCCGCATCCCCCCTTGCAGGGCGAGAATATCATCTTCCCTTTCCCATGCGGGAAGGCCAAGGTTGATAAAAAGGCCAACGGGCCGGGCAAAGGAGGCGGCAAGATCACTGGCTGCCGCCATGACAGCCTTGTACCCCAGAACCTCATGGGACATCCAGCCCCTGAGAAAATGAACCCCCTCCCGCTGGGTGTCCGTTGAGATGACGGGCCTTTGAAGGGAGGCCAGTAAGGCTGCATCATCCCCGGAACCCACCAGAATCCGGGGATCTTTTTTTGAGGATCGGAGCTTTTCAATAAGGGAAAACTCCTGCCACGCCGAAGGCCGGGAAGTCAGCTCGGAAGACCCGCCGAAGCGGTAATGCCAGGCATCAAAACGGGCTACCTGGTGCTCTCCAAAACCTGCCAGCTGTTTCCGGATTTTAGAAAGGGGCTTTTCCCTTCCCGCATCCCCCAGGTTTTTGGAAAAAAACTTATCCGCATAGCAGAGAATTTCCTCCTCAAGACTCTGGGGCCGCATGTCCCGCAGGGGCAGGGGAAGCTTTGCGTTCAGAATCTCTTCTTTTCCAAGCCCCGTTCCCGTATGGCGTTCACAGACCAGGGCATGTCGAAAAAGTCCTTCCTCCTCCAGCATTTCCCGGCCGAGAAAACCGTGACAGATATAAGGATGTTCCCCATGGCAGCCAATGTCCGGAGCATGGGTTTTTCCGATACCAATATCATGAAGAAGGGCGGCCTCGGCAATGAAATCCAGATCCGGCCCTTCCCCTGCCACACGAAGAGCTGCTTCCAGGGCTTTCTGGGCAACCATGCGGGAATGCTGGAGTAGAACATCCCTTGCCGGATGCCCTTCAGGGTAGTGGCGGTCAAAGACGTCAAGAATTTTCGGGTTCATGCCTTGCCCTTTACCTGGCTTTTTCTCAAAAGTTCCGCCTCAATGAAACCGTCGAGATTACCATCCAGTACGGACTGGCTGTTGCCCGTTTCATGCCCTGTTCTGTGATCCTTAATCATCTGGTAGGGATGGAGCACATAGGAGCGGATCTGGGAACCCCAGGCGATTTCCCCCTTGCTGTCGTGCATATCCTGAAGTTTTTCTTCCTGCTTCTGCTTTTCCATCTGGTACAGCCGGGATTGCAGCATCTTGAAGGCAATTTCCCGGTTTCTGTGCTGGGATTTTTCCTGCTGGCAGGAAACCACAACACCTGTGGGCTGATGGGTGATACGGATGGCAGAGCTGGTTTTGTTCACATGCTGGCCGCCTGCGCCAGAGGCCCGGAACACATCAATGCGCAGATCCTTTTCATCAATTTCGATTTCAATATCCTGGTTCAGTTCCGGATAGACAAAAACCGAGGCAAAGGAGGTCTGCCGCTTGCCATTGGCATTGAAGGGGGAAATCCGCACCAGACGGTGGACGCCGGATTCGCTTTTCAGGTAACCGAAGGCATATTCCCCCGTCACGGTGAAGGTCACCCCCTTGATCCCCGCTTCGTCTCCGGGCTGATAATCCACCATCTGCATGGTAAAGCCCTTGCGCTCCACCCAGCGGCTGTACATGCGAAACAGCATTTCCGCCCAGTCCTGGGCCTCGGTTCCCCCTGCACCGGCGTTAATGGAGACGATGGCTGTAGCCATGTCATCTTCGCCGTTCAGCATGAGTTTGAGGGAGAAATCACTGAGGGAAACATCCACGGCGTCCATCTGGAGGGCCACGTCCCGGACGGTTTCCTCATCCCCTTCTTCAACGGCCATTTCCAGAAGCATTTCCGTATCATCAATGGCAGTTTCGATTTTTTTATAGGCGTCAAGCTTTCCGGAAAGCAGACTGCGTTCCTGGAGGATGGGTTTGGCGGCATCGGGATTGTTCCAGAAATCCTTGTTGCCAATGATGGATTCTATCTCACTGAGACGATAGCTGAGGTGATCCAGGTCAAAGACACCCCTTTAACTGAAGGAGTTGAGCGCGGTGTTCTCTGGTGCGCTGCTTCAGTTCTGCGGACATGATCATTCTCCTGCATGGTTGTGAATGGAAACCCTCTTTTTCAGGAGGGGACAGCATATCAAAAAAACATAATATAATAGCACAAGAAGACAGATCCAGGCAAAAAAATCCCCCATTCGGGCATAAAGGGTCTGCCCCTTCAACAGGGGAGCCTCAGCTTTCAGAACAAAGGGGTGATCCATGGGACTTTCCAGTCCTATGCGCCCCGTTGGCAGGATCAGACTGCTGATGCCTGTATTGGCACTGCGGATAACGCTTCTTCGGAATTCCACAGCCCTGAAAACACTGAAATGAAGATGCTGACGGGGACCTCCGGTTTTTCCGAACCAGGCATCGTTGGTCTGAACGGCAAGAATCTCCGCCCCATTGACAACAGCTCTTCGGGAAATATGGGGAAAAACGCTTTCAAAGCAGATAAGAGGGGCCAGGGCGGTATTGGCAAAGCGCATGACAGGATACCGGATTCCCGGGGTGAAGTATCCGGCGGGAACAATAATGCGCTGCAAAAAGGGCAGGTAGTCTTTCAGGGGAACGTATTCTCCAAAGGGAACCAGATGGCTTTTATCGTAACGGGAAAGGATCTCCCCCGAAGGGTGGATGAGATAGCTGGTGTTGAAAAGAAGCACTCCCTTGTGCGCATCCACCGTATAGGCCGGACTCCCTATCAGATGGTAACCACCTGAATTTGATACAATGTCAAGAACTTTTCGGGTCTGGGTGTCTTCACTGAAAAGATAAAAAGGAGTTGCCGTTTCCGGCCAGAGAAACAGGTCTTGTTTTTCAGGGGCACTTTCCTGGACAAGGTTTTGGTAGCGTTGCAGGGTATAGGTCTGAAAGTCCGGATTCCATTTCTGATCCGGCGGCATGGATCCCTGAAGGATGGCAGTTGCCAGCACAGGAGCGTCGAGGAGTGTTTTCTCCACAGTCTCCATTCGCTCATATCCGTATCCCCCAAGGCCGCACCAGAGAAAGAGGGCAAGGAGAAGGTTTTTTCCCTTTTTTCCCGGAAAGGCCAGAGCCGTATTTGCCATCATGAGGGAAAAGGAAAGCAGATAAACACCGCCAAGATCTGCACCTTGAATGAGAAGAGGAACCTCTGCAAGCCCGTGTCCCAGTTGGGCCCATGGAAATCCCGTAAAAAGCTGCCCCCGGATATATTCAAGTCCCACCCAGCCTGAAGGAGCCAGCAGGAGAAGGTTGTACCTCTTCTGGTAGGCATGTCTGAGCAGCAGCAAAAAAAGGGCCGGGTACAGGGCAAGGTAAGCGGCCAGCAGCCCCAGTGCTCCCAGCGCCAGGGGCCAGGGCAGTCTGCCGAAGGTATGAACGGTATGCGCCAGCCAGTGCAGGATCAGGGCAAAATGTATAAAACCGAAACCAAAACCCAGACGAAAAATTCTGCCGGGACTTTGATTTTCTGCCACTGTACGCAGAAGAGGAACCAGGGCGATAAAGAGAAGGGGCCAGAGACCAAGGGGAGGAAAGGCCGCTGCTGTGGCAAAGGCAGACCCCATGACGGGAAAAAGGGGATGAAAGGGGACTGAAAATCCCTTTCCTGACACAAAGGGCAGATTCACATTGAGATTCCTTTTACCTTGTGCTACCTTTTTTATGTTTTCCTGTAAGGCTTCTTACCCAATCCCACCACATTTTTTGTATTTCCCGTTGTCGGAATCCCGGCATCTCTTTTTTCCAAAATATACGGAGTGCATGCCATGAGTCAGATTATTAAGGAACAGGACAGGATTGTTGTTATTCCCGGCGTGGATATTGTTGCATCCATGGCCAATGATTTCCGCACGGAATTACAGGGCCTGATTCAGGAGAGCAGTGGAGATATTGAACTTGATCTTGCCAGTGTGGAAATGGTGGATTCTGTGGGGATCGGTGTGATCATTGCCACCCATAATTCTCTGAACCGTCAGGGGCGTAAACTGAAAATTGTGAATGTTGCAAAGGATATTTTCAGTCTTTTCAGCACCATGCGCCTGGATCGGCATTTTTCTGTAGAGTCTCGTCCTTAAATTCTGATTTTTGGGGACTCCTTTTTGGGGACTCAAGGTATTCGATCCCTGGGTTTTACCGTCCCCAGTTCTTCATGCTAAAAAAAACGCCCTGTGAAAACAGGGCGTTTGATTTTATCTGGTCGGGGCGAGAGGATTCGAACCTCCGACATCCTGCTCCCAAAGCAGGCGCGCTACCAGGCTGCGCTACACCCCGATGAACAAGTATCCCCTTTAGCATGGCTTTTTTTTTTACGCAAGTCCGGTCTTCCGATCCATCAGGAAAAGACATCCACAAGCCCATCCAATCCCGCATAAAAACCGGGCCGAGGGGGAGCAGAATACGGCAATATTTTCAGCGCCCGGCATCCGTCTCTGTCATGCCGTCTTATGCCGCTCCCGTCTGCAGGGCCATCTGTTTCCTCAGGTAATACTCATAGCTGCCTTCATAGGGAATCATACGGCCATGGTCAATCTCAAAGACCCGGCTTACCAGAGATCGCAGGAAGTGACGGTCATGGCTGACGATCACCACCGTTCCCTGAAACCCCTGCAGGGCTTCCAGCAGAATTTCCCGGGACTGAATATCGAGATGGTTGGTCGGCTCATCCAGAATGAGAAAATTCAGGGGCCGTGCCAGGAGGGTGGCCAACACCACCCGGCTTTTTTCACCTCCGGAAAGCTTGTCAATCCTTTTATAGACATCATCCCCCTGGAACAGAAAGGCAGCACAGAGGTTGCGGATCACCCCAAGACCCGCAGAAGGCAGGGCATCCTGTACGGTATCCAGCACGCTTTTTTCCGGGCTGAGGATATCCATGGCATGCTGACTGAAATACCCCATATGCACACTGGCACCGATGGTGACCCTTCCCTCAGTGGGTGCTGTCCGACCCGCCAGCACCTGGAGGAAGGTGGACTTTCCTGCACCGTTTACCCCCACCACAGCCACCTTTTCGCCCCTGCGGATCATCCCGGAAATGCCTCCAAAAACGGAATGCACATCCCCTTCGGGGGTCTGCCAAACCTTCCCCAGCTGCTCCATGGACACCACATCGTCTCCGGATCGGGGGGGATCTGCGAATTCAAATCTCACCCTTTTCTGGTCTGGGGGAAGTACAATACGCTCAATTTTTTCCAGTTTTTTTACCCTGGACTGTACCTGAGCCGCATGGGAGGCCCGGGCTGCAAACCGGGCAATGAATTCCTCTTCTTTGGCCAGCATGTCCTGCTGACGTTTGAAGCTGGATTCCAGCTGTTCCCTTCGGATTTCACGTTCCTTTATATAAAAATCATAGTTGCCCGAATAGGTGGTGGCCGTACCGTTACCGATCTCTATGATGCGGGATACAATACGGTTCATGAAATCCTGGTCATGACAGGTCATGAGCAGGGCACCCTTGAAGGAAGAAACCAGCCAGTTTTCCAGCCAGAGAATGGATTCAAGATCCAGATGGTTGGTCGGCTCATCCAGAAGCAGGACATCGGGATGGGTGGTAAGGATTTTAGCCAGTGCAATACGCATTTTCCAACCACCGCTAAAAGCTTCCACAGGACGGTGATAGGCATCCGGCCCGATACCGAGACCGGTGAGTACAGTCTGGGCACGGGATTCCAGATCGTACCCCCCCTGATGTTCAAAACTTTCCACGGCCTCACCGTACCGTTCCAAAAGGCTGGCCAGGGCATCCTCGTCCATAGGCTCAGCCATGGCGGCTTCCATTTGGCGGATTTCCTCACCGAGAGCCATCACATCTCCCACGGCAGCCATGACTTCTTCCAGGGCACTGCGGCCCGCCATATCCCCAACATCCTGGGAAAAATAACCGATACGGATTTTGGGTCTGCGGGTAATTTCTCCGCCATCGGGTTTTTCCTCCCCCATGATCAGGCGGAAGATGGTGGTTTTTCCCGCTCCGTTAGGCCCCACAAGGCCGGTGCAGGTACCGGGCAGAATTTGCAGGCTGGCGTTATCAAAAAGAATTTGGCTGCCGTGCTGACGGGATATGCGGTTCAGATGAATCATTCAAAAACTCCTTCAAAACTGTGGCGGTACCCAGGGGGTACGGGGACAGAAAGATCACGGTTCTCTGGGATCCGGAACGCATGTGAGGGATAGCACGTCGGCCTTGTGCTTTCAAACAGATATGCATATTTTGCATCTCATCCTCCCTTTCTGAATCCGGTTTCAGGGAAAAAAGGGAAGACCCGGTTCCTGATACCTTGTGCGAAAGTTGCTTTTATATCCACTCTTCTCTATGGTGCGCCATTCTACGACCATGGGAGTGGTCTGACCGCAATCTTTCAGGTAAAAGGGGTGCAGATGGAAATCCAAAAGCACACGGTATTTGATACACCGGTTCTGAACATTGTTTTTTGGTTACTGGCCAGTCTGATTTTATGGGGATGCGGATGGAAGATCCGGGGAAAGGTTCCTGCTGAAGAAAAAAAACTGGTCATGATCGCTGCCCCCCACACATCGAACTGGGATTTTTTCTGGACCCTGATGCTGGCTTTAAAGCTCCGCTTAAAGGTGTATATGATGGGTAAAAAAGAACTGATGGAAAAACCCATGGGGTTTACCCTGAAGTGGCTTGGACTGATTCCCATTGACAGAAGCCAGAATCGGGACACCGTGGCGCATGCTGTGGAAATTTTCAGCTCTGCGGACAGGATGGTGCTGATTATCCCGCCTTCGGGAACACGCAGCAAGGTCTCCCAATGGAAAACAGGTTTTTATCACATTGCCGCAGGTGCGGGGGTTCCCATTGGTCTTGGATATCTGGACTATGCCAGAAAAACCGGGGGGATGGGTATGCTGGTGCATCCCTCCGGAGATTTTACCGCAGACATGGAAAAAATTCGTTTATTTTATGACGGAATCACAGGAAAATACCCGGAAAAAGCCTATGGGGATTTCCCCTCAGAAAAGCAAAAACCCTGAAGACGGGCCGGGGCATCAGAACGGTATGAATCAGACTCTCTTGTATTCTCCGGATCCGTGGTCATGGGGAAGAAAAAAGGAAAGACAGACATGACAGGTAGGATACACTCTGGGCAACCCTGCGGGGAGGGGGAAGGTGGGAAACCGTCCATTGCTTCCCTGAATCTTGAAACCGTATCCCGTTTTCTGGAAGATCTGGGGGAAAAGGACACCCGGATTCGGGAAAGGGTGGAAGCCCTTTTTTTATCTTCCGATGCCATGGCCTTGTCCGAATGTCTCAAGACCCGGCTGGATGGTTTTCATGCCCTCCCTGAAGTCCTGGGCTTTCGGGATCTTTTTCCCCTGGCCCGGGATTTCCGGGCCTTCCTTTCGGATACCCGAATCCTGATGACCCCCCTGGACTGGGGGGTTGCTCTGGATCTGGTAGATCGTTTTCTGGATCTGGACCGGGTTCTCGAAGGACTGGAAGATGGAGGAGGACCGCTGCCACCTGTTTTTGCCGAAGCCTGTGACCTGTGGCTGGAAATAGCCGCCAGGAGCGGGCTTGCCATGGACTGGGGAGAACGGATTCTGAACCATTTCCTGAAAGACCGTTTTGGCGTACGCGCCAATCTGATGCGCCATGCAGACCGCCTGCTTTCTGCGGAAGCCATGGCCCGGCTTGCCGACCGTATGATGGCCGATGCTGAGATCAAGGCCCTGGATGCAGGAGGGGAATGGCGACGGTATCGTCTTTCCATGGGGCTGCGGTATCTCTCCCAGGCTCTCCGGGATGCAGAACTCATGGCCCGGAGTGTCACCCTGGTGCAGGCAGAACCCAGTCTTCGGCAAATCGGAGATATTGTTCAGGCCTATCTCGATTATGAAGGACCGGAAGCGGCCCTGTCCTGGCTGGCCGGTGACTGGGGAGACCGTGAACTGGAAAGGCTGGATCTTCTGGATCAGGTCTATGCGGCCATGGAGGATCGGGAGATGCTGTTTCAGATTCGTCGGGAACGCTATGCGGCCCAGCCTTCGGCGGATTATCTTCTGGCGCTTCTTGAAGTGTGTGATGCGGAAGAACGGGAGGGGTTTCTGGCTTCGGCACCGGATACGGCCCGCCATACCAGCAGTCTGTATTCCGGTTTGAATCTGCTCCTTTCCGTGGAGGCTACGGCAGAAGCAGAAAATCTACTGATTGAAAGACAAGAGGCCCTGGGCAACTATGATTATACCGCCGTACTGCGCTTGCAGGAAAAATTTGAACATGCCGGAGCCCGCCTGGGGCAGATCGTCTGTTACCGGACTTTGGTAGAGGGAATTCTTGAAGAATCCCGTTTCCGTGCCTATGCCAAGGCTGTAGGATACTGTGAGATTCTGGCTGAGCTGAACGATCAGGTATCGAATTACCGGACACTGTCTTCCCATGAAGCCTATATGGCAGAGCTTCGTACACGCTATGCGGATAAGCGGGTTTTCTGGCAGCGCCTTGCCGGTGAAGAACCCGAAGAAAATGAGGATGCAGGAAACGGTTTCCGGGGGCAGGGCAGGGGGACAGATTGGCAGCATGACGTACTTTCACATGAAAATTCTGGAAGCCTTCGTGGGAAAAAGGTTCCACGTGAAACATCGGGCGAGTTGCGATCCAAAAAGGTTTCACGTGAAACCTCCAGTGTTACCCCTCCCAGAAAAATGCCCCGGGGTACACCGGGAGGTGTTCTGGGGTGAGGGAGGCATGTTCCAGCATCTCCTGTTGAATCCCTGTCTTTGGGATGGTATAGGAGATTTCTGTTGTGCAACTACCGACGACCCCGTGTCGTACAGGAAAGGATAGCATGGATTTTACACGGTTTTTTAAACAATATGAAGTGCTGGTGGCTTCTGCGGAAAAGGCTTTTGAACGGGTGAAGGAAATGCATCCGGAAGCGGTTCGCTGCTCCACCCGCTGTGCAGACTGCTGTCATGCGCTGTTTGATCTTTCCCTTGTGGAGGCCCTCTATATCCACGATAAGTTCAGCGCAGCCTTTTCCGGAGCGGAAAAACATGCCATTCTGGAACAGGCCAACCGGGCAGACAGAAAAATTTACCGGATTAAAAAGGATGCGGTCAAAGCACGGGATGAGGGAATTTCCGAAGTGGAGATTCTGGGCCGCATGTCCATGGAACGGGTGCGCTGTCCCTTGTTGGGAGAGGACGATACCTGCCAGCTCTATGCGTTCCGGCCCATCACCTGCCGACTGTATGGTATTCCCACCTCCAGCAACGGGATCAGCCATACCTGTGGGATGTCCGCCTTTGAACAGGGAAAGCCTTATCCCACAGTAAATATGGACGCCCTGCATGAAAAGCTCTATCAGGTCTCCAGGGACATGGTGGATTCCATGCACACTCGCTATACCCGCATGGCGGAAATGCTGATCCCCCTCTCCATGGCACTGCTCACGGATTTCAATGAGGACTATCTGGGAATCACACCGGATAAACCTGAAGGCGAAGAGGAGATCCCCTGATGCAAGGCCCGAAACCCAAGGCAGAAGCACCTCTTTTTTCTCCTGAGGAAATTGCTCAGAGGAAAAAAGCCATTTTTGACAGTATGGGAAAAAGGGGACAGCAGAAAATTCTGAAGGACGGATATGAGGAATGGGATCCCTTTGCCGAACCCAAGGAACCCATTGATATCCGTACAGAAGAAACCCAGAGAACCACCCATGACCTCATCCAGGAATTTTTGAAGACTCAGCCCCATGAGCGTTTTTCCACCCCCTATGGCAAAGCGGCCTATGAAATGGCCCTGGGGATTGTGAACGGTGATGACCGTATCCGGGGGCTGTACGACTTTTCTCTCTGGTACAGAGATCTGCTCATCCGTGAGGGAAAAAATCCGAATCTGTTGAAGTCCTAAAAAAGATCTTCTGTTGAGAACCTGAGGCCGGGGAGTTCCTGATGAACCCCGGCCTTTGTATTGGGATACGGGATTTAAAAATGGAAGAACAAGACCTTTCCAAGCTTATGATGCAACGGGTGCTGGAGGCGGAAGCTGCCTGGACACCGGCAGCCCTTCTGAAGGAAATGGCCCGGGAAAGCGGTGCCTCCCGTCGCGTCCTCCAAAATGTACTGGCTTCCCTGGTGGAGAGTGGAGATCTTGCCTACCTTATTCGTCATGGCCGTACCTGTGTACAGCGGGGCTGGCAAAAACCCTTGATGGTGGGCAAAAAAACCCAGCTCCTGGTTCCTGGCGTAGCCCCTCTTCCGGAGCGGGTTGCCGTAATCCTTCTACCCGGAGCCAGTTTTGGGGGGGGAGACCATCCCACCACCCGGCTCTGCATTGAAGGCATCGAAAAGATGGCCAGACCGGGAGGGAGAATGCTGGACGTGGGGACGGGTACGGGAGTTCTTGCAATTGCTGCGGTGCGTCATGGAATGGCCGAAGCCCTGGGGGTGGATAACGATCCTCTGGCCATTCATGAGTCCAGGGAAAACGTACGACGCAATGGCCTGGAAGAGAAAATTCGGATGGAGGCCACCTGGCCCCCGGAATCCCACTGGGATTTGGTGGCGGCGAATCTCAGACCCCCCACCCTGATGACCCTCACGGAGACCCTGGTAAACTGTCTGGCTCCCGGTGGGGGACTTGTTCTTTCGGGAATGCGGGAGGAAGAGATGGCCTTGCTGGCCCATCGCTATGCCGCCTTTCTCATGGAAAAAGAACGCAGAAGGGAAAGAGGCTGGGGAAGTCTTGTCTTTCAAAAACCGGTGGGACAGGAAATTGCAGGCGGATGCTAAGGCGGCTCTTTTCTGAGAGCACTTTATTTTTGTTCTGATCCCATTTTTTTCTATCCATACCTATGCCTTTGTTTTATGGAGATCGTCGATTCAGGATCGTTTTAAGAGTTCGTTTTTTTGCTCCGCCCGTAAAAAAATCCCTGTTTTCTCTTTTGGAGAAGGCAGGGATTTTTTATTTCCTTAATAGCATTCTGGTTTGTATTTTGGATCCGGGCCGTATGGCAGTACACCCTATCAGCTTCGTTTACCGAAAACCAGCTTACCGCCCAGATGACCGGCAATCCCTGCTGCTCCCAGAGCAACAAGATGCAACAGCACATAGAAAACCCCTCCGGCCTCCGTACTGAAACTGCGCCATACCACAAGAATGGCGACACAGACTGCCGTGACAGCGGCACAGGCTATTTTGATACGAAATACCGGCGTCATGGATGCGCGGTAACGATCCCGCCACTCTACAAAACCGGTATAAATTACCAGGGGCAGGGCGAGAAAGACCATGCTGAGGTTAAAGTAGGCCGCAAGCTTGAAGGCCTCGGCATTAAAAAGCACTCCTATGAGAACAAAAAAGACGGCAATGGGCAGTACACCATTGGGAATATGTACAGAAATCGGATGGGCATGGTGAAGAAGAATCTGTTCATCCATCCACTGTTTTGGGTGGATTTTGGGATTCAAACGGGGGCTTTCACCATAAGCGTCCTCTGCCTTTGCCGCTTTCCCCTTCTCCGTTTTTGGCTCCGGACGGTCTGCCTCTTCAGCGACAGGCTCAAAGGCACTGCGATCTGCACCGCATACAGGGCAGGTTTCCGGAGGCTCCATCCCCGCATGGACATAACCGCATACCGTACAGCGCCAGCGAGAGGCGGAAACATGTGATGCAGGTTCTGGTTTTTCCTGAACCGTTTCCACTGCTGTTTCAGCAACCATAGGGGTAAACACAGTTTTTCCCGCACCACATACGGGGCAGGCTTCCGGTGGATCCTCTTCCCTGTGCGTATACCCACATACCGCACATTTCCATTCCTGCATGGTTCCTCCTGCTGATGACAATGAGGGGTTTCAGAGATAGAATGAGACCATTCTCATACTTTTAAAACAGGGTACAATAAAGACTTTCCTTGTACCACATTTATGGTCTTTCGACAGGAACTGGTTACGGATTTTTCCAAATTCCCCAAAATTCCCCGCCCCTGCCTTTCCGACCCGGGCTTTGCCCTTATGACAAATACGGTTGACTTAGCGGACGTGATCCTGCACTTTATGGTTTTTCCACCCCAATTCCATGAAAAAATCTGATTGCTTCCCTGGATCAACCATGCCGTCTCAGGTGCTGCCTCTGCCTCCATATATTTTCCATGAGAAGTGAGAAGATGCTTAAAAAATACTGATTACTATCTTTTTTCAGCTATCGTTCCCATGCTCCAGCGTGGGAACGCCATACCGGGCGCTCCTGCGCCCAGAGCCAGTATCCCCGGGAATTCATTTTCCAGGAAATGGATATTGATGAAGCGCAGGGACGATCCAGATCAAAACATGGAGTGTATCCGGTTTCTGGACTTCCTACAGGCTTTGGGGGCATGACAGTGTTCCGGGATTCAAGACGCTGGAGCGTCTTAAGATTCATTCCCACGCTGGAGCGTGGGAACGATGAGTTTAGTGCTGCATGGGCAAAATCTGCGACTGAATGGCTGAGTCAGGGTGGTAATCAGATAAAAAATTACCTTTACAAGATGAAATCCATCCTTCCCTCGCTGGAGTGACAGCTGACGTAAGGTGGTGGTAATCAAATGAAAAAATGTCCCATGCTCGCCTGTCTGTATGGCATCTTCCCCTGCATTCTCGGGCCGACAAAGGACAACTGTTTTTCGTACACCCTGCCCATATTGCGGTCTTCCTGCCAACACTCCAGACACAAGCGTAGCAATGTAAGATCTGGAAAGGCCGTAAAAAGGAAACCTGTCTGCTGGCACAACCCTTGCTAATACATGATGCCAGCCAGCCTTCCCCTTCACCCTTGAAAAGGAACCTCACATGAAAACACCATCCAGCCGTTTCCTCATCCTTGTCGCCGGAGCCTGTCTTTTTCTTTCCATCCCCACGGCCTCCATGGCGGAGAACAGCTTCACCCTTTCCAATAAACTTTTCAAAATGGAACACGGCCTTTACGGCACCTGCCAGTCTGTAAAAGTCACCTGCTGGTCCAACGATGGAAACGGCTTCCGGAAGACACTGCCCCGCCCCCTTATCTGGTCATCCCCCCAGTCCTTAACCCTTGCTGGCTCCTGTGACTCCCTGGACGTGACGGTTACCTGCCATTATTTCAAAAGCACGCGGGCATCGGGCATCGGCCACATGGCCTGGGTGGATGAATCCAAAACCCAGACCTGTCCCGGAGGCAGCCACGGGGCGGAAATCGGCACCACCGAGGTGCGATCAGGCAGCAGCGTCTACGACACCCTGAAGATCACCTGCCAGTAGGATTACAGAAGCCGAATCGGAACGGCGGAATACCCTTGACCTGGCGGACGGTACTTTCCCCAAGTTCTGCCAATATTGCGATCCTCCTGCCAACAATCCGGGCACAGCCGTACCGGTGTAAGATCTGAAAAGGCCGTAAAAAAACTATCTGCCTGCTGGCATAGCCCTTGCTGTTTATGATAATGATGAAAACCTGTCTTCCCTTTCAAGCCTGAAAAGGAGCCTCACATGAAAACAAAATCCAGCCGTTTTCTCATCCTTGTCGCCGGAACCTGCTTTTTTCTTTCCATCCCCAAGGCATCCTTAGCGGACTACACCATGGACGTTTCCAACGGGATTCGCAAAACCACCAACGAAACAGGTTCCAGCTGTTCCCCCGTGAGTGTCATCTGCTGGTCGGCCAATGGAAATGCCACAAGGCAGCAGCAGTCAGACCGCCTCGGCCCCTATTCCCCCCATACCTTCTCTTTCAGAAACAGCAGCTGCACTTCACTGGACATCACAACATCCTGCCATTTTTTCAAAACCGTCTACACCAACAAGGGGCGTATGTCCGAAACAAGCTATGGTTCATGGGCGGATGAGTCCAAAACCCAGACCTGCCCCGGCGGCAGCCACAAAGCGGAAATCGGCCTCACCGAGGTGACCGCAGGCAATATCACCTACCAGGCCCTGAACATCACCTGCCAGTAGACGGGCGAAGAAGAAGACGTTACCCCTCACCTCTCTGCGGCTGGGCCTTGCGCCTTCTTTTGCTTCCTCTCCCCGCAGCGCTCGCCCCAAAAAACAGATTACCATCTTGCTTCAGCTATCGTTCCCATGCTCCAGCTTGGGAACGATGGGGTCAACTGCATGGGCAAAATCTGCGACTGCATGGCTGCGTCAGGGTGGTAATCAAAAAAAATCCCTTTTCAGAAGACAGAATCTTCCAAAAAGGGAAAAGGGCCCATCCGATCCACTCACTCGGATACGGTAAAACTCCCCGCCTGGGTTCCGGCGGTATAGCTTCCTCCCGTATACAACCCGTCTTTTTCCGAACCCGTGGCGCTTCCGCCGAAATACACCTCATAGCTTGCGCCCGCGGCAAGATCCGGAGAGGAAAAGGCCAGGGAGGCATAGGCCCTGGCCGGCGCAAAGGTGAGCAGGCTCTGTCCGCTCTTATCCTGAATATGGATCAGGGTTCCCGCCGGGCGGGTGGAAAAATTCAGCAGCGTTGATTTCTGCAAAGAGCTTCTGTCCGGCCCCATGGCCATGCCTGCGCTGCCTGCGGCCGCCAGCAGCCCGCCGGAAATGGTGAAGGAGGCGTCATAGTCCACCGCACTGTCCCTGTCGGAGGTGGGGCCGTGAACCAGCACCGTTCCACCGCTCATCTCCATGGCGCCGTTCACGTCAATGCCGTCGCCATCCGCATAAATGACAACAGATCCCCCATGAATCTTCAGACTGTCGCCTGTGCTGGTAGTGAAGCCGCCCTGGGGCGGCCCCGGCGGACGGTTCAGGCTGGAGCCGTCCATGCCTCCGGCGATGTTGATGCCGTCATCACTGGAGACAATCCGGAAATTTCCCCCATTCAGAACAATGCTGGCACTTTCAATCCCCTCATAGGATTTCGTGATATTGAAGTCTCCTCCGGAAATGAGGATGCGCGTATCCGCATGGATGCCGTCATCCCCGGAAGCCAGGGCAAAGGTGCCTCCGGTAATGCCGATCTCAGCGTTGGCGTGTAGGGCGTCATCGGCGGACTGGATGGAAAAATCCCCGCCGGAAATCACGATAGTGCTCCCCGCTTTCAGCCCCTTGGCCGAGGCCGAATCCGCAATCTTCCCGCTGCTGCCGCCTGCGGTGGTCACATCCACACTTCCTCCGCTTATGGAAAGGGTGGAAAAGGCCTGAAGGCCGTCGCCTCCCGCCTGGATATCAAAACTTCCCGCCTCAACGGAAATGATGCCGCAGTCCGTGTCTTCCTCATTGTCCGATTTCAGACCATCGCCTCCCGCCTGTACCGTGATGTCCCCCCCCTTCACCACAAGATAGTCCTTGCCCCGGATACCGTCGTCCGCAGCCTGAACCGAGATGCGGCCTCCGGCAATGATCAGACCGTCCTTGCTGCTGATGCCGTCGTTGTAACGGCCATGCACAAGAAGATCACCGGTTCCGGAAATGCTGAGGTCATCCTTGCTGAAAAGGGCGGCATTGGGCTCATCCTCCTCCGGATCCGGGAAAACATAGGTGAGGGCGTCCGTCAGCGTGTTGCGCGTGCCGTCTTCAAGGATCAGCACGGTTTTGGAAGCGCTTTTCACAAAAAAGGGGGCGCTGGTGGAAGAGCGGATGCTTATCCCCGCCAGAATCAGCTGAACGGTTTCTCCATCTTCCGCATCCACCACAAGCTGGCCGTCATCCAGGGTTCCGGTAACGCGGTAGACACCGCCCACGGTGACCGTCACCGTCGCGCCGGAAACCGTGGCCCCCACGCCGTGCACCGTTGCCGTATTTCCGTTCAGTACAATCTCCACCACGTTCCTGCTTTCCCAGACATAATCTTCCGGGGATTCATGGGTGGCAAGGGCAGGGGCTGCAATTTCGGTATCTGCTGCGGAAGTGGAAGAGGAATCTGCACTTTCTGTGGAAGCCGTCTGGCTTTCTGTACTGGAACCCTTAGAGGAACCGCCATTACAGGCGGCAAGGGCCACAGTAAGGATGAGGGCTCCGATTACGGGAAAAAGGATTGCAGGTCGCATGGGATCTCCTGTCTTGAGGGTGGGATAGGAGCCTTTCCGGCTCAGAGTTCGATGGTGGCTTCCTGAAGCATGAGTCCGATTCCCCTGGCCGAGGGAATCCCCGTGGAGAGGGCGGTGATCAGCTCCGCGCCTCCCGGCTTTTTCAGCCGGATCTGATAGGCATAATCGAGCCTTTCACCCTGCTGCATGTCCCGCAGGGTGATGAGCACGAAGGTCTTGCAGTATGTTTTCAGCAGATCTTCCAGAACCCTCTGGTTCCGGGGGCTGTTTTCGCAGCTGAAACGGAGCATGCCGTCAAAGGCCCGCGTCCGGCCCAGAGGAGAAACGTGAAGGATCAGGGCCACCCCCACGAAGGCAAGCGTTCCGATGACCGCCACCTTGTACGCCCCCACCCCGCACCCGATACCCGCGGCCAGGGAAGCGAACATGAAAAGGATGTCCCGCGCGTCCCGGAAGCTGGTACGGAAACGGATCATGGCCATGGCGCCGATCATCCCAAGCCCTCTGGCCAGACTGTCGCCGATGGCCAGCATGACCATGGCCGAAACGATGGCGCCCAGAATCAGGGCCTGCACGTAGTTGTGGGAATAGGAAAGCCCCCGGAAGGTTTTCACATAGGTGAGGCCCACAAGGGTGGACAGCAGAAAGGCGATCAGAACGAGACAGAAGGTATGGGCCAGCTCGGTATTGGGGGCCGCCACCCGGAACATCAGTTCACTCAGCATAAAAATTCCTTGATCCATCCGGCCTCACGCACCGGATTCCGTGGGCCGGGCATCCCCCGGCGGCTCTGAAACAGGGCCCGCGCGCCGTTCAGATATTTGGAAAAACTCCTGCGCTGGAGCTGAAAACACCGGATCATCTCGATCATCCAGAGGGGCACGCTGGCGGCGTGGCATTTCAGCTCCAGAATCACGCTGCATCCGGGATCAAAACAGCCCGCCTCGTCGCAGGGCCGCATATCCGCCTCCCTGGGCGCAAGTTCCCATCCTTCCTCCTCCATGTAGCGGAGGTTTCTGTCAAAGGTGACCCGCGCATAGGCATCCACCCGGCTGATCCAGGCGCTCCGGAGATACTGGGTCAAAATTTTCGGCTCCGCCTGATGGGTGAACACCACCCGCTCAAAGAGCCTCAGATTGCGGGCCTCTTCGGAATCTCCATCCTTTCCGGCCAGTCCGCAGCCGGGATGGGTGAAGGCCCGCTGCCAGTCCGAATCCTGGATCCCGGCCCTGTATTTCCGGATCACCTGCCCGTATTTCTGCTTGATTTCCAGAAAGGGCGGGCCGGGAGTCTCTCCGTAGGCCCGCACCCGGATGTTGAAACGGTTTTCCGCACCCTCCAGCCGCATACGGAGAAAAAGGGCCTGGGGGGAATCGAGGTAAAGGGTGGTGACCCGGTAGTATCCCGTATCCGAGGCAAGGGTGTGGGGATCCGGCGCGCAGTAGAGGGAAGCGAAGTCCGAGATGGGCTTCACCAGGGAAAGGGGAATCATGTATTTCAGTTCATAGCGTTCCAGAAAAAGCGGGGAGACGGTTTCCTTCATGGCAGGGCCTCTCCGGACGCCGCAAGGTGGTTGATGCGGGGTTCTGCGGCAAGCTGTCCCTGAAGATCCAGAAGATCGATGTAGCGGCGGAGAATCCCGAAACGGATTTCCGCCATGCCCATCCCGTTCCGGATCATGGCTTCACGGATTTTCAGCGTGTCCATGGGATTGCCACCGTCCATGCGCCGGCAGATCTCAAGGGAGGCGGCGATGCGGCCGCTTTCCCGGCCGGAGAGCAGGGCGTGCTGCTCCAGAAGACGCTTCAGCCCGGAACGCAGGGCTGTGACCTTTTCCATGCCCTCCCGCAGGGTTTCCTCATACTGACGGCTTTCCTCCATCCAGTCCTGCATCCTTTCCTGAACCACCTCCCGGTCCCGGTTCACAAAGGGCAGCCTCAGGCCCAGCTCCAGCCCCACCGCCCTCTCCGCATCACCGGAAGCGTCCGTGTCATAGCTCAGCTCGACAAAACTCAGGTAATCCCTGGATTTCGCCACTTCCAGAGCATAGTGTTCCCGTGCCAGATCCACCCTCTGACGGCCCGCCGCCAGCACCGGACTGTCCGCGGCAAGGGCCTCGGGCAGATGAAGGAGCCTTTCCGCCACCACCTCGGGGGAAATCAGAGGCTCCGTTTCAAGAACCAGCGCGCTTTCCCCCCCGGTGAGGACTCCGATGGCGGCGGCCAGACCGGAAAGCCGGTTTTCAAGCCGGATGATTTCCAGATGACGGGCCGTGTGCGCCTCCTGCACGGCAAGGAGATCGGTGACGCGGAAGTCCGGATCGCCCGACCCCAGGGTTTCCAGAATACGGATCTCGTCCTCCAGATGAACGCGCAGGGCCTTTTCAAACTCCATGCGCGTCTCCGTTTCCAGACTGTCGAGGATGAGATCGTAACGCGCCTTCAGGGTAGCGCCGTAGCGGCGGGCGCGGGAAAGGCCCACGGAGGCGGCCTTCATGTGCTTCAGGCGAAGTCCCGCTTCCGTCTCTCCCCAGCCTCTGGGGCTGAAACGCAGGGCGTATTGCTGCTTTTTATCGTCCATGTCTTCAAGGCGGGTGCGGATCTCCACCCTGTCGAGCCAGGGGGTGCTGGAAGGGGCGGATGCCACACAGGCTTCCAGCGCCTTCAGACGGGAAAGGGAGGCGTCCTTTTCCGCTGAAGCAAGGATTCCAGCCATGGGAATCCGCCGCAGCGTTTCTGTGGCCATGGCCTCCGTCACAGGTGACAGGCAGAAGAGCAGAAACGCCAGCAGGGCAGGGAAGGCGTTCATGGGGCAAGCTCCAGAAAGACGAACCGTGAGGGAGCCTGTCCGCCCTGATCAAAAACCACCGCAAGACGGCCCGCCTCCATGGCCGCGCAGAGGCCCTCGGCCGCAAGCCCCGCATACCGGGCAATCCGTACAGGCTCCCTGGCCCCGGCATCCAGCCGCCAGACCGATCCGGATCTTTTTCCGTCCCTGTCCCTTGGGGAAACGGTGGTGAAAAAGAAATGACCTCCGATCTGCTGCATATCGGAAATCCGCTCACTTTCGGCCCTGTCGTCCCCGGAAAAACGCAGGGTGCGCCATACCTTCACCTGATTTTCAAGGATCTCCCTTCCCGCAAAAAGTTCTTCCATTCCCGCCACTTCGAGAATCACGGCTTCTCCCTTTTCATTCAGCGGAGCCTTGAAGGCCAGAAACAGGCGGTCTCCGGAAACCGTCATGCCCTCCATGTCAAGGCTGCGGGCGGCCACTCCCCGCCGGAAAAAACCGGCCCAGGCCTCCTTCGGAAAGGCCTCCGCCGCCCTTTCCAGAAGACCGTACAGATCCAGCCTTCCGGAAACCCGGCAGACGTCTCCCTCCCTACGGAGCCTTGCCAGAACCCCACGGCCGGGTTTACGCCGCCCCTTTTTGTTCTCGCTTAAGGACGCCGCCACCAGCACATGGCCTGAAGCGTCCCGCGTGATGCTTTCCAGATCCGAAACCGGCCCCAGCCCTTCAATGGGGATTTCCCCCAGAGCCTCTCCCTGAACCGAGAGGATGTGAAGGCAGGGAGCGCTTTCCGGCGTTTCATCACTGATCACCGCGTACCCGCCCCATTCCGGCGCAAGGAGAATGCCCGAAGCCTCAAGGGGCGGATGGGTTTCCGCAAGAATGGGACGGGGCCGGGAAAAAGGGGAAGATGAAAAGACCGCCTTTCTGAGCCCCTCCGCCAGGCCAGAGCGCGGGGAAAACCAGTCCAGAGCGAGATCCAGCCAGTCCGGCGTATCCCGGATGACGGCGATACGCACCTTTTCCCCAAGGATGAAGGAGTTGTCTTCCGTGATGCGGATCAGCACCTCCCGCCCCCACATCCGGTCTTCGGGATGTCTGCGCAGCCGCAGGGGATATTCCACAATCCGCGCACCCACCCCCACGACCGTTCCGGTCAGGCCCGATGCCGCGCCGGAAACCGCAGCGACCCGGAGGCTGTCCCCCACCGCCACGGGAAAGGAGGCGTTTTCAAAAAGATAGCCCTTCACAAAGGAAGGGGTCTGGGGATGCAGGGTCAGGATGGGCGCAAAAGGAGCGGCCTTTTCTCCGGGCTTGAAGTGGATGGAACCGATGATTCCGGCAATCTCCGCATGGATGGCCAGACCGCCGCTTTCCGTGGTGAGCATTTCCAGCTCCCTGCGGAGACGTTCGGCCTCCACAGCCATGGGGCCCGCGGAAGCGCGGAGACTGTCCCGGTACTGACGGATCTCGATATCCAGCGGTGCAAGGGCGGCATCCCGCTCTTTTTTGAGATGGGCGATTCTCAGGGCGAGGGCATCCTGAGACCGCTCCGAAGCCGCTTCCGCTTCCACAGATCCCGTCTCCAGGCCTCTGAGACTTCCCGCAAGCTCCCGGTTCAGGCGACGCCGGGCTTCCAGCTGACGGATTTCATTGTCCATCTCCGTGGTTCGGGAGTGCCTTTCCGCTTCGAGCCTTGCGATTCTGGCTTTGAGATCCGCCGCTCCCATGTCCTGCTGGAGCGTGAGCGCTTCCAGCTGGTGGGCAATGCCGTTGATCCTCAGATCCAGTTCCGGGCTGGCCAGTTCCACCAGGTGCTGGCCCTTTTCAACACTTTGCCCCTCCACCACATGAATCCGCCGGATTTCCACGGGAATATCCGCATTCACAACCCGCTCCCGGCTTTCCGCCACACCGTAAAAGGCTTCCGTTTCCGCCCTGTCCTGAAGGCCCATGGCCACCACCAGGGCCAGACCTCCCACCCAGGCCGCCGCAAGGGGCCATGCACCCAGCCGTCCTGTTCCCGCCATTCCCGCTCTCCCGCTTTTTCTGTGATTGCCGCCGGTTTCCCCAAACCGACGGAGCATATCAGTCCAGCCGTCCCCTGTCCTCGTCAGGCGGCGGCTCCCCAAAGGGCACGGGGCCTCCCGCCTCCGGAGGCCCTTCCGGACGGGACTGTATCCATACCACGGCCTTTTCCACCTCCCTGCGGGTGAGCAGACCGTTTTTTTCCGCAGCACGAATCCTCTCCATGACCCGCAGATCCATGGCCTCACGGAAGGCCTCCCTGTCCACATCCAGCTCTCCGATGAGATCAAAGACAGGGTCATCGCCCAGCCTTTCCCAAAGGATTTCCTCCGCCTCTCCGCTCATGTCCGCCAGCACGGAGACGGCCATTGCGTCCATGGCGGAACGGTCCATCAGAAACTTCAGGGCTTCGGGAAGGCCCGGCGGTCTGCCCGGCCCCCGCTGCTCACGGGCCGAGGCCGAAACGCACACGCCCAGAGCAAGAATCAGAAACAAAAAAACAACAGCGCGGGTATTCCCCATGCGCCACCTCCTGATAAGGGGATGAATGAAAGGGCTCTTTTCTGTCAGCCGAACCAATCGTAGCGGGAAAATATGGAGAGACTGTGGAGAGCTGATGGGGATGCTGTGGGGGCTGCGGGAAGCATTTGAATTTCCGGGAAAGGCTGCGTACAGTACGAAAGGGAATCCGATGGCCCTTCCCCTATCCTTTTCATCCATCCAGAAAACATGGAGAAAAAAACTGAAACTCCCGCTCCGTTTCATGATTCTTTTCGGATGCTACGCCCTGGTGCTGGTGGGGGGGATGAGCCTTTCCATGATGGCGCTCTCCTACCACAACTTTTCCGATTACATGGCCCACACCCTGCTGGAAGGTATGGACGGTCTTGCCGAAGATCTGATCGCCTTCCATGAAAAGGAAGGCAGCTGGGAAAACCTGGGTCGGAATCCCGGTGCGTTCCACCGCATGGTCAGGCAAGCCCTGCATGAGAAGGGGCCTTCCATGCCCCTGGATCCCCCCAGGAATCCCGCGCCGCCCCGACCGCCTTTCCGGCCGGAATCCGGAGCACCCCATGGCGAGGCACCGGCACCCATGCCGCCTCCCCCCGGAGAGGGGGCACCGCGACCGCCTGTGACGACGGACATGCCCGGCCCCTTTCCCCGTCCCCTTTGGGACACGCTCACCGTATTCGATGCCGGACAACGTCCCGTGGCGGGACCGGCGCGCTCTTCCGAAGGGCAGGCCCTCAGGGAACTCACTTCCAAAGGGCGCACCATCGGCTGGCTGGGGCTCCGGAAAAACGAGAGTCTGCGCCATCCCCTGGACTTTGATTTCATAACCCGGCAGACGCGCGCCCTGTACGGTGTTGCGGCGGTGGTGCTTCTGCTCTCCGTCTTCATGGGCCTGCTGCTTTCAAGATGGCTTTTAACCCCCATACTCCGCCTCACGGAAGCCACCCGCGCCCTGTCCCTCCGCAGGTTTGACGCCCGGATTCCCGAAACCCGCAGGGATGAACTGGGCCAGCTCGCCGCAGACTTCAACCGCATGGCCGAGACCCTCAGCCGCTACGAAGCCATGCGCAGGCAGTGGCTTTCCGATATTTCCCACGAGCTCCGGACACCGCTGGCCATCCTCCGGGGGGAGATCGAAGCCCTCATCGACGGCATCCGTCCGTCCTCGCAGGAAAACCTCCGGTCCCTGGATCAGGAAGTGCGGCATCTTTCCAAGCTTGTGGAGGATCTGCACCAGATCGCCCAGACCGAATCCGGCGCCCTGACCTGCGATTTGCGGCCCCTGCGGCCTGCCGCCATTCTCACCCGGACAGTGGAGACTTTCCGGCCCCGGCTCATGAGCGCGGGATTCGAGCTGGATCTCCGGATGCAGGCTCCCGGTCACGAAACCCTGGGCGACGCCGACCGGCTCACCCAGCTTTTTTCCAACCTCATGGAAAACACCCTCCGCTACGCCACCCCCCCCGGCCCGGTTACGGCCTGGGAAGAAGAAGGGGAGGAAAGCTTCCGTCTCTTTCTTGAAGACGGAGGCCCCGGGGTGCCTCCGGACTCCCTTCCCCTGCTCTTTGACCGTCTTTACCGGGTGGACACGGCCCGAAGCCGCGCCATGGGCGGCAGTGGTCTCGGCCTGTCCATCTGCCGTCAGATCATGGAGACCCACCGGGGGGAAATCCGGGCCGAGGCCGGTACGCGGATGGGGCTTCGCATCGTGATGACCTTCAGAAAAAAAACCGTATAACGGCACAAAAAAAAAGGAGATGAGGTGGCGGAACAGCATATCCTTGTGGTGGAAGACGAGGAAAAGATTGCGGCCCTTCACCGGGACTATCTGGTGAACAGCGGGTTCCGGGTCACGGTGCTGCACAGGGGGGATACGGTGCTGGCCCGGCTGCGCCAGCATCCGCCGGATCTGGTGCTGCTGGATCTGATGCTGCCCGGCATGGACGGGGTGTCCCTCTGCCGGGAAATCCGCAGATTTTCCACCGTGCCCCTGATCATGGTCACAGCGCGGGTGGATGAGGTGGACCGGCTCGTCGGGCTGGAAATCGGGGCGGACGACTACATCTGCAAACCCTTCAACCCCAGGGAGGTCGTGGCCCGCGTAAAGGCCGTTCTCCGTCGCCTGCGGCCTCCGGAAAACCCCGAGATCCTCACCTGGGGCCCCCTCTCCCTCAGCACCGCCGCCCACGAAGCCGCGGTTTCGGGAACCGCCCTGAAGCTCACGCCCAGCGAGTTCGGTCTTCTTCAGATTTTCATACAACGGCCCGGCCGGGTTTTTTCCAGAAATGAGCTGCTTCAGCAGGTGCAGGGCTATGATTTTGAAGGCTATGACCGCACCATTGATTCCCATATCAAGAATCTGAGGAAAAAAATCGCCGTCCTGCTTCCGGATCAGGAAGTCATCGCCTCGGTGTACGGGGTGGGCTACAGGCTCAGTGAGATAAGGACGTGAAGACACCGGAACCGGCAATACGTCTCCGGCCCGGTGTAAAAAAAAAGCCCGTTCAGGCAAAAAGACCGGAAAGGGATCCCGAGCCTGCCGTTGCGGCATAAAGGCCCATGGACTGGGCCGCCATGGCCCCATAGGCCTGAAGCCCCGCCTGCCGGATTCCGGCGGAGACGGCGCTGTTCTCCCCTGAAGGCGGCATGGGAGGCATCCCGCCTTCACTTCTTCTGGATTCGGCGTGGGCCGTCAGCTCCGCAGAGCTGGCGTATCCGTCTCCGTCCTCATCCATGGAAGTCCAGAGTTCCTCGTCAAAACCCGATTCCTCAAGGCTCAACTGGCCGTCGCCATCGGCATCCCGCTCATCGATGAGGCTCGCCGCCATGTCCCCGGAAGAGGGGGGAGGCCCCATGCCTCCCGGAGGCCCGCCGCCCTCCCGGCTTCCTTCCGACGGAGGCGGAGGCGGAGGCTCCATGGCGGAACTGGCCAGGGTTTCCTCCAGCCCTCCGGCCACTTCCTCCGCAGACACCTGTCCGTCTCCGTCCGTATCCAGCGCACTCCAGACCTCTTCGGACAATCCTGATTCCTCAAGGGTGAGCAGGGCATCGCCATCCGCGTCCAGCCCGGCCATCACCTCTGCGGCCATGTCTTCCACAGAAGGAGACTCCGCCATGCTCCAGTCCACCCCGCCCATGGGCGGAGGCGGCCCCAGGGGCGGCCGCTGTCCTTTTTCCTGAACCTCCAGGGAGGTGCTGGCCGCTTCAGCCCCTCCGGTTCTCCCGCCGCCCGCTTCCGTCAGACCGGCAGAGGCGCTGCTTTCCGCATACCGGTTCTGAAGGCTGTAGGTATAGGAGCGGGTACCCAGACCACTGATCATCTCCGTATCC
Organism: Desulfobotulus sapovorans DSM 2055; assembly: GCF_059569355.1. NCBI lineage: Bacteria > Pseudomonadati > Thermodesulfobacteriota > Desulfobacteria > Desulfobacterales > Desulfobacteraceae > Desulfobotulus > Desulfobotulus sapovorans. The sequence goes on along the minus strand of NZ_JCANVJ010000005.1, from coordinate 5,338 downwards.
TTTCGTTACAGGTGATCTTTCCGCCCGCTTTCCAGCGGGCATCCCGTTTTTCACATGCAGGTTCGGCATCCCTCCTTCCGTTTCAGGGTGTGGATCAGATCTGCCGGGGATAAAAATCCCCATTTCACCCTAGAGGGAAAAGATGGAGGGAATGTGGAGGAAAGGTGGGGATACGGGGGGAGGGGGCGTTTTTCAGGTTTTGAGGCAGGCCGAAAGCCTTCCTCTCCACAGGGTATGGCGTCTATCGAAACTTTCCACAGCGTTTCACAACCTGACAAGACTCCAGCAGATCTCCGCCTTGTATGCAGTCTGTCACAAAGATCCGTATTTTCTCCATACCTCCACCGTGCAGCGCCCCACAGGCATGAAGAACGGTATCAGCTTCTGGGGAAGGGAAGATCCCGGCATTCCGGAAAAGGGAAGCACTTTCACAACAAGTTCTCTGGCAGGAATACCTGCTTCCCCATATTTTTCCTCCGCCGACTGCCTTACCATTTTCCGGATCTGATGCAGGGGCTGGGGAATGAGAAGGCAGAGAAGACTGCTTTCCAGAAGTTCCATTTTTTCTGTCATGGGATCTCCTTTTTCCGAAAGCCTGAAAAGGCTTTGTCCATGGCCCTTTCCCTGTGGGAAAAGGGCCTTTCATGGGTGCGTCATCAGATCTCAGCGGCCTTTTTTTCCCTCTTCTTCCAGACGGGCCAGAAGGTTTTTATAAGAGGCCATCTCCCTTTCCTTGTCCGCAAAGGCGGCTTCCACCATTTTCATCTCTTCGTGGAATTTTTGCGTGAGGGTATTCTCAAGGTTCCGCTGAACCCTTTCCAGCTGGGTGCAGACTTCCCTCACCGCAGGCTCAAAAACATCCCTGAGGCGGGCAAAGGTGCTGTGCAGCGTCTTGCTGAGAAGAATAAGGAGGCTGTCCATCTTATCGGAACGAATTTCCCCCTGAAACTGCCGGGTGATCACCTCGGTCATATCCCAGATATCCATCTTCAGGGCGGGGATACGCAGTTCCCGGATGGCCTGCTCAATGACACTGCGGAACCAGCCAGGGTCAAAATCGCGGCTCTCCGTACCCATTTTTTCTAAAAGGGCTTTACGAAGATCAATCTTGATCTGCTGAGGATCAAAGCTTGCACTGAATTTACGGTTGATGGATGCTGCCGTCTCATTGCCGTAGCCAGTCACCTTTTCCACGGCATCCGATACCCGCACATACTGATAGGAATGGCTATGGGTGGTGGCAATGTCCGTTGTGTCCCCCCATGTCCAGGGTTTATACCATTTGGAAGTGCTGACGGTTCTGTAGGAAGTGCTGGTTTCCGTGCCTGTCCGGGTATTGATTTTTGAAAAATCATTCATGGATTCCAGGGTATCCGCCAGAATTTCTGCTCTGGCCTTTTCAATGCCGGTGACCGTAGCCCCTATCACCTCGCTCAGCACCACAGCAATGAAACGGATTCGGTCTTCACAGGCCTTCCTCTGGGCCTGAATCGCGGAAAGATCGTTTCTGGTCATCATGTCCATACGTCTTGATACCCTGTCAGAAAGATCGTTTATCCGCTGACGGAGTTCCTCCAGGGATTCGGGCAGCATGCCCAGCTCCTGCTGGCGGAGGATGTCCTCCTTTTCTTCTCTGGCCTTCCCGTAATGGGCAAGGAGGAGGTCAAAGCCGGAGATGCGCTGCCAGTCTTCCTGCGTAAAGGTAGTGTTCCACTCCTCCTCTGCCAGTTCCTTGAGTTCATTATGGATATGGTTCATGGTTCTGCCCCATTTTTCCTGGGGCCAGGAGACGAACCCATGGGCAAAGGTGCTGGCCAGAACCGGGGTTTTCAGGGTGCGGATCAGGGAAGCCACAGCGGGCCTTTCCGAGGCATCACACTGACAAGCCAGTTTTTCCATTTCCTCTTCCGCCCTGCGGCAGAGGCGGGAATTCAGGTTCTCTTCACATGCCCCAAGGCTTTCCCGGTTAAAACCGTCTTCCAGAAGGGAGGCATCGTACTGACAGGCCACCAGCACCATGCGCTTCACCCCCCGGCCCGGAAGCTGGCGGGCCAGGAGATCCGTGTCTGAAACATCCAGAAACTGTCCGGCCCGGCTCAGGAAAAAGACCACATCGCAGCGGGCCATGTATTCCCTCGTTTTTTCCGTGCGGCTGAGAACGGGGTCGTTCATGCCCGGTGTATCCACAATCTCAAGGCCCTTCAGGGCTTCCATGGGAAGCTGGATGCGGATTATTTTGATGACCGGGGTGTAGCGCCCGTTTTCTCCGGCATAATCGTTGAGAACGGACACCAGATCCTCAGGGCCGCCAAAGGGGAGGGCTTCTTTTGCGATGCGGATTTTATCCATGGGGTTGAGGCCGGAGGCCTTTACCATGGCCATGATTTCCCCTGCCATTCTGGCTTCGGGGTGGGAGCCTTGGGATGCGGCCTCCCTTTCCAGGGCCTGCCATTCTTCTTCCGTGTAGTATTCCAGCTCCAGAAGGGGCGTTTCGCCCCAGGAGATGGCCGTGAGATTGGCGGTTTTGGGGGTGGCCGCCTCGGGCAGGACAGGAAGGCCGTCAAAGAGCAGGGCATTGACAAAGCTGCTTTTGCCCGCCTTCACCTGCCCCATAATGCCGATGCTCAGGCGCTTTTCCTCGCTGCGGAAGCGGTGCAGCCGGGTGCGGAATTCCCGCGACAGGGAGGCAAGGGAGTCGATGCCTTCGGGGAAGGATTCCCGCCAGGGGGCAAGGTCTGAGGCCAGGGTTTCAAGGCGAAGAAGATGGGAATCGGGCATGGAAACTCTCCTGTTTTTAAAAATATGGCGGGTGCGCTGCGCGCACCCAGATCAGAAAAAAAGAGGGACCGGAGCAGGCCTAAGCTTCAGGGCCTGATCCGGACATCCGGATGCCAAAAGCCAAAATCACTGTCCGCCGCGCACGAGGCGCACATGGCCGTAGTCGTGCTCGTCGCCGTCGCTGACATAGCCGTAGTCGAAATAGAGGTACCACGCATCGTCAGTACTGTCGGCAAAGGGCGAGGAAGACCAAAACCCGGAAGCCGGGGTATCGGGAAAGGCGACAAGGTTGATGGTCGGGCTTTGAAAATTTCCCTCACACTCCCCTCCTTCACTTCCCGGCTGCCAGTTTTTACGTTTACCGGAACTGCAATATACCAGGGTATTCAGTTCTTCTATGGTGGGAAGCCGCCAGTCCCTGTGACCGCAGTAGCCCCCTTCTGCATTGATTTTTTTTGCCGCCTCCATGGCGTTATCCCATGTAAATGTCCTGGCCTCTCCCGTACAGCCCCTGCCATTCCAAGTCTGGCCCAGGGAACAGCGCATCCACTCCAGGCCCGTTTTTTCATCCAGAACCGTAGCAGTAAGAGCCTGAAAAAGAGCAGGGTTCAGTAAAGTCGGCAAACCGGCTTCAATCCTCTGTATAGTCAATTTTTTTCCTCCTCCCAGCAAGACAGAATGCCAATGGCTGTAAAAGCTGTGATTCCATTCAAAGGGAATGGGCGTTTCATTCTGAATACCCAGAATATGACAGGACAGACCCACCAGAATTTTCAGCTCCTCTCCCTCCACGGCAAAAAGCTCGGCCAGATGGGCCAGCACCTCCAAGGCTCCGGGATTCAGGGGGCCATCCAGACGGCAGAGGATCAGGCCATCCAGAAGAAAGCTTTTGTGAAGATCTGCCTCTCCCATGGCCCGGAAAAAATCCTTCAAGCCTTCCTCATCGAGATTTCCCGCCTGTTCAAACAGGGCGGAAAGCCGCACCTCCAGCCCCAGGCTGTCCTGAAGGAGGCGGATCAGGCGGGATTCATTTTCCGAGACCTTCTTGTCCTGAAGGGCCAGGGCCGTCAGCAGGGTGAGGTAACGCTCCCGGGTGTGGGCATCACAGGCCCGGGCACTGTGTTCCGGAAGAGGAAAAAAATCCGGTTTCATGTTGTGAAGCATCTGAACCAGATTCTGGTGCAGGGGACTGGCCTGGGTCATGGCTGTATCTCCTCTGTTCAGGCAGACGGCCTGAAGGGTTTCAAAACCTCATGGTTTCCGTTGTTTTTTCTTTTCTCATGGAGAGGCCGGAGAAAGAAGAGGCTTCAGGTTTTCTGCCTCAGTTCTCATGATCCGGGCGAGATTTCCGCATACGGCCCTTACTTCCAGAGGCCCCAGGAATGCTTCAAGCCCCCTTTCCGGGGTCTTCTCCTTTTTTCTGTAGGTTCTCAGCAGCTCCAGAAGATCCGTCCTGTCCGGAGACAGAAGATCCATTTCCGAAGGCTCCGGGATCTCAATGCCCACCCTGCCCCCCACCCCTTTCAGCTCCCGGAAGAAGGTGGCGGAAAGGCCCAGGAGGATGTTTCTTTCTTCCTCAAGCTGTCGGTGTTCCCTCTGAATGCGGCTCTGAAGCTCTTCGATGTCTTTGCGGATGTCTCCGTCGTCCGCAAGGGTCAGCACACGGTTGAGGCTTCTTTCCGCGTCCCGCTTCCGCTCGTCCAGATAGCGGATGAAGCGGATGAAAAGCACCTTGAAGTTCCGGGCAAAAAGCACTTCCCGTGGCCGGGTGTTCCAGCGGTGAAAACAGGCGGTGATGGCTTCTTTGGGGTAAAGGCTCTTTTTTCTTGCGGAAAAGGGCAGGACATCCACAAAGGCAATGCCCCGTTTTTCAAGGGCATTCCGGATCAGGGACACAATGGCCCGCACATCTCCTTCCTCCCGCTTGTCCGCCTGGGAGAGGATGAAAAGCTTGGGAATTTCAGGACGTAAGGTAGCAAGGAAATTCAGATCCTTTTCCGGCAGGGTTCCGGCTTCGGCCCTTACTATCCAGACCATGAACTGGGCCGTATTGAGCTGGGAGCGGGCCACACGGGCATCCAGGCCATCTTCTTCCGCCCCATCCGCCCTGGAATAGCCGGGGGTATCGAGAAAGGCGAGGTTCTCCCAGCCAAAATCCGGCAGCAGCAGGTGGGCGGATTTCAGTACATGGCCCATGGGGGTGCCGTGGATTTTTTCATAATCATGGGTGAGGGCCACAAACTCTTCCGCAGACAGGAGAATTTTGCGGCCAAAGAGGTTGATGGCGCTGATGGCCTCTTCTTTGCCCCGAAGGATGAAGGCGGGCACCGTTGTGGTGGGGTCCACCTCCGCAGGAAGGATTTTCCGGCCGATCAGGGCATTGAGAAGCGAGGATTTGCCTGCGGAAAAGGCTCCGCCAAACCCCACAATCCCCTTGCGGGACAGCTCCGGAAATTCCGAGAACTGTAACTACTCCAAAAGTCCGGGCATTGGTAAAAGAAGCTAAACATTCTCAGCCTGATCTGATAAAGCAAGAAGCATGTTAACACACGACGCCATA
>NZ_JCANVJ010000004.1:111787-187854 GCF_059569355.1 Desulfobotulus sapovorans DSM 2055 | reverse complement strand
TACCGGTACTAATCGGTCGTGAGGCTTAGCCACAATATTGGTGATCTTTTCTGCAGGAGAATGCGTAAACAAGCTTCGTATTAGGGAATAAAAGAACTCGACGCGTGGAGCAAAAAGGTGTAGAAGCCTTTAGTTCTTTAGAAAAATATAACATCGGAATACAATTTTCGGTGGCGATAGCGTCAAGGTCACACCCGTTCCCATCCCGAACACGGAAGTTAAGCTTGACTGCGCCGATGGTACTGCATGGGCAACTGTGTGGGAGAGTAGGACGCCGCCGGATTCTTTTAACGCCCTGTCTTCAAGGTGAACTCACCTCGAAGGCAGGGCGTTTTTTATTGGGATGAGCATGACCTCCGGATTAAATATTGCCCGCTGAGTAATAAGATCCCGGATGGGAGGCTACCTTTGATAGCCTAGGAATGTGTTGTTTTGATGCCTTTTGTAGCAAAATGAGCTCTGCCCATGTATACTTCAGGCCACGGAAAATCAGAGACGAATTCTAGTCCCTTTATTTTCAACAGAGATTTGAAAGCAGAGGAAAATATGATATTTACCCCACCCTTGAAAAGCAACAGCATTAAAATCATGCTTCTTGGCAGCGGCGAACTGGGTAAGGAAGTGGTGATCGAGGCGGCGCGTCTGGGGATTGAGACTGTCGCTGTGGATTCCTATCCCCATGCTCCTGCCCATCTTGTTGCCAACGCCAGCCATGTGATCAATATGAAGGACAGGGATGCCCTTCTGGAGATCATCCGCAGGGAAAAACCGACTTTCATTCTTCCGGAAATCGAGGCCTTGAATATTGAAGCCCTGGAAGAAGCTGAAAAAGAGGGCTTTCATGTGATTCCCAATGCGGACGCGGTCAGAAAGACGATGAACCGTAAAAACATCCGGAAATTTGCCGCAGAGGAACTGGGACTCAGAACCAGTGCCTACTGTTTTGTCAAAAGCTATGAAGAGTTGAAAGCTGCCACAGAAAAAATGGGGATTCCCTGCGTGGTCAAGCCTGTGATGAGTTCTTCAGGCCATGGTCAGAGTATCATCCGTTCTGAAGCAGACGTGGCCCAGGCCTGGGAACATGCCAGGGAAGCCAGGGGGGATGCCAGTGAGTTGATCGTGGAAGCTTTTGTGCCCTTTGATTATGAAATCACCCTGCTGACCGTACGGACGGAGAGAGAAACCGTATTTTGTGAACCTGTCGGGCATTATCAGGAAGACGGGGATTATCTGCTCAGCTGGCAGCCCATGGCCATGCCCGAGATCCTTCTCAGAGAAGCCCAGGTCATGGCGAAAACGATCACCGATGCTCTGGGGGGCAGGGGGCTTTTCGGTGTGGAGTTTTTTATCAAGGGAGACCAGGTTTACTTCAGCGAGATCAGTCCGAGACCTCATGATACGGGGATGGTCACCCTCATCACCCAGAGCCAGAGTGAGTTTGCTCTGCATGTGAGGGCGGTTCTGGGGTTACCCCTGGATTTTGTCTTTTATGGTTCTGGTGCAAGTGCCGCATTTAAAAGCCGTCAGGAGTCTTTTCTTCCCGCGCTGGAAGTACCTGATACGGCTTTTGATAAAAATGTTTTTATCCGTATTTTCGGCAAGCCTGTCAGTCATGTGGGGCGGCGTATGGCCGTGGCTCTGGTGTTTGATGAGGTCGAAAAGGCAAAGAAAAAGGCCGAGGCGATTGTGGCGAGGATTAACGGTTAGCTTGAAACAAAGGTCACCTGAAGGATCCGGTGAGCGAGGACAAAGGCCCGTTGGCTTTTATCCTCGCTTTTTTTGTCGGCGTTGCTCAGCGGATAAAATTCATTTTGATTTTGTTTTCCCGCTTTGGTGGGAGGATACTTTCTTTTCCATGTGCCACCAGTTTCATCAGCCAGGCCATATTTTTCCCAAGCATCCGCATGATCTGGCGGCCTTCCAGATCCTGTTCCGCTTCACCGGGCAGCGCACCATGGATAATGTTCCAGTAATTGGATCCCGGCATCAGCATTTCGGAATAGCAGATGAAATTGTTAAGCTGGTTGAAGGTGGGAAGCCCCCCGCTGCGCCGTACCGCTGCTACGGAAACCCCCACCTTGTGCCGCAGCATGGAACCGTTAACCCCTGAGACATAAAAAGCCCGGTCCAGAAAGGATTTCATGGTGCCGCCAATGGCAGAAAAATGCACCGGCGAGCCCAGAATAATTCCCTCTGCAGCTTTCATCTTCTGAATCCATTCATTCACCGGATCATTGGTCTGAATGCATGTTTCGTCTTTTTTTTGGGCACACTGGCCGCAGGCAAGGCATCCTCGTATGGCCTTGTTGCCCACATGGAAAATTTCCGTCTCAATCCCCTCTTCCTCCAGGGCCTCAGTAACCATCCGGATGGCATGCCAGGTGTTACCATTTTTGTTGGGGCTTCCATTAAATGCGACAACTTTCATTTTCTTCCCTTTCCTGATCGTCAAGATGAACTGCAATGCGGATTTCCCATCCACCCGGTTTTGGTCTATATTGTGGCATGGGGTGCATGGCGTCAAGAATCTGCCTGCGGAAAAGAATCCGTTCCGGAAGCTTCCTCCTGAGAACGGGCAGTGCCTTTTATGCGGAACAGAACAATTGCCCCTTCCATGACACTATCACAGTCCCGTTTTCTGTTCAGAAGGCTGACGGTCATGACGGCAAGGGGGTAACCGGAAAAGTCCTGCGGAGAAATGAGTCCCTATGGAAACGCCTCTGAAATTTACCGGTATCCATCATTTAGCTCTGGCCACCCGAAACTTGGGCGCCACCCTTCTTTTCTGGCGGGATCTTGTGGGGCTTCCCCTTTTTCTGGGCTTTGGAAGAACGGGCTACCGTCAGTATTTTTTTTCCATTTCGGAAAGCTGCGCTCTGGCCTTTTTTGAATGGCCCGAGGTGGAAGCCCTTGAAGAAAAGGATCATGGTGTTCCTGTGAAGGGCCCTTTTGTCTTTGATCATGTTTCCATTGGTGTGGAAAATGATGGAGACCTTGCCCGTATGAAGGCAAGGCTTGAGGCTGCGGGTATCTGGGTTTCTGAAGCTGTGGATCATGGCTTCATTCACTCTATCTATACCTTTGATCCCAACAATATTCCTGTGGAATTTTCTGCTCCTGTGAAGCATGTGGATCTGCGGGCTACCCCTGTACTGGCGGAAAAGAATCCTCCTCCTGAAGTGGCGGAAGGCCCCTTTCCCCGGCGTTGCCGTTTTCCGGAACCGGATAAGATTCCTGAGCTGAGCCTGTATCCCGGTGAGGGAAAGGAAATCCTTTCCTGACAAAGAACAGAAAGCCCTTTCCGCAGATGGATCTGTATCTCACGAATATCCTATTCCTCCCGCCAAGGAGTCTTCATGGCCCCCAGAAAACGTCTCAGTGATTCCGAACGGCATTTTTTTGAACTGGTTTTCAAGGCAGGCATGACCAATCCTTTCAGTGATGCCAGAAGTACCCTCGATGCGGCCATCGCCGGTGTGTTTCCGGAAACGGACAGGCAGGAGCGGATCCGGCGTATGGTGGAAGAGGTTTCCCGCAAGATCGCCCTCCTGGAGAAGGAAGGCCGGGCCAGTCTGGAGGCTTACGAAGGCCGGGACAAGGTCTTGTTGCGAACGACCTTTCTGTTTGAGCTTTTCTATGTCTTCAGGAAAAAATTTGATGCCCTGATTGAGACCCAGATGGAAGCTGGCACAGCCCCCGTCCGGGTATCCTTTACAAAGGATGCCTTGAATCTTCTCCAGAAACGGGGACTGAAAACGCGGAATACCTTTGAGCTGGCTTTCCAGCTTCGTCGGGCTTACCACTTCATTGATCGCAGTCTTTCCGGAAGATCTGCTTCCATGAAGCGTTTTCGGGAAAGCCTGTGGAACAATGTCTTTACCCAGAATCTGGATTTATATGAACGCTACCTTGTCAACCGTATGGAGGATTTTTCCACCCTCATTCTGGGAGAAACGGGGACAGGAAAGGGCAGTGCGGCAGCAGCCATCGGCAGATCCGGCTACATTCCCTTTGATGTGGAAAAGGAACGTTTTGTGGAAAGTTTCACCATGGCCTTTGTGCCGCTGAACCTTTCCCAGTATCCCGAAAGCCTCATGGAATCAGAGCTTTTTGGTCATAAAAAAGGGGCATTCACGGGAGCCGTGGAGGATTTCAGGGGGGTTTTTGCCCGCTGTTCTCCCCATGGGGCTATTTTTCTGGATGAAATTGGCGAGGTGTCCGCACCGGTGCAGATCAAGCTCCTCAACGTTCTGCAGGAGCGGACATTTTACCCTGTGGGCAGTCACGAGGCCATGCGCTTCCATGGAAGGGTCATTGCCGCCACCAATAAAAGTCTTCAGGAGTTACGGGAAAGGGTTTTCAGAGACGATTTTTACTATCGTCTTTCCTCCGACATCATTCTTGTCCCCCCCCTGCGCCAGCGTATCCGTGAGGATCCGAAAGAACTGGATACCCTGCTTGATCATACGGTTACCCGGCTTGTGGGTATCCCCTCACCGGAGCTTGTGTCCATGGCCAGGGAAGCCCTTTTGCAGCATCTGGGGCCACAGTATCCCTGGCCGGGCAATGTACGGGAACTGGAGCAGGCCGTCCGCCGTATTCTTCTGACCTCTGTCTATGAGGGGGAAACCCGCAGCCTTTCCACATCGCTGGATGAATGTATCCGGGAAGGGATTGAATCGGGGAGCCTTACGGCCCAGGAGCTGCTTATGGTTTACTGTGCCCGGCGTTATGAAGTGGCCCGCACCTACGAGGAGGTGGCCCGGCAGACGGGTCTGGATCGTCGGACGGTGAAAAAGTATGTGGAGGGGTGGCGGCTGATGCAGAACCGCTAAGGGAGAGGGGTGTGTAAGGAGAAATTTCCCATACGCAGGCTGTGATTTCATGTTTCTCTGCGTATGGGAGGGCTTTTATGTTCAGTGTTTACCCGCCGGTGACCGTCGTGTCCCGCTTGTGCTTTGGCAGTGCTTCAGGCCGTCACATTCAGGTTGCCTTCCGTGGCTTTTTTTTCTGACCTGTCCGGAAGGTCTTCTTTTTTGTCCGAAAGAATACGCAGACGCACCTGGTATTTTCCCGTTTCCAGATCAGGAGGCAGGCGTGCACCATCGGGCACCATCAGAACCAGAACCTTTCCTCTGGCCGGATCCGAAGCCTCCAGATCTTCCCGCCGGTTTTTTCCGAAAGTACGGTTCTGTCGTCTGGATCTTGCCGAACGTACTTTGAGCACACGCACCGGTACATCACCTTCCCGGTTATGGGGATGTCCCCGCTGCATGGGGAATCCTGTTTCCGTTATTTTTCCGATGACAATCTCCATAGAAGGGCACCTCCTTTTTTCTTCTTATCGGCGATAAGGAGAAAAAACTGTACGGCCTGGACGTGCTTCCGGGCGTATCAGGCCCTTTCTGGAAAAAGGGCTGCAATCCCTTCCCTGCTGGCCGGACAGACGCCTTTTTCCGTGATCAGCCCTGTCACCAGCCGGGCAGGTGTCACGTCAAAGGCATAGTCGAGGGCCGGGCTGTTTTCCGGCGGTACCAGCACGGTTCGGATATGGCCCTCTCCGTCCCTTCCCTGAACAAAGCGCACCTCATCGGGATTCCGTTCTTCAATGGGAATGTCCCTGCCTTTTTCGAGTGTCCAGTCGATGGTGGAGGAGGGAAGGGCCACATAAAAGGGAAGGCCATTGTCCTTTGCAGCCAGGGCCTTCAGGTAGGTTCCGATCTTGTTGGCCACATCCCCTGTGCATGTGGTGCGATCCGTGCCCACAATGACCATATCCACCATGCCCCTCTGCATGAGGTGGCCGCCGGTGTTGTCCGCAATGATGGTGTGGGGGACACCCGCCTGTCCCAGTTCCCAGGCGGTAAGCCGGGAGCCCTGGTTGAGGGGCCTTGTCTCATCCACCCACACATGCACGGCAATTCCCGCTCTGTGGGCCGCATAGATGGGGGCCGTGGCCGTTCCGTATTCCACACAGGCCAGCCATCCGGCATTGCAGTGGGTGAGGATGTTCACGGGTTTTCCGTCTTTAGCCTCGGCGATTTTCCGGATCAGGGGCAGGCCGTGTTCGCCGATGGCCCGGCAGCGTTCCGCTTCCGCATCGGTGATGGTGGCAGCTTCCCGGTAGAGGGCCTGAATGCGTCCCTCTCCTTCGGGAAGGGAGCGCAGTTTTTCCATGACAAGATCCGCAGCCCAGGCAAGGTTCACCGCCGTGGGACGGGCTGCCTTGATCCTGTGGCAGCATTCTTCCATCCAGGCATCGGAGATACGGTTATCCGGAGCGGTACATGCACCAAGGTACATGGCCCAGGCTGCGGAAGCCCCGATCAGAGGCGCTCCGCGCACGGTGAGGGTGCGGATGGCTTCAATGGCCTCTTCCACGGTATGGAGATCGAGGATTTTTACCGTATGGGGCAGAAGCCTCTGGTCAAGAACCTGCACCACCCCTGTTTTTTCGGGATGGGGCCAGATGGGACGGGTAAGGGGCAGAGACATGGGAATTCCTTTGTTTCGCTAAGGGTTAAAAATGGGATCGGGTTTAAACGTGTGACCTTAAAAGAGTCACCTCATCGGAGAAAAAACCATCCACGCCCATGGCAAGAAGGCGGGTCGCCTGCTCCGGATCGTTCACCGTATAGGGATAGACCCGTATGCCAAAGGCTTTCATGCGGGCAATGTGCGGAGCCATGAGGTTCCCGTAATAGGGATGCCAGGAAAAAGCACGGATTTCCCGGCAAAGGGAGAGGAGATAAAGGGGATCTTTCCATCTGCCGCTGAGCACACCGAGAAGAGGGGGATGGGAAAGACGGGAGAGATGGCGAAGGAAACCATGGTGAAAGCTTGAAACGAGAACCCGGCCTTCCAGGGGAGCGATGGCCCTGAGGAGGGCCGTAATCATGGTTCCCGGATGCCTTGCCCCCATAACCGCCTCGGGCTTCACTTCCACATTGAGCCAGCAGCTGTCAGGAACCGAAGCCACCACCTCTTCGAGAAAGGGGATGGGAACTCCGGAAAAATTCTCCGAAAACCAGCCCCCCGCATCCAGACTTCGGAGAAAGGCAGCATCCTGATGCTGAAGAGGGCCGCTGCCGCTGGTGCAGCGGTTCAGGGTGGCATCGTGGTGCACCATGAGGCGGCCATCCCGGCTCCAGAGAATATCCAGCTCCGCCATACGGGCACCCGCCTCCCATGCAGCCTGGAAGGCGGGCAGGGTATTTTCCGGAAATCTGGCTCTGTAGCCCCTGTGGGCAATGAGTAAAGGAGAGGCGGGGAAGGGAGGATGGGAAAGAAAGGGCGACAACATGGCCTCCTTGGGTCTGGATGTGGGGAAGAAGGTACCGTTTTTACAGGAAAGCTGCAAAGCGCATGGGACGGGCATATAAACCGGCCACCTCCGTACCTGCCCGTCTGCTGTCTTCAGGTGTTTCCGGGTTCGCCATTCGTTTTCCGGTTCAGATCAAGGGCGTGTTTTTCCACGGCCCGCAGGGCATCCGCAGCAGAACTGGTAATGCCGCCGGTGTGGCCGGAGCCTTCTCCAATGGGATACAGCCCTTTCACCGTCAGGGATTCACAGCGGTCATCCCGCAGTATCCGTACCGGTGAAGAGGTGCGGGTTTCCGCTCCCAGAAGCAGGGCCTCATGGGAGACAAAGGCGGGAATGTCTTTTTCCCAGTGTTCAAAGGCCATGTGGAGCTGCTCAAGGACAAAGGCGGGAAAGATATCGTGCATGTCCGCAGGTACCAGCCCCATCCTGTACGAATGTACGGGCAGGTCAACCGCCCCTTTTTTTCCGAGAAAGTGCATGAGGCCCTGAGCGGGAGCTGCCCAGGAACGGTTACCGGCCCTGAATGCCCGGGACTCAATCTCCCGCTGAAAGGCAAAACCGGCCAGAGGATGTTCAGACTCATAGTCCTCCACATGGCAGCTGACCACAAGGGCGGCATTGGAAAAGGGAGAGGAGCGGGCCGCATAGCTCATACCGTTCAGCACCAGCCCGCCCTGCTCGGATGCGGCATTCACCACCTCACCGCCGGGACACATGCAAAAGGTATACACTCCCCTGCGGCTGGGGCGATGGGTATGGTTCAGGGAATAGGTTGCGGCTCCCAGGGGTGGGAAGTTTTTGTATTTATCGCCATAACGCATGGTATTGATGGCTTCTGCGGGATGCTCGATTCTCAGCCCCACGCTGATGGGCCGTCTTTCCATGGCCACTCCCTTCCGGTGCAGCATGGCAAAGGTATCCCGGCTCGAATGGCCCAGGGCCAGGTAGATATCGCCGGAAAGAAACGTCCTGTCTTCATTGATGACAATCCCTCTGACCCGATCTCCTGAGAGCAGCAGATCGGTCATGCGGGCTTCGTAGTGAATTTCTCCGCCCCTTTCAAGGATATGGTTTCTCATGTTGCGGACAATGTTGCACAACACATCTGTCCCAAGATGGGGTTTTCCCATGTAGAGGATTTCCGGCGGTGCGCCGAACCGGACAAAGGTTTCCAGAACCCGGTTGACCTGACGGGTATTGCTGTCCCTCCGGGAAAAAAGTTTACCATCGGAGTATGCACCTGCCCCGCCTTCTCCAAACTGGATATTGGATTCCGGATTCAGTTCACGGGTGTCAATGAAATGCTGCACATCCAGGGAGCGTTCCTCGATCTTTTTTCCCCTTTCAAAGATCAGGGGTTTCAGGCCACAGGCCAGAAGCTCAAGGGCTGCGAACATTCCTGCCGGGCCAAATCCCACCACGATGGGTCTTTCCCGGAGCAGGCGTTTTTGGGGAGGGAGGGCGGGCGTTTCGGTATATACGGGAAAATCTGGGGGCCTGGCCGCAGGATTTTCCAGGGAAACGACCAGGGAAAGCACATAAAAAAACTGTTCCGGATCGCGAAGATCCAGGGTCTTGCTGAGTACCTTGACAAGACTCACCCCCTCATGGATGCGGAGGGCCTGTCTGGCCTCATGCAGCCAGGTTTCCATGTGATCCTGTTCTACGGGGATTCTGAGATTGCTGATGATGAGTTGCAAGAAACATCCCTCTCTATCTCTGGCGTAAAAGCAGCGGGAACGGTATCCGGGAAGATCCTATACCATAAAATCCGGCAAGTGTACCATCCGTGTGAGGGGCTCAGGATGAGCTGCTGTTCGGATTCCGGGGGCTTTCAATGGGGGGGACCCTGAGTCTCAGCTTCTGGTTCTTGACAGGGCCGGAAGAATTGCATACATAAAGTTCAAACAATCGTTTGATTGAATCATTCGTATGATGGAGGGCGCATGGAAGAAAATACAACGAAAGACCGTATCCTCAATGCCGCAGAAAGGCTTTTTGCGGATCAGGGATTCTACTCTGCCGGTATCCGCGCCATCACCCGGATGGCGGGGGTGAATGCCGCTGCGGTGAATTATCATTTCGGCTCCAAGGAGCAGTTGCTGGAAGCGGTGATTGTCCGCAGGGTGACCCCCCTCAACACCGAACGTCTTGCACTTCTGGAAGCCGCCCTTGAAAAGGCGGCGGCGGAGGGGAAGCCGCCTGCTGTCGAGGCTCTGGTGCGGGCGCTGGTGGTGCCCACCATCCGGCGGCTTGTGGAGGGGGGGCCGGATCTGCGGTTTCATGTTTTGGCAGGCCGTATGGTGACGGATCCCGATGAAAAGCTGAGACAGCTTTTCCACCAGTACATGGATGATACCATCCGGGCCTTTGTGGACGCCTTTTGCAGCGCCAGACCGGATCTCCCCCTGGAAGCGGTGGTGAACCGGATCCAGTTTGCCATTGGTGCCATGCTGCATACGGTGCACTACCTGCACGGTACCCACCCGGCGGCCCGGGTGGTGAAGGAAATTCCCGGTGCTTTTGATGCGGAGGCGGTTACGGAAAGGCTGATCCGTTTTCTGGTCTGCGGTATGGAGGGGCCATGAGAAGAAGAGGATGGCTTGTGGGGATGCTGCTGCTGGTTTCCTGCACGGCAAAGAGACCGGAGACGGTGATGGCTCCTGAGCCGGGGCCGGATTTTCCGGAAGTCCCGGTGTCTTTCCAGGTTCTGCCGCCTCAGGCCCGGTGGTGGGAGTCCTTTGATGATCCGGGGCTGACGGAGCAGGTGGTGCGGGCGCTGCACCACAATCCCGCAGCCTTGCAGGCCCTGTCCCGGTTGAAAAGGGCGCAGGCCGTGCTGGGAGGCGAGGCGGCGGCAAGGGGGCCGAAGCTGGATGCAGAGCTGGCTGTGGGGCGTTCCCGGCTTGTATCGCAAAAAGACAGGGAAACGGCATCCATCGGGTTGGGGGTGGCCTATGAAGTGGATTTCTGGGGGCGCCTGGAAGGGGCGGAAGACAAGGCCCGGTTTCTGGCTCAGGCGTCAGAGGCGGATCTTGCCTCCCTTTATCTCTCTCTGGCTGCGGAAGTGGGAACCCTTTATTTTCAGCGTCAGGCCGACATCCTGCGTCTTGACCTGCTGGAGGAAAAAAGACGGGTGGCTGTCGAATTCCTGACCTGGACGCGGCAGCGCTATGAAAAAGGGCTGATCACTCTTTCTGAACAGATACAGGCCGAGACCGGTCTTCTGGCGCTGGATGCGGCCTCTGCGGAGGCAGGGGCGGCCCTCCGGGTTCGGGAGCACGCCCTGCATGTCCTTACAGGCCTTGCCCCCGGCAGCCGTCTGGACACAGGAAAGGGGCTGCCGCAGGATCCCCCCCTTCTTTATGGAGACGGCCTGAGCTCGGAGCTTGTCCGGCAAAGGCCGGATGTCCATGCGGCCTGGCTGCGGGTGGAGGCGGCGGATCGGGATGTGGCCATGGCGGTAGCCGAGCGTTTTCCACGCTTTCAGCTGAGAGCCGATGCCGCTCAGGCCATTGAGGATACGGCGGGTCAGTTTTTTTCCGGAGGGGTCTGGAACATCGGGGTCTCGCTGACGGCACCTCTGCTGGACTGGGGACGGCGGAAAGCCCTGGTGAAAGCCCGGCAGGCAGCCCTGGAAGGGGCTGTGGAAGCCTGGCGTGAGACGGTGCTCACCGGGCTGAGGGAAATGGCCGATGCCCTGGTGCGCAATGCGGCCCAGGACAGGGTACTGACGGCAAGAAGGCAGCAGCAGATGCAGAGTGACCGGGATCTGGAGCGGATCTGCCTGCGGTATGAGGAGGGCATTGCCGAATACCGGGAGCTTCTTGTGGCAAGAACCCGCAGTCTGGAGGCTGCGGACGCGGTGGTACAGGCCGAACTGGAGAGGGTGAGGCAGCGTATCACCCTGGCGCGCAGTGTCGGCGGTTCCTGGACAGCGGGGATTCTGGACAGTGTTTTACAGGAAGAGGAGATGGCCCTTTCCGGGTCACAGCAATAGGGAGAGAATCATGGGACGCGGATCTGTTGTTTTTATCAAAGGGGTGCTTCCCCTGCTCCTTCTTGCGGTGGGGGTGGGAGGAATGGTGGGACTTATCAGAAACCGGGAAAAACCCCAGCCGGTGTTTCCGGAGCATCCGGGGATTCTGGTGGAAACCCGGCCTCTGGTATTTTCGGATATTCCGGTGACCGTGACGGCTACAGGAACGGTTCAGCATACCCGTGAGGCGGCCATTGTGCCGGAGGTGAGCGGCAAGGTGCTCTTCCTGCATCCCCGTCTTGAAACGGGCGGTTTTCTTCAGAAGGGGGAGGTTCTTTTTACCCTGGACGATACGGATTACCGCCTCAGCCGGATGGCGGCCCGTGCGGAACTGGCGCGAACCCAGGCCCTGCTGCTGGAAGAAGAAAGCCGGGGCCGTGCCGCCCGTGCGGACTGGGATGTGAGCCATCCCGGTCAGAAAGCGCCTTCTCCCCTGGTGTTGCGGGAGCCTCAGCGCAGACAGGCCGAGGCCGCCGTGGCTGCGGCGGAAGCGGCTGTGGCCCGGCATGAGCGGGACATCGCCCGCTGTACCGTGGACGCTCCCTTTGATCTGCGGGTTCTGGCAGAGACCCTGGCCGAAGGATCTTTTCTTGTGGCGGGTCAGCCCGTGATGCGGGGGGCGGCCACGGCGTCGTTTGATCTGATCCTCTCCCTTCCGCCCTCGGATCTGGACTGGATACGGCTGCCGGAGCCGGGAAGCGAAGGTGCGCTTGCTGTTCGCGTACGGGTTCCGGGGAGTTCCGGTTCTGAACGGGAGGGCATTCTGCTGCGGGTGTTGGGGGATGTGGATCCCAGGGGCCGCATGACCCGGATTCTGGTGCGTATTCCCGATCCCTACGGACTGAATACCCCGGTTCCTGCCCTCAGCGAAGGGCAGTTTGTGGAGGCCCGGATTCCGGGAAAGGTGGCGGAAGGGGTGCTGGATATCGCGGCTTCCGTTCTGCGGGAGGGGGAGCGTCTCTGGTGGATGGACAAGGAGGGGAAACTGCGTATGGCGGAAGCGGAGGTGCTTCGCAGAACAGGGGACAGCGTTCTGGTGCGTACGCCTCTTCCCGAGGGAAGTGCTCTTGTGATCTCCAGCATCGGCGGGGCTGTGGAGGGCATGCAGCTGCGTACGGCAAAGGCCGGAAAGGAGTAGGTCATGAAATCCGCAGTGGCATGGATGGCAAGGCGGCATGTGGCGGCCAATCTTCTGATGCTGGTGTTTATTGCCGGCGGCCTGATCAAGGGCCTGGGGGTGAAGCAGGAGATTTTTCCGGAAATCTCCCTGGACAGAATCCAGGTACAGGTGGTGTACCAGGGGGCCGCTCCGGAGGAGATTGAAGAGGGCATTCTCCTGAAGATTGAAGAAAATCTTTCCGGGATTGACGGCATTGACGATATCCGCTCTTCGGCCTCCGAAGGTCTGGCGGTGGTCACGGCGGAACTGCGTACCGGCGCGGATGCCGATCAGGTGCTCAATGAGGTGAAAAGTGAGGTGGATCGTATCACCACCTTTCCTGCGGAGGCGGAAAAGCCGGTGATTACCAAGATGCTCAATCTTTCGGAGGTGATCAGTCTCGTTATCTGGGGAGATGTGTCGGAGCGGACCCTGAGGGAGCAGGCGGAGCGGATGCGGGAAGAACTTCTGGGCTTTCCGGAGATTACCCAGCTGGAGCTGCACGGGCTGCGGGATTATGAAATTGCCATTGAAATTTCCGAAGAGAACCTGAGACGTTACGGACTGACACTGGATCAGGTGGCCGCAGGAGTGGCTGCTGCGTCCCGGGATCTCCCGGGAGGCAAACTGCGTACCGAAGGCGGAGAGATTCTTTTAAGAACCAAGGAGAAAAAATACCAGGCCGGAGAATATGCGGCGATCCGGATTCTGGCCCTTCCCGATGGCCGCATCCTGAGACTGGGCGAGCTGGCGGAAATTCGCGAGGGTTTTGCGGAAACGGATGTGGCGGCCCGGTACAACGGAAAACCCGCAGCCATGATCAAGGTGTTTCGCAGCGGAGACCAGAAACCCCTGGAGATCGCCGAAAGGGTGCTGGCCTATGCCGCAGAGCAGAACCATTTTCTGCCCCAGGGCCTGCGGGTGGACGCCTGGAATGATACCTCCGAGCTTTTTGCAAGCCGTATGGATCTGCTTTTCCGGAATGCGAAACTGGGGCTTGTGCTGGTACTCTGCGTATTGGGGATTTTTCTGCATTTCCGGCTGGCGTTCTGGGTGATGCTGGGAATTCCCATCAGCTTTCTCGGTGGGCTGTCTGTCCTGCCCTTTTTCGGAACTTCCATCAATATGGTCAGTCTTTTTGCCTTTATTCTGGTTCTGGGGATCGTGGTGGATGATGCCATTGTGGTGGGCGAAAATGTGTATGAAAAACGTCAGCAGGGGATGGCCCCCTTGAAGGCGGCAATACAGGGAGCCATCGAAATGGGCGTACCTGTCACCTTTTCCGTGCTCACCACGGTGGCGGCCTTTCTGCCCCTGGCCTTTATTTCCGGGACCATGGGAAAATTCATGCGGGATGTCCCCATCGTGGTGATTGCCATTCTGCTGGTTTCCCTCGTGGAATCTCTCTTTGTGCTGCCTGCCCATCTGGCTTCCATCCGCAAGATTCCTTCCGGAACCCAGGCCGGAAATGCCGGACAGTTTTTCAGCCGGAGTCTGGAGCGGTTCAGTGTCGGCCCCTTTGCCCGTCTGCTGGATCTGACGGCAAGGTATCGCTATACCACGGCAGCCGGTGGTCTGGCCTTTCTCCTGCTGACCCTGGGGCTGGTGGGCGGCGGTGTGGTGAAGTTTCAGTTCATGCCTGAGGTGGAAGGGGATCAGGTACGGGTTTCCCTGCGCATGCCACCGGGTACGTCTGCGGCCCTCACCCAGTCCGTGCAGGATCGTATTGTGAGCATGGGGCTGGAAACGGTTGCGGAAATGGATCTTCAGGAGACGGTGGCACCGTCCCTGATGCGCAGTCTCTATGCCCAGGTGGGGGCTTCCATGGCGGCGATGGGGCCGGCCAATGACGGGCAGACCCAGGGCGGGGGACATATTGCGGAGGTGGTGCTGAGTCTTGTTCCGGGTGAGGAGAGGGCGATCCGCAGTGAGGCGGTACGGGATCTCTGGCGTCAGAAGGTGGGGGAGATCCCCGGGGTGGAATCCCTGACCTTTGAAACCAATCTTATCCGTATGGGGGCCCAGATTGATGTGGAAGCCACCCACAGTGATTTTGGGGTGCTGGAGGCTGTGGCGGCACGGCTGAAGGAGGCCATCGGAACCTATCCCGGAGTGCGGGATCTGGAAGACAGCCTGGAGGCCGGAGCACGGGAACTGAAACTGCACTTGAAAGACAGCGCCCGGACGCTGGGGCTGACGGAAACGGATCTGGCCCGTCAGGTACGGGCGGCCTTTTATGGGGCAGAAGCCCTTCGCTTACAGATCGGCCGCAACGAGGTGAAGGTGATGGTGCGGTATCCCCAGGCGGAACGGCGTCTTCTGCGCAATCTTGAAGCGTTCAGAATCCGCACCGCAGAGGGGGGGGAACTGCCCCTTGCCATGGCAGCGGAAATTGTGGAAAGCCGGGGGTACAGCCGGATTGCCCGCAACAACCAGAAGCGGGTGGTGCATGTGACGGCCAGTGTGGACAGTACCAGAGCCAATGCCGGAGAGCTTCTCAGTGCCCTTGAAAAGGATGTGTTTCCCGGTCTGCTACAGGATTACCAGGGCCTGCATCTCTCCTTTGGCGGGGAGGACAAGGAAAAGACCAAGGTTGCGGGCAGTATGGAGGAGGGATTCCTGCTGGCCCTTGTGGCCATTTACGTGCTGCTGGCCATCCCCCTGAACAGCTATGGGCAGCCCTTTCTCATCATGCTGTCCATTCCCTTTGGTGTGGTGGGGGCGGTTCTCGGCCATCTGCTCATGGGCTATCCCCTGACCATGCTGAGCATGTTCGGTATCGTGGCCCTTTCCGGTGTGGTGGTGAACAATGCCCTTTTGCTCATCGACCGTATCAATGGCAACCGCAGGGAGGGCCTGAATCCAAAGGACGCGGTGCTGGAAGCCGGACAGCGGCGTTTGCGGCCCATCCTTCTCACCTCCCTCACGACTTTTTGTGGTCTCATGCCCATGATTCTTGAAACCAGTGCCCAGGCCCGCTTTCTGATTCCCATGGCCATCAGCCTGGGGTTCGGGATTCTGTTCACCACCCTGATTATTCTGGTGCAGATTCCGGCTTTTTATCTGATTCTGGAAGATGTGAAGGGTTGGGGTGTAAAACTGGGGCGGCTGTTTGGCAGGGAAGCAGCGGTTCCGAAGGAAGGGACTTCAGGGCTGTGATCTGAAAAGGAAGGGGGCAGAGGAGGCTTTTTTCCGGTGAGGACTGTACGGAAAAAGCCTCCTGCCGTGGGAATGTCTATTCCATGGGAATCAGGGTGAAGGTCTCCCAGATGCTGGCCGCAGAGCGGTTGACGACCACTGTACCACCGCCTCCGTTTTCTGCACAGACATAGAGTCCGCCGGGGCTCTGGAGTGCAACCCTGTCTTCTCCGGACATGTTGATCAGGGTAAAGGTTGTCCCGTCTCCGGGTGTGGAACGATCCGCGATCAGGGCCTGACTTCCGCCCCCTTCCGCCCGGATGAACTGTCCGTTGTAGGCCTTGAGGGCGATCTGCTTATCTCCGGGCAAGGAGACCAGGGTAAAGGTTTCCCATTCCTTTGCATGGGAGCGGTTGGCCACCAGGGCCTGGCCGCCACCATTTTCCGCGCAGAGAAAATAACCGTTGTAGGTTTTGAAAGCCACTTTCCGGGTTCGCAGAGGAGGGGCAGGTGCCACAGAGGCGTTTGGATTTTCTTTCTGAACGGAGCAGATCCGGATGTTGGCCTTGCAGGCAAGGGGATCGTATTTTTCATGGGCGCTATTGACGGAAACAATCACATGGGTACAGCTGGGGTCTTTTTTGTAGGCGGCCAGGTAGCTGCTGACCGGAAATTCCGTGAGAGGGCCTGTGTAGATGGTTTTCCAGACGGCATTCTGATAACGGGCATGCAGGGTAAGGTAGCGGAGTGTTCCGGAAGTGGTGGTGATGGTCAGGAGATCCTCGTCCTGAAGGGTGGCAAGGGGGAGGGCTGCGTAAGTACCGCCGTTTTTTGGGGTGATGCTGTCGCCTGTGCCGTCATTGAGAACGGACGCTGCAAGATGGCAGGCCTGACGTTCTGCCTCGGCATAGGCGGAAAAAGACAGGAAAAAAAGGGACAGAAGAAGTAGCCATAACGCTTTTTTCATGATCCTGACCTTTCGTCTGGGTGGAGGGCTGTCACCCCCTGCGAGAGAGGGGTTTGGGCAGGGGATGGATGCCTTCTTCATATCACCCGCGCAGGGGCTCGTCCATGGGAAAGTCTTTTTGAAACTGTACACGTCAAGGCTCTGCATCAGGGCTTTCAGACCCTGGGCTGTGATGTCACAAAGGGGGCCGTCTGTGGGGGAGTGTCTGGCAGAACGGAAAAAAATCTGGGTGCAGAAAAACGTTCAGGGCTCTTCCCCATGGAAGGCCCTGACAGTGTGGCTATTCCCAAAAAGATTTTCAGTGATTTACTTCTGGGCAAAGGAGCCGGTTAAGGTGGGTATTTTTGTAATAAAATTCTGATGGATATAAATGAGAGCTGGAGAAGGTTATATAGAAGCAGCACTTCTATATAACCTTCGCACTGGTGGTTATGAAAAGTGGTTTTCGGACAAGCTCGTTAGCAGCCGTTTCAGCAAATTGTGGTGCCGATTTTTTTAAAGGGGCAACAGCCACACTTCTATTGAGCTGATCTTACTAAACGGACATAATTATAGATGCGAATAGCATCTCCTTGAGGCCCAAAACCAGTTGGATAGTTGGCAGGGTTACCTTCTTTAGGATCACTTCTTTGCGCACCCGCACCGTGTACATCCACCCAGCCACCAAACTGAGCCATATAACCCATAGCCCGTCCAAAGCTGAGGTATACGGCTGCTTCACCATTATCTGTTGTCTGGCTACTGAAGGTGGTGCTTGTCCAATAGAACGGATAATCGGTCTCTCCAGTCTCATTGGTAATGGCTGTGCAGTCAAATACTGTGTCAATAGCGGCAGAGGCTGTGGTATCCGGAGAGCGCGTGTAATCAAGGATACTTTGTAACTCTTTGGCGTCGGGTAAGCGCCAGTCTGAGTAACCAGCATATTCAAAGCCTTCTGCGTAGCTTAATGCACTTTGCCAATTTACCCCTGCACCGTTATCTTTTTTCATCCACATCAGTCCGGTTGCGTGATCTGTAATGGTGCCATCGCCATTGTCTGCAAACTGGTTGATGCCATAGTCGGTATTGCCGCGAACAAACAGTACGTAGTATTTTTTCATAGAGGCTTCGGCGGGGTACCCTTTGATACGCCCATCTACAAAATTAACGCCGAACATAGTTCTCGTTCCACCCATGGTGGTGCCTTTATATAGTGTCGAAGTTGCTACCTGGGCATCGATAAGCCGTTCGCCTTTGTCCAAATCACCATATCCATAATCAAATACGGTACTGATAAAGGGCAGCACACCTGCTGTTGACGTAGCAGTAGGGCTTATTTCCGCTCCGCTGTATTGAATCAGCGAATATAGCTCTTTGATAGTTGGAAGCCGCCAGTCATTATATCCTCCCGTATTGTGAGATGATGCTTTATTATAGGCGTCATCTGCGGACAGTTTATCATCTGCGTCTATAAGACCGTTGCCTGTCAGATCATAAGATTTTGTCCACATCAGACCTGTCACATTATCCGTAATTGTTCCATCGCCATGATCTGTGTATGACGGCTTATTGGTACTGTACTGAGCATCCTGTCCGTAAAAGGCTTCCCCTTGCACAGGACAGGATATTTCCGAGAGATTGTTATAACATTTGCTTTGGTTGGTGCCTGCTATCGGATAGCCTGAAATATCTGACAAATTAACAACTGGATTGTTACCACTCTCATCATTGCTGCACGAACTTATAAGCATGGTGACAGTCATTAATAAAAGTAAAAATGTTCTTGTCATATCTTTTTCCTATTATGAGGCTTGAGGTAAATTGAAAATTATTTTCGGACAAGCTCTTATGGTTTTATGCTGGGCTTGTCCGAAAAATAATTTTCCAAACCGATAACAGACAACATATAGCGCTTATTCCTGAGGCTTCTCCGTTTTGAACCCCGGATGTCCCATCCCTTTGCCCTGATGCCGGTTCATGGCCCTTTCCCGCCGTTCTTCCCGAAGCTTGCGAAAAGCGTCCATCTGATCTTCGTTGAGAATTCCCTTCAGCTTTGTTTCTTCTTCGGCATCCATGGCGTCCATGGCGGCCCTGGCCTTTGCATGGAGATCCTCAATCAGGGCATGCCGTTTTTCCATCATTTCGGCAAGAACGGGTTTCAGGGCTTCCTTCTGGGTGGCATTGAGATCCAGATACTCTTCCAGACGATCCGCCATGCGTTCAGGATCTCTCTGTCTGTGGCCCTTTTCATAGGCCAGGGCACTGACGGGCAGAAGAAAAAGGATGAGGGCAAGGGGAATCAGGGATTTCAGTTTCGTTTTCATGGCGTACCTCCCTATGGGCATGTTGAAGACAGGCCGGAGGGGCTGAACACTCCGGAACATGAAAATGAGCATACTTCCTTTTCCCGTAAAGGGGGGTGAAGTTGGGTAAAGTCGGGCAGAAAGTCCCTTTACAAATATTTACGCTGGAGTGTGCAGCGTTCTGGCATGATGGCAGGGTAAAAAGGAGGTGGGAATGCTGCGGATTCTGGTGATTGACGATGACAGGGAACTGACGGGTCTTCTGGCCGAGTATCTGGGGCCGGAGGGGTTTGGGGTGGAGGGCGTGCAGGACGGGGCCGAGGGTCTGGAAAAAGCCCTGGCCGGGGATGCGGATCTGGTGGTACTGGATGTGATGATGCCGGGTATGGGGGGCCTGGAGGTGCTGCGCAGACTCCGGGCAAAAAGCCGTATCCCCGTGATCATGCTTACCGCAAGGGGAGAGGATGTGGACCGTATTGTGGGGCTTGAGATCGGGGCGGATGACTACCTCGGCAAACCCTTTAACCCCAGGGAACTTGTGGCCCGTATCCGTGCCGTGCTCCGCCGCAGTGCCGCTGAGACCGACGGTTCGGGGAACATGGAGGAAAGCCGGCCTGTGGAGCTGGGGGATGTGCGTCTGTATCCGGGAACACGGCGGGTGCTCTGCGGCGGGGAAACGGTGAACCTGACCATGGCGGAATTCGATTTTCTGGCCCTTTTTCTGAGCCGCGCAGGAACGGTATTGAGCCGGGAGTTTTTATCTTCCGAGGTGCTGGGCAGGCCCCTGGGGGCCTATGACCGCAGTGTGGATGTGCATGTGAGCAGCCTGCGCCGCAAACTGGGGCCAAGACCCGATGGTGTGGAGCGTATCCGGGCCATCCGGGGGGTGGGCTACCTGTACGTCTTTTCCGGAAGGGACTGAGCATGCACCGGCTTTTTTTTAAACTGTTTTTTGGGTTTCTGGCCTTTACCCTGGCCAGCATGGCCCTGTCCCTCATTCTTGCCTTCACCGCGTCCAAGGGCCCCTGGGGGGAGCATCGCCAGCGGGTACGCCAGGAACGGCAGGAGATGTTCCGGCAGTCCATGGCCCTGTACGGATATGGTGCCGCCGCCGTACTGCGGGACGAGGGACTTCAGGGCTACCTTGATTACAGAAAGCATTTTCTGGAAAGAATGCATACCGCAACCTGGCTGTTTTATCCGGATCAGACCACCGTATCCGGTGATTTTCCGCCGCTCCGGGTACGGGATGCTGTCCAGACCCTGCCCGCAGCAAGGAGGGCGCGGGTGACGGTTCTTGACGGTGAACTTCTGGTGCTGACCCGGTTTTCCCACAGGAATCAGCGCTGGCTGATGGCGGCACTGGTTCCTCTTCCGCCCCATGCGGAGCGCCTGCTGTTTCGTTTTCCCAGGGATCTGGGATTTCGGTTCTGGACGTCGATTTTTCTTGCCGTTCTGCTCTGCTGGGCCATTGCAAGGCATATTACAGGCCCGATCACAAAGCTTCGTTCTGCCACCCGGAATGTCGCTTCCGGAAATCTGGATGTCCGTGTGGCTCCGGATCTGGGGAACCGCAGGGATGAGCTGGGGCTTCTGGCCAGGGATTTTGATGCCATGACCGGTCGCATGGCGGATCTGCTGGAATCGAGAGACAGGCTTTTGCGCGACATCTCCCATGAGCTGCGTTCCCCTCTGGCCCGGATGGCCGTGGCCCTGGAGCTGGCCAGACAGGGCGGCGGCAATGCTCCGGCCCTGGCGCGTATGGAAATGGAGATGGAGCGTCTGAATGCCATGATCGGCGAAATTCTCACCCTGGCCCGTCTTACCTCGGGCAATGAAGGGGGAGACGCTTTTGAAAAAATTGATTTTTCCCGCCTTGTCATGGATGTGGTGGCAGATGCGGATTTTGAAGCTCAGGGTGAAAGACGGTCTGTGGTGTTTTCCGGTGTGCAGGGAACGGGGCTGACGGGCCTGCCCACCCTCCTGCACCGGGCTGTGGAAAATGTGGTACGCAATGCCCTGCGGTATACGCCGGAAGAAGGGGAAGTGCAGGTGTTTCTTGCCGTTGAAGAAGGCCGGGAAGCCGTGCTGCGGGTGGAGGATCCCGGGCCGGGGGTGCCGGAAAAGGATCTGCCCCGGATTTTTGAACCGTTCTACAGGGTGCACGACGACAGGGATCGCCGCACCGGTGGCGTGGGACTGGGGCTGGCCATTACGGCCCAGGCCGTACGGCGTCATGGGGGACGCATTGCCGCCCGCAACCTTGAGAAGGGGTTCTGTGTGGAAATCCGGCTGCCTGTGAAGGGAAAGGGGTAGGGCTTTCGTGGAGAACAAGGGAAAAAACGGGACAGAAAAAGAAGCCAGCCTCTGGTTGCAGGATCAGGTGAAGCGGGTGCAGGGCCTGCTCCGGCTTTCCGCCCTTGCAGGGGGGCTGGCGTCGGTGCTCATGGTGTTTCAGTGCGGCCTGCTTTCTTCCTTCCTGGTGGGGCTGGCCCTTGAAGACCGCCTTGAGATGCGGACGTTCTGGCTTCTCGGGCTTTGCCTGCTGCTGCGTCCCTTTCTGCTTGCGGCCAAGGATCTTCTGGGAGTACGGGCAGGGCTTCGCCTGCGCCGTCATCTGCGCGGGGAGCTTCTGGAAAAAATTGTTGCTGCCGGGCCGAAGAGAAGCCGTATTGCAGGAGACGGTGCCCTGTCGGCCATGGTGCTGGAGCAGGTGGATGCCATGGATGAGTATATCGTGCGCTACCTTCCCCAGAAGATTCTGGCCCTTGTTACACCTCTTCTGATTGTGCTGGCCGTCTGGCCCCACAGTATCCTTGTGGCCCTTCTGCTCATGATGACCGCCCCTCTCGTTCCTTTTTTCATGATTCTTGTGGGCAATGAGGCGGCCCGTGCCGGTCGCAGGCAGTTTCAGACCCTTGCCCTTCTCGCGGGACGGATGCGGGATCTTTTGACGGGGCTTCCGGTGCTGCGACAGCTCAATGCCCTGGAGCCTGCCAGGGAAAAACTGAGCCGCTCGGCGGAAGCGTACAGAAAACGTACCCTCTCCGTTCTGCGTCTGGCTTTTCTGTCTTCTGCCGTGCTGGAGCTTTTTGCCTCCCTTGCCATTGCCCTTGTCGCCGTGTATCTCGGTATGGGCCTTCTCGGCCATGTCCCCTGGGCCAGAGGGGTGGTGCCGGTTCCCCTGGAATCCGGTCTTTTCATTCTTCTGCTCATCCCTGAGTTCTATATGGCCCTGCGCCGTTTCGGTGCGGACTACCATGCAAAGGCCCAGGCTCTGGCAGCGGCTGCGGCCCTCCTTCCCCTTGTGAAGGCAAGGATTTTTTCTCCCCCCGGTGGTGGTGTGAATCTGAAACTGACGGCAGCCCCTGACCTTCGCATGAAAAAGGTGAGCTGGCAGCCCGACGCCAGGGAGCCTGTTCTCAAGGCGGTGGATCTGGTGGTTCAGGGAGGGCAGCGGGTGGGGCTTGTGGGATCCAGCGGTGCGGGAAAAAGCAGTCTCCTCCAGCTGCTTCTGGGCTTTGACCGGCCTTCGGAAGGCCGCATCTGGGTCAATGACCAGCCCCTTGATACCCTGGATGCCGACGGGTTCCGCAGCCAGATCGCCTGGCTGGGGCAGCGTCCGGAGTGGTTTTCCGGTACCGTTGCCGAAAATCTGCGTCTTGCCCGCCCCCAGGCCCCGGACGGAGAACTTCAGCGGGTGCTGGAAGAGGCCGGAGCCTGGGAGTTTATTGCGGCCTTACCCGAAGGGGTGAACAGCCGTCTTGGTGAAGACGGACGGGGGTTTTCCGGAGGACAGTTGCAGCGTCTGGCCCTGGCCAGGGCATTGCTTCAGGATGCCTGGCTCTGGATACTGGATGAGCCGGGAGCCCATCTGGACACCAAAACGGCCAGAGCGGTGCGGGCGCATCTGGGAAAGGTCACTGCGGGGAAAACCCTGATTCTGGCGACCCATCATCTGGAAGGGCTGGAGTGGCTGGATGGTCTGGTGCGGATAGAAAAGGGACGGGTGCTGTCCTTTTAAGAATCCGCAATAAAAAAACCTTCCGGACACCCACAGGGGATGCCCGGAAGGCGGACAAAAGTCTTCAGGAATCAGGGCAGGGGAATCAGTTCCACCCTGCGGTTTTCCGCCTGACCTTCCCGTGTGTCATTGGAGGCAACGGGCTGATCCGGGCCATAGCCTTTGACCTGCAAACGGTCTGGGGCAATCCCTTTACTGATGAAGTAATCCGCCACAGCCTGGGCTCTGGCTGCGGAGAGTTTCCGGTTCAGGGCAAGGGATCCCCGGCTGTCCGTGTGACCGCCGATTTCCACGCTAAGTTCCGGATTCTGTTTCAGCACATGGAGGACGTTGTCCAGAATGCCATATTGCCCGGGCTGGATGACGTTGCTGCTGCTGGCAAAGGCAAGCCCCTGGATTTTCCAGCATCCCTGCCGGGTTACCGTGGCCCCTTTGGGGGTTCCCTCACAGCGGTCCAGATAATCGGGAATACCATCTCCATCCGTATCCACAGGACAGCCTTTGGCATCTGTGGTCACGCCTGGGGGGGTATCCGGACAGGCATCCCGGGTATCCACAATACCATCGCCATCCCTGTCGCCTGCCAGGGGACAGCCTTTGGCATTCACGACCACACCGGCGGGGGTACCGGGGCAGGCATCCAGGGTATCGGAAACCCCGTCGCCGTCACTGTCCAGGGGACAGCCCTTGGCATCCACAGGCACACCGGCGGGGGTGCCGGAACAGGCATCCAGGGTATCGGAAACCCCATCCCCGTCACTGTCCAGGGGACAGCCCTTGGCGTCCACGGTCTCACCCGCAGGGGTTCCCGGACAATGATCCAGATAATCGGGTACCCCATCCCCGTCACTGTCCAGAGAACAGCCGGTGGCATCCACGGCGACACCCGCCGGGGTGTCGGGGCAGCGATCCTGGGTATCCGGAAGACCATCACCATCGGAATCCCGTACCACGGGCGGGGTGAGCTTTACGGGTTCCACGGCCTGGGTACGGCCAAAAGTCCAGGCCAGACCCGCATGGGCAGCCAGATTCCACTCCATGCCATCCGGAGGCAGGATAAAGCGGCCATCCAGACGGAAGGCCAGATCCTGCACAATATCCGCAAAAAAGCCTGCCCCTGCGTTCAGGGCAAAGTCCTTGTCCTTGTCCTTGCCATCCACGTCCCAGGCAAGCACGCCAAAGCCTGCGGCACCATAGGGCCGGAAAGCCTTGTCCGGGCGCAGCAGATACAGGCCGTTCAGGGAGGCATGCATGGCTTTGGCTGCAATGTGGGTTTTTTCTTCTTCCGTGTTTACGCCGTGTACCATGATCTCCCCCATCCACTGGGGAGCAAAACGGTATCCCAGCCCCAGCCCCAGACTTCCGCCCGTGTCCAGGTTCTGATCCTCATGGAAGCCATGAAGCCCTATCATGGGACTCAGAATCATTTCTTTCTGAAAATCACCGCTTTCGGCAAAAGCCGCGTGGCTGAGAATGAGGCTGGCAATGAGCAGGCCTCCTGCGAGAAAACTTTTTTTCATACAAGCTCCTTTGTTCAGGCTGACAAGGGTAAAAATCTGTACCGAATACAGATCCGTAAGATTTCTGTTCATGCAGAATGGCGGAAAGCTGGAGAAGAAACGGCAATGGGCATCAGTATATGTCCTGTCGGCGTGGGAATCAAGATCAAGAAACCGCTCTGTATTTTTTTGATCCAGGATGGACAAAAAAGGGGTTTTGTGGAGGTGTTCATACAAAAATGTTGCATTTTACCGCTCCCTTGTTTATGAGACAGGAAATTTTATCATTTTCCCACTTCAAGGAATCCCCATGCCCAACATGTCTGATACTGTAAAACTGCCCATCACGGATAATATTGAGGAAGTGACCCTTCTCTATGAAATCTCCAAGGCCCTTGGCGAGCATATGGATCTTAAAAAATCCCTCTATACGGTCATGGATATTCTGGCCAATTATGGCAACATGCTCCGGGGAACCATCACTCTGCTGAATCCCGTGACCGGTGAAATCCGCATCGAAGTGGCCCATGGTCTGAGCAAGGATGCCATGGCCAAGGGGATTTACAAGCTCGGCGAGGGGGTGACGGGGTCTGTCATCAAGGAAGGAAAGCCCGTTGCCATTGAAAGGGCTTCCCAGGATCCCTCTTTTCTCAACCGCACCTCCGTGCGCAGGACAGACGAAGACTTTTCCTTTATCTGTGTCCCCATCAAGGAGGGGGATCATGTCATGGGGGCCTTGAGTACGGACAGACCCTACCTTGCGGCCTTCAATCTCAAGCGGGGGGTTCAGCTCCTTTCCGTCATCGCCACCATGATTGCCCGCCATGTGAGCAATCTCGAACGCATCCAGATGGAAAAGGAAAGGCTCAAGGCGGAAAACCGCAGACTCCAGGAAGAGCTGGAAAAAAAATACCGCTTCACCAATATCGTTGGCAATTCCAATAAGATGCGGGAAGTTTACCAGATGATTTCCCAGGTGTCCCGGAGCAATGCCACCGTTTTGATCCGTGGGGAATCCGGCACGGGCAAGGAGCTTGTGGCCAACTCCATCCATTACAATTCCAACCGGGCCAACCAGCCCTTTGTGAAGGTCAACTGCGCGGCTTTGCCGGAAAATCTCATTGAAAGCGAGCTTTTCGGCCATGAACGGGGGGCCTTCACCGGTGCCGTCAGCCAGAAGAAGGGTAAGTTTGAGCTGGCCCACAAGGGCACCATTTTTCTCGATGAAATGGGTTCCGTATCTCCGGATGTTCAGGTGCGGCTTCTGCGGGTATTGCAGGAAAGGGAGTTTGACCGGGTAGGCGGGCACAAGACCATCAAGGTGGACGTGCGGGTGGTGACAGCCACCAACAAAAACCTGGAAAAGGCCGTGGAGGATGGCAGTTTCCGGGGGGATCTCTATTACCGCCTCAATGTGTTTCCCATCTACATGCCCCCTCTTCGGGAACGCAAGACGGACATCCTCCTCCTGGCCGATCATTTTCTTGAAAAATATGCGAAAGAAAATGAAAAGGACATCAGGCGTTTTTCCACACCGGCTATAGACATGATGATGGCCTACCACTGGCCGGGCAATGTCCGGGAGCTGGAAAACTGCATTGAGCGGGCCGTTCTTCTCTGCGAGGAGGGGGTTGTTCACACTTACCATCTGCCTCCTACCCTTCAGACCGGGCTTGAAACGGACAGTCTGCCCAGTCACTCTCTGGAAGACGCTGTGGCCAAGCTGGAAAGGGACATGCTCATTGATGCCCTGAAAAACACCCGGGGCAATGTCACCCAGGCTGCCACCCTGCTCCAGACCACGGTGCGCAAGTTTTCCTACAAGGCCAAGGCCTATGACATTGATTACCGGGAATACCGCTGACAATTTCGGCAAAAGGGCTTGAAAAAATGGCCTGGGGCTATTCCTGAAGAAACGTCGGGGATCCCGGTTTTTGTTCAAAAATTAAAAAAAGCGAAGGGCCGCATTCCGTATCCCATGAGGGTACAGAGTGCGGCCCTTTTTATTTGGACTGGCAATATGATGGTGTCGCTTATTCCGGTTTTTCCGGGAACATCCCGCCTGCACCACCGCCAAGGGCCGCGTAGAGCTGCACCTGATTGACAAGCCGTGCAAGGCGGGTGGCGATGAGTCCCTGCTGGGCACTGTACAGGGAACGCTGGGCATCCAGCACACTCAGGTAGGTGTCACTGCCTTTTTCATACCGGGCATTGGAAAGCCTGTAGGTCTGGGAAAAGGCTTCCACAAGGGATTCCTGGGCCTTTAGCTGATCGCCCAGCGTACCTTTGCGGGCCAGGGCATCGGCCACATCCCGGAATGCTGCCTGAATGGCCTTTTCATACCGGGCCACAGCGATTTCCTGCGCCACCTTGCTGGCCTCAAGACCGGACCAGATGCGGGGATTGAAAATGGGCACGCTGATGGCGGGTGCGAAACTCCAGGTATCGGATCCGGAACGGAAGAGTCCGGAAAGTTCGCTGCTGGCCGTACCGATGGAGCTGGTCAGGGTGATGCGGGGAAAGAAGGCCGCCCGGGCGGCACCAATGTCCGCATGGGCCGCTTTGAGCAGGCTTTCCGCCTGAAGGATATCCGGTCTCTGGAGCAGTACTTCCGACGGGGTGCCAAAACCGCCTTCCTTCAGGGGATACAGGGCGCTGAGGTTTTCCGGCAACAGGGTTTCATCCACAGGTCTGCCCACAAGAAGGTGGAGGGCATTGAGATCCTGGGCCGTCAGCTCCGTGAACCGGGCCACATCCAGGCGGGCGCTTTCCACCCGGGTCTGCACCTGTCTGAGATCCAGCTCCGGCACCAGTCCCACCTCAACGCGGCGGCGGATCAGTTCAAGGGAAGCCTCCTGGGCCTTGAGGGTGGAGCTGGCCAGATGCAGGTTTTCCCTGTCCATGGCCAGGGTGAGGTAGGCTCTGGCCACTTCGGAGATGAGCATGAGCTGCACACTGCGCCGGGCCTGTTCCGTGGACAGATATTCTTCCAGTGCCCGCTGTTCCAGGCTGCGGAGGCGTCCGAAGAAATCCAGTTCCCAGGCGGTGATGCCCAGCTCCAGCCCGTACTGTTCAGCGGTCATGGAGCGGCCCGTGCTGGAAAGATCCGCAGGCACACGCTGCTGCGAGGCTTTGGCTCCCGCATGGACGGAGGGCAGGAGGTCACTGCGCTGGATACGGTAAAGAATGCGCATTTTTTCCACAGAAAGGGCGGCGATGCGCAGATCCCGGCTGTTGTCCAGAGCCGCCCGGATCACCTGCCGGAGTCTGGGATCCGTGAAAAAGGATTCCCAGGGGATGGCCCCTGTGACTTCCCCATCGCCGGATTCGGGATAGGCCGGTCCCTGGGGCCAGGCCTTTGGCACAGGGGCTTCGGGCTGATGGTATTCGGGAATCAGGGAGCAGGCGCTGAGAAAAAGCAGCGCAGGCAGTATCAGTAATATCAGAGGTCTTTGCATATCAGTGTCCCTCCGAAGGAATGGGCGGATTCGTCAGGGCCTGTGGGGTGGCAGCAGCCTCTTTTCGGCCAAAAAACCGCACCACCACGACGTAGAACAGGGGAATGAAGAGAATGGCCAGGGTGGTGGAGGTGATCATCCCTCCCAGAACACCGGTGCCGATGGCGGTCTGGGCGCCTGCGCCGGCACCTGAGGCCAGAGCCAGCGGCAGAACCCCAAAGCCAAAGGCAAGGGAGGTCATGACAATGGGCCGAAGACGCAGCCGGGCTGCTTCCAGGGTGGCTTCCACCAGGGGTTTCCCCTCCTGCATGCGAACCATGGCGAACTGGACAATGAGGATGGCGTTTTTGGTGGTCAGGCCCAGAACGGTGAGAAGACCGATCTGAAAATACACGTCATTGGGAAAGCCCCGTGCCATGGAGGCAAGGACACCACCAATGACGCCGAGGGGCAGAACCAGCATGATGGCTACGGGTACGGTCCAGCTTTCATAAAGGGCGGCAAGGCAGAGAAAGATGACAATCATGGAAAAGGCATAGAGAAGGCCGGTCTGGGATTTGGCCATGCGTTCCTGAAAGGAGATGCCGCTCCAGTCAAAGCCGATGCCTGAAGGCAGGCGCTCCACGATTTCCTCCATGGCCTGCATGGCCTCCCCGGTACTCGTACCATGGGGGGCTTCCCCCCAGATGTTGATGGAAGGAAAGGCGTTGAACCGGGCCAGCTTTGGCGCGCCATGGGTCCAGCGGCCGGAGGCGAAGGCGGAAAAGGGGGTCATGGTGCCGCTTTCGTTGCGGACATAAAGACGCTCAATGTCGCTGGGCAGCATGCGGTGTTCGGCATCCGCCTGAACAAAAACCCGTTTGACGCGACCGGCCTGAATGAAGTCATTTACATAGGCGCTGCCAAAGGCTGCGGCAATGGTGGTGTGGATGCTGTTGATGGGCACACCGAGGGCTCCGGCCCGCTCCCAGTCCACGTCCATGCGGTACTCCGGCACGTCTTCCATACCATTGGGCCGGACGCGGGTGAGGCGGGAATCCTGGGCGACCATGCCCAGAAGCTGGTTTCTGGCATCCATGAGGGCGGCATGGCCCAAGCCACCGCGATCCTGGAGCTGAAAGTCAAACCCGCCGGCCTGCCCCAGCTCCGTAACCGCAGGCGGTGCAAAGGCAAAGACCCGGGCGTTGCGGATACGGGTGAAGCGCCCCATGGCCCGTCCGGCGATGGCATTTACCTTGAGATCCGGACGATTCCGCAGATCCCAGTCCTTCAGCTTGATGAAGGCCAGGGCCATGTTCTGTCCGCTGCCGGCAAAGCTGAATCCGGACACGGTGAGAATGGAGGCCACAGCTTCCTTTTCGTCTTCCAGGAAATAGGCCCTCACCTCGTCCATGACCTTTTCCGTCTGCTCCATGGTGGAACCTGCGGGAAGCTGGGCCTGGATGAACATGATGCCCTGATCCTCGTCGGGCAGATAGGCCGTGGGCATCTGCTGGAAAAGCCAGCCCAGAACGCCCACGAGAAGAACATAGATGAAAAGATACCGGAATTTTTTACGGATCATCCTGCCCACCCAGGCCTCATACCGGTTCCGGATCCAGAAAAAGACCCGGTCAAAACCCCGGAAAAAGGGGCGGAACAGGAAAAAGGCGTTGTCTGAAGGCTCATGCCCCATGGGCACAGGTCTGAGAATGGAGGCACAGAGAACGGGGGTGAGGATGAGGGCCACCACCACGGAAAGAAGCATGGCGGCGATGACGGTGACGGAAAACTGCCGGTAAATGACGCCGGTGGAGCCGCCAAAAAAGGCCATGGGCCCGAAAACCGCAGAGAGCACAAGGCCGATGCCGATGAGGGCACTGGTGATTTCCTTCATGGATTTTCGGGTGGCTTCCATGGGCGAAAGGCCTTCTTCCGCCATGACCCTCTCCACGTTTTCCACCACGACAATGGCATCATCCACCAGAAGACCGATGGCCAGTACCATGGCAAACATGGTGAGCATGTTGATGGAGTAACCAAAAAAACTCAATACGGCAAAGGTGCCGAGGATGACTACGGGCACGGCCATGGTGGGGATGAGGGTGGCCCGGATATTGCCCATGAAAAGGTACATGACAAGGAATACAAGGAAGATGGCCTCAAAGAGGGTTTTTACCACCTCATTGATGGCCACCCGGACAAAGGGCGTGGTGTCGTAGGGATAAATCACCTTCACGCCAGGGGGGAAATAGCCAGAAAGCTCCTCCATTTTTTCCCGTATGGCCCTGGCCGTATCCAGGGCATTGGCCCCTGCGGCCTGACGGATGGCCATGGCTGCGGTGGGCTTGCCGTTAAAGAGGGCATTGGCATCATAGCGCTCCGTTCCCAGTTCCGCGGTTCCCACATCCCGCACCCGGACAATGGAGCCGTCGGGCCGGACACGTAAGGGAATCGCTTCGAACTCTTCCGGAGTTTTGAGCAGGTTCTGGACAATGATGGAGGCGTTCATCCGCTGTCCCTGCACCGCAGGCAGGGCACCGAACTGACCTGCGGAGATCTCCACGTTGTAGGCTCTGAGGGCAAGGATGACATCTTCGATGGTGAGCTGGTAATCCGTGAGCTTTTCCGGATTCAGCCAGATCCGCATGGCGTACTGGGTGCCGAAACTTTCCACCTCCCCCACGCCGGGAACCCTGGCCAGAACCTTTTCCACGTTGGACTGGGCGTAATCCCGGAGATCGTTGCCGTCCATGCTCCCGTCTTCGGAGATCAGCCCCACGATGATGAGATAGTTCCGGGTGGACTTGCTGACTTTCACACCCTGACGCTGCACCACATCCGGAAGACTGGCCATGGCAAGCTGGAGTTTGTTCTGCACCTGGGACCAGGCCAGATCGGGATCCGTTCCCGGTGCAAAGGTCAGCTCCACCCGGCCCGCACCGGAAGAGTCACTGGTGGAGGCCATATAGAGGAGCTTGTCAAAGCCCGTCATTTTCTGTTCGATGATCTGCACCACGCTGTTTTCAACGGTTTCCGCCGAAGCACCGGGATAAAAGGCCTCGATGGCGATGGAAGGCGGGGCAATGGGCGGATACTGGGAAATGGGCAGGTGATGAATGGCCAGCCCACCTGCCAGCATGATGACAATGGCGATCACCCAGGCAAAGACCGGGCGATCCAGGAAAAAGTTGGATAACATGACCGTGCGCTCCCTCTAGGGCCGGTTGGCGGTTGTCAGTTGGGAAAGTTCCGTGTGCTGCACGGTTTCCCGGACAAGGGTCGCGGGAACGGCTGTCACCTGCATGCCCGGCCTTACCTTGAGAAGACCTTCCACAATGAGACGGTCTCCGGGGGCCAGCCCGGAGGTGATGAGCCACTGATCCCCGATGGCGCGGTTGAGCACCAGAGCGTGCTGCTGCACCGTATTGTCGTTATCCACCACCAGGGCCACGGGCTCTCCTTTGGGTGTGCGGCCCACCCCCTGCTGGGGAACAAGAATGGCCTGATCCGTGATTCCTTCCTGAATGACAGCCCGTACAAACATGCCGGGAAGCAGCACATGATCGGGGTTGGGCACCACAATTCTCAAGGAAAAGGAGCTTGTGGCCGGATCCACCGTCACATCCCTGAACTGCAGGCGGCCTTCCAGGGGATAGGGCGTTCCGTCTTCCAGAAGAAGACGCACGCGGGTGCTCTTTTCCTTATCCGTATTGAGCAGGCCACTTTGCAGACTGCGGGTGAGGCGCAGCAGTTCCGCGGAAGACTGGGTCACATCCACATAAATGGGGTCGAGCTGCTGCACCGTGGACAGGGCCGTGGGCTGATAGGCTGTGACCAGGGTTCCGGTTCTGGCCTGGGTGCGTCCGATGCGTCCGGGAAAGGGCGCCTTGATCCGGGTATAATCGAGATGGATGCGGGCCGCATCCACAGCGCTTTTCCAGTAGGCGATCTCCGCCTGTACCTGGAGCAGGGCTGCGGAGGCATCTTCATAGTCCTGATGACTGACGGCGTTATCCTGGAGAAGATCCCTGTACCGTTCCACCCTGGATCGGGCGGGCGGAAGATTGGCTTCGGCCTTGCCAAGGGAGGCCCTGGCCGAATCATGGGCCACCTGGAAGGGGGAGGGATCAATCTGGTAAAGAACCTGTCCTTCCTCAACATCCGTGCCTTCCTCAAAAAGGCGTTTCTGGATCATGCCGTTGATCTGGGGCCGGATTTCCGCAATCCGGTAGGCGGAGGTGCGCCCGGGCAGCTCTGTGCTGAGTTCAAGGGTTTCATGCTGAAGGATCAGTGTGCCGACCTCCGGAGGAGGGGGCGGCTGGGAAGAGGGTTCGCTGTGGCTGGTCTGGCATCCTGCAAGGAGCAGAATTCCAAAGAGGAGGCAGAGGCCTCCTGACAGAAGACGGAAAACGTGACTGGGGTACATCCGCAACCTCCGGTATGGGGTAGGGGGAAGGAAAACTGGAACCCGCTGGGTTTCAGGAAACAAGCAGGCCTTTAAAAAGTATGTCGAGAATGGTGTCCGGATTATCGGGGTAAGGGTGTTCTTCGGGCTTTTCCAGCCAGAGGAGGAGAAAGGCATCCAGGATATTGTCCAGTACCACGGCCAGGGTGAAGGGGGGGGCGATTTCCCGGAAAATGTTTTCCCGGATTCCACGGGCAAAGACTTCGGCCACCTTTTCCAGGAAAAGGGTATACCGTGCCCGCACTTCCCCATCGAGACCGGCGTTGAGGTTAAAGCTGGCCCCCTTGCTCTCCGCAAGAAAAAGGCGGACAAAGGCGAGGTTTTCACGGAACATGTTCCCCTTGGCCTGAATATAGCTGCGGAGTTTTTCCGTTACGGGTTCGGCGGCATCCAGAGCCTGGGTAAAGGCCAGGTCAAAGCGGTCGCACTGATCCAGCACCATGGCCTTGTAGAGGTCTTCCTTGTTCTGGAAAAATTTGTAGAGGGTGCCGATGGCAAATTCGGATTTTTCGGCAATCTCCTGCATGGAGACATTGTGGTATCCCTTTTCGGAAAAAAGGAGCAGGGCGGTGTCCAGCATTTCCTGGCGCTGCCGGATTTTTTCCCTTTCCCGTCTTGTGAGGGGTTCCTGGTTCATAGGGACTCTTTCTTTCTGGGGAAGAAGGTGGCAATAAAAAACGAAGTTATCGATAAGTACTGTAAAATTAAAATTTTACATAAAAAAGAGAATCTGACGTCAGATTATATAATAAGATTTCGCATTGTCAATTTTTTTCTGATTCCCCCCGGACTCAGCCATGCCGTCGCAGATTTTAGCCATGCAGCATCAAACCCATCGTCCCCACGCTGGAGCTGGGAACGATAGCTGCAACAAAATGGTAATCCGTATTTTTTGTGTCTGCTGCCCTTCCCTGGAAAAATCCGGGATCACGGGAGACACAGAAAAAAAAGGGGAGTCAGAGGTTAAGACCTCCGACTCCCTTTCGTTATAGCTGGGTCAGGCTGGATTCAGATATTTCCGGCCTAGATATCGTAGTACAGGTGGAACTCGTGGGGATGGGGTCTGCGCCGTACTTCCGTGACTTCCTTTTCCATCTTGTAGGCAATCCACTTGGAGATCACGTCCTCGGTAAAGACGTCTCCCTTGAGGAGGAAGGCGTGATCCGCCTTGAGGGCGTTGAGGGCTTCTTCCAGATCGCCGGGGGCGTTGGGGATGTTGACCAGCTCTTCGGGCGGCAGGTCGTAGATGTTCTTGTCCATGGGATCGCCCGGATCAAGCTTGTTCTGGATGCCGTCGATCATGGCCATGAGCAGGGCGGAGAAGGCCATGTAGCCGTTGCAGGAGGGATCCGGAGTCCGGAACTCGATGCGGCGGGCCTTGGGCGAATCGCTGCCGATGGGAATACGGATGGCAGCGGAACGGTTTCTGCCGGAATAGGCGATGTTGATGGGTGCTTCAAAACCCGGCACCAGACGCTTGTAGGAGTTGGTGGTGGGGTTGGTGATGGCGCAGAGGGCCCGGGCGTGTTTCATAATGCCGCCAATGGCCCAGAGGGCTTCCTGGGAAAGACCTGCATAGCCGTTGCCGGCAAAGAGGGGCTTGCCTTCCTTCCAGATGGAGGCGTGGATGTGCATACCGGAACCATTGTCCCCAAAGAGGGGCTTGGGCATGAAGGTCACGGTCTGTCCGTTCTGGTAGGCCACGTTTTTCAGCACATACTTGAACCAGGCCAGCTGATCGCCCATTTCCAGAAGAGACTTGAAGCGCATGTCGATTTCGCACTGTCCGCCCGTGGCCACCTCGTGGTGATGGCATTCCATCTCAATGCCCACATTCTGGAGGGTCAGCAGCATTTCAGAGCGCAGATCCTGAAGCTTGTCCAGGGGAGGCAGGGGGAAATAGCCTTCCTTGGAGCGGGGCTTATACCCCAGGTTGGGGCCTTCATCCCGGCCCGTGTTCCAGGTGGCGGACTTGGAGTCAATGCGGTAGAAGGAGGACTGCTGGGTGGATTCGTAGCGGATGTCATCAAAGATGAAAAATTCCGGTTCCGGTCCCATGAAGCAGGTATCGCCGATGCCTGTAGATTTGAGATAGGCTTCCGCCTTGGCAGCAATGTGACGGGGATCCCGGCTGTAGGGTTCTTTGGTGATGGGGTCTGCGATGTTGCCGATGAGCACCAGGGTCGTGTGCTTGAAAAAGGGGTCGATCTTGGCGGTTTTGGCATCGGGAATCACCAGCATGTCCGAAGATTCAATGCCCTGCCAGCCACGGATGGAAGAGCCGTCAAAGCCAAAACCGTTTTCAAAGGTGGATTCATCCAGCTCGCTCAAGGGGTAGGAACAGTGCTGCCAGGTACCGGGGAAATCCATGAAGCGGACGTCCACCATTTTCACATTGTTTTCCTTGGCAAAGGCCAGAACTTCTTTCGGGGTCATGATACTTCTCCTTATCAGTTT
Source organism: Desulfobotulus sapovorans DSM 2055 (assembly GCF_059569355.1). Taxonomy (NCBI): domain Bacteria; kingdom Pseudomonadati; phylum Thermodesulfobacteriota; class Desulfobacteria; order Desulfobacterales; family Desulfobacteraceae; genus Desulfobotulus; species Desulfobotulus sapovorans. The sequence continues at coordinate 153,060 of NZ_JCANVJ010000004.1, read as the reverse complement.
CTTCTCTGGGGTCGGATGGGCAGAAAAGCCAGAATCTTTCCGCCTCTTGTTCTCTGATGCCTTAAAAAAACAGTTTTTTCAGATGGCGTCGGCACCCGTTTCTCCGGTACGTACCCGCACCACGGATTCCACGGGCATGACAAAAATCTTGCCGTCACCGATTTTGTCCGTCACGGCCGCCTTGCGGATGACTTCCACCACTTCTTCCGCCCTTGCTGCGGGCAGAACAATCTCGATTTTTACCTTGGGAATGAAATCCACCACATATTCCGCTCCCCGGTAGATTTCCTTGTGACCTTTCTGTCGCCCGTAGCCTTTGACTTCGGAGATGGTCATGCCTTGGATGCCGATTTCATTCAGGGCTTCCTTCACGTCATCGAGCTTGAAGGGTTTGATGATGGCCTCAATCTTTTTCATGGATGAGCTCCTTTCTTCAGACATTTTTATGGGCATGCGTTGTTCTGGCAGGCCTTCCTTACCGGGCTGCCGGAAGGAAGGCGCAGTATCAGAGGGTGTATCCGACCTCGCTGTGCTGGGAGAGATCCAACCCCTGGAGTTCCTCTTCCGGGCTGACGCGCAGGCCGATGAAGCGGTCGATCAGCTTCAGGATAATCAGCGAACCTACCAGAGAAAACGCAATCACTGCAAGGGCGTCGATGAGCTGAATGCCCAGCTGCGCCGGGTTTCCGTAAAAGAGACCATCCGCACCGTTGGGGTTGATGGCAAGAGAGGCGAAAAGTCCCGTGGCCAGAGCCCCCCAGAGTCCGCCCACACCGTGGATGGCCACCACATCCAGGGCATCATCGTACCCGAAGCGGGTTTTCATGCGGATGGCCACACAGCAGAGCACGCCTGCCACAAGCCCGATGAGGAGGGCAGCCATGGGGCTGACAAAGCCCGCAGCCGGAGTGATGGCCACAAGACCGGCCACGGCACCGGAGGCTGCGCCCAGAGCCGTGGGCTTGCCATGGCTCTTCCATTCATAGATCAGCCAGGAGAAGGCAGCGGCGCCTGCGGCGACCTGTGTGGTCATGAAGGCATTGGCTGCAATGCCGTCTGCGGCCAGGGCACTGCCCGCATTGAAGCCGAACCAGCCCAGCCAGAGGATTCCTGCCCCCATCACCGTCATGGAGACGTTGTGGGGCGGCATGGCTTCTTTGCCCCAGCCTCTGCGGGGCCTGATGACAATGGCCGCCGCCAGGGCCGCCACGGCGGAGTTGATGTGGATGACCGTACCGCCCGCAAAGTCCAGGGTGCCGTGCCCTCCGATCCAGCCCCCTCCCCAGACCCAGTGGCATACGGGGAGGTAGATGAAGGTGATCCAGAAGAAGGTGAAGACGAGGAAGGCGGAAAAACGGATGCGCTCGGCAAAGGCACCGGTGATCAGGGCCGCTGTGATGACGGCGAACATCAGCTGAAAGGCGCAGAAGAGAATATGGGGAATGGTATCCGAGTAAGGGCCTGCACCCGCATCCACGCCCTGAAGGAAAAGAAACTCCAGGTTGCCGATGAAGCCGCCCACATCCGTGCCAAAGGCCAGGGTGTAGCCGTAGGTCACCCAGATGAGGGTAACCAGTCCAAGACAGATGAAGCTCTGTAAAATGGTGGACAGTACATTGCGGGAGCGCACCAGACCACCGTAAAAGAGGGCAAGGCCGGGGGTCATGAACATGACAAGGGCAGTTGCAATGAGCATAAAAGCGGTATCTCCGGTATCCATCAGATTCTCCTTTTAATTTCAGAAAAAAGCGGGACAGACATGCTGTTTTTTGGGGTCAGGGTTGAACAGCCCATCTTTTTCCCTCCTTTCTGAGGGGTTAGCGTATCCGGATGGATTCTGAAACCTGGCTCATGCATCGGGCAGAACGTTGCGCACCGTCTGCCGGATCAGGGCTTCCTGCTCCGGTGAATCCATCTTTTCTCCGTCAAAATCCCGGACGTAGAACACATCCACCACCTGATCCACCTTGGTGGCGATTTTGGCGCTTTTGACATCCAGTCTGCACCGGAAAAGTGCGCTGGTCAGCCGGAACAGCAGTCCCGGAAAATCGTAGGTATGTACTTCCACAATGGTGTAGAAGCTGGAACTCTCGTTGTCGATGCGGATCACCGGCGGCTCCACGGGCAGGCCTTTTCGGGAGCGGATCACCGGAGGGCTTGCCGCGATGGAGCCGATTTCGATTCTGCCGCTGAGAAGATCTGCAAGATCTTTTCTGGTCTTTTCCCAGACTTCCTCCTCAAACATCTGATCTGGCGGGGGCTTGAGGATGAAGAGGTTGGCTGCGGATCCGTCCTTCCAGCCGTAGATGCGGGCATCGAGGATATCAATGCGGTTCAGGGTGAAGGCCCCTGCGGCTCTGGAAAAGAATCCGGGCTTGTCTTCGGCATGGATGAGCACCCTGCGGAGATTGGCGTCCGGGCAGCGTTCAATATGCCAGGCAAAGGAGGCGTCGCTCCGTTGCATCCTCAGGCGCAGATGGGTGCGGATGTCCGCCACGGAAAGCTCCAGCAGGTAGGCGGGCGGCATTCCCGTGATGAGGGTTTTCATGACCGGGTACTCGGTATCCGATGCTTCTTCCAGAATGCGATACTGTTTTTCCTCAATGCGGTCCACGGCCCTTTCGTCGGCAAGATCGCCCTTTTCCAGCATTTTCAGAATTTTGAAATAGAGGCTGGTGAGCAGGCTTGCCGTCCAGTCGTTCCAGGCCTTGGGGCCGGTGGATACGGAATCCGCAACGGTCAGGAGAAAGAGCATGCGCAGGCGTTCCGGTTCCCGGATTTTCATGGCACAGGCGATGACCGTCTCTTCATCGTTGATGTCCCGGCGTGTGGCGGCTTTGATGAGAAAAAGGTGTTCCTGTACAAGAAAGATAACGGTGTCCACATAATCCGAGCGCAGGCCCAGACGGCTGAGGATCAGCCGGGTTCTTTCGGCTCCAGCGCTGCTGTGATCCTCACTGGAAACCCCCTTGCCGATGTCGTGGAGCAGGGCTCCCCAGAGCAGGAGACGCTTGTTTTTGATCTCCTGGAAGGTCTCGTGATAGAGCTTGCCATGGGTCAGGGAAATCTGATCCGGACTTAAGGAAAAACCTGCGGTGGTCTGCACCGTACGCAGGGAATGCTTGGCGACAGGATAGAGGTGATACTTGTTGTACTGGATACGGCTGATAATGGAGGCGAACTCCGGAATCAGCCGGGTCAGAAGCCCTGTGGCCTGCATTTCGTTCAGGGGGTGGTAGTCAAAGGCCGGAATGGCCAGAATTTTTTCAAACATCTTGACCACATCCCTGCGAGAGCAGAGCGCCGTATCGAGAAGGTAGCCCATTTCCCGCACAATGCGCTTGGCCTCTGCGGAAAGGGGCAGGCGTTTCGCACCGCTTTCCTGAAAGATGGCCATGAGCAGTTCCGGCTGTTTCAGGACGGTCTTGATGTCATCAAAGCCCAGCATTCCCTTGTGCACCACCAGACCGGGAATTTTTGTGTTTTTGTGATACCTGCGTTTCAGGCCCAGTTTCTGTTCGTGTCCCACCTCATCTAAGAGCATGAGCAGGTGCTGTTTGATGAAATCCATTTCCATGTGCAGGGCACCCAGAAAACGTTCCACCGCCGTCATACCGTCCTCTGCGGCAAAGCCCAGGGTTTCGGCAAGACGTATCTGATGCTCAAAGTACAGCTGGTCACACTTTCTGCCCGTGATGTGGTGCAGGTGGTTGCGCACCTTCCAGATAAAGGCCAGGGCGTTTTTCAGATGATGAAATTCTTCCCAGGAAAGGTAGCCGTTGTATTCGAGATCTCTGGGTTCTTTCAGGTGAAATTTTACCCGGCCCAGCCAGAGCATGGTGTGGTAATCCCTTAAGCCCCCCTGTCCCAGCTTGAGGTTCGGCTCCAGAAGATGGGTGGAATCCCCGAACTGCTCATGGCGTTTGCGGTTGCCCTCCACCAGCCAGCCCATGATTTTTTTGGGATGGGAGACCACAAAGCGGGCCCGGAGTTTTTCCATGAGGGTCATGAACAGAGGTGACATGCCGCAGATAAAGCGGGCGTCCAGAATGGCCGTCAGCACCTCAAGATCCTGGGAGGCGAGGTGGAGGCATTCGTCAATGGCGCGGGTGGCATGGCCCACCTCAAGGCCGATATCCCAGAGGGGATAGATCACTTCCTGGATCAGGGCTTCGGCGGTTTCGGGGACTTCATTTTCAAAGAGAAAGAGGATGTCCACATCGGAATGGATGCACTGCTCCATGCGGCCGTATCCGCCCAGGGCGATGATGGCATAGGGATTGCGGTCAATGCCCATGCGGGGCCCCACATCACTGCGGGTAAAGCTCTCCCAGAAATACGCATCAATAAGGGCGGCATGGCGGACAAGAAAATCATCGGCCTGACCCTCCAGGTATTCCTGGATCAGCGCCCTGCGCCTTTCCTGCAAGACCCGGACTGCGGATAAATTTTGGGGGGACTTGTCTTTTGTCATGGTCGCATCACCTTTCTGGCGTATACTAAAAGCAAGGTATGTGCCACATTGCTTTTTATTTCATAAAATATTGAAACTATAGTATTTATTTTATTTTTAAGGCGGAGGGCTTTCTGTGGATTCACTTCAAAAATGTAAGAACACAGGGAGAGGAAAATGACATTTTTGTTTCCATGCCTGGGAAGCCCTGGAAAAATATCCCATGGACGGCCTGACCTCTCATGATTTGGGGGAGAAGGCAAGCCTCAAAACGGGATCCCTCAATCCGCCCCTCGGATGCTGGCCCGCTGTCCGCCCCATGGATGCTGACGCTGCGCCTCATCACAGATCCACGGGCCGTGGCGGAGCATGGTGGTATTGACAGTCTTGTTGGGGGGGCGCTGGGATTTTTAGCAACAACAGGGGAGGGGCTTATCAAAAGTGCCCGACGGATGGCTTGACCTTTCAGGATTCGGGGTATATGGCAAGCCCCAAAAAAGGCATAAAACGTCCATGACCCGGCAGAGGGGCCAGCCTGTTTTATTTGCCGCTTTCCCGAAACCCCAAGGCCGAGGTTGTCCATGGAACCCCTCTCCCCTTTCATGCAAGCCCAGATTCCGCGTCTTCTGAAACGTTTCTGTCTTGTCTGTCATGCTGAAGACTGCTGTATGCACTACGCCCTGCAACGCCGTGAGGATGGAAAAGAAATTTCAAAGGAGCTGACCCTTTCCATCAATGCCTTTTCCCATGAAATTCATGTCAGTAAATTTTATCCGGAACTGTACAGGGAAACCCGCTGTCACTATCTTTCCGCAGCCTGTCTTTTTCTCATGACCCAGCATTTTGGCCATTTCTACGGGCTGGATGAGGGCTGGGGGCTGTATCTGGACGCCGAGCCCTCGGTGTTTGAGGATTTTTACGCAAAACTTCAGGATTTTGATTTTCATACCGAGCAGTCGGCAAGGATGGGTACCCTGGCCGTCCGTGCCCATTATGTTCCCTTTGAAGTTGAGACGGAAGTGGTTCAGGTGCTCTGAGCGGCAGCAGGGGCATGGTATGTAAAAAAGGGTGGTCTTCCTGTATGGGAAAACCACCCTTTTTTTATTTTATGCAAAGCCGGGGAAGATCAGGGGCGAAGGATCAGATGACACCCTGAGCGATCATGGCTTTGGCCACCTTGATGAAGCCTGCGATGTTGGCACCTTTGACATAGTTGCCTTCGTCACCGAACTGCTTGGCCGCATCCCAGGCATTGTCATGGATGCTCTTCATGATGCCCTTGAGCTTGGCGTCCACTTCTTCGCGGCTCCAGGAAAGACGCATGGAGTTCTGGGTCATTTCCAGGCCGGAGGTGGCAACACCGCCAGCATTGGCCGCCTTGCCGGGCCCATAGAGCACTTTGTTGGCCAGGAAGACATCCACGGCTTCCGGGGTGCTGGGCATGTTGGCCCCTTCAGCCACCACTTTGCAGCCGTTCTTGACCAGGAGGGCGGCCTCTTCTCCGGAAACTTCGTTCTGGGTGGCGGAGGGGAAGGCGCAGTCCACAGGAACACTCCAGGGACGTTCGCCGGGGGTGAAGGTGGCCTTGGGGTATTTCTTGAGGTATTCCTGAATGCGGCCCCGTTTTACGTTCTTCAGTTCCATGACAAAGGCCAGTTTTTCAGCATCAATGCCGTCTGCGTCATAGATGAAGCCGTTGGAATCGGAGAAGGTTACGGGCTTGGCACCCAGCTCCAGGAGTTTTTCCGCCGTGTACTGGGCCACGTTGCCGGAACCGGAGATGGAGCAGACCTTGCCTTTGAAGCCATCGCCCTTCTGGGCCAGCATGTTTTCCGCAAAATAAACGCAGCCGTAGCCTGTGGCTTCGGGACGGATGAGAGAACCACCGAAGGGAATTCCCTTGCCGGTCAGAACGCCGGTGAAGTGATTCACAATACGCTTGTACTGGCCGAACATATAGCCGACTTCGCGACCGCCTACGCCGATATCGCCAGCGGGAACGTCGGTATCCGGGCCGATGTGGCGGTAGAGTTCGGTCATGAAGCTCTGGCAGAAGCGCATGATTTCGCCTTCGCTCTTGCCATGGGGATGGAAGTCGGAACCACCCTTTCCGCCGCCCATGGGCAGGGTGGTCAGACTGTTTTTGAAGACCTGCTCAAAGCCAAGAAATTTCAAAATTGAAAGATTTACCGAAGAATGGAAGCGAAGGCCGCCCTTGTAGGGGCCGATGGCGCTGTTGAACTGAACCCGGAAGCCCCGGTTCACACAGACCTTGCCTGCATCGTTCACCCAGGGCACCCGGAAAATGATGACCCGCTCCGGTTCCGTAACGCGCTCCAGAATGGCGTTTTCCTGGATCTCCGGCATCTCAGATACAACAGGCTCAAGGCTTTCAAGCACTTCATGCACAGCCTGAAGGAACTCGGGCTCATGTCCACTTCTGGTTTTTACCTGGTTCAGCACGTCCTGAATATAGGCGTTTCCCATTCCCATCTCCTTTTTGGGCAGCTTTCGTTCCCGCAGCGTTCTGCCGGAATTTCCCCGCCGTTTTATGGTGAATAACGTTGTTTGACAGCGGGCGAACCTAACATTTTTGAATTTTTTTGTACAGATTTACATGATACTTTTTTTGTCTTGCCGTGATAAAATTTTGTATTTCGTTAAAAATCAATATTTTGATGCTTGATTCGTTGTTGTGCCCTGTTTGGGAAAAACAGAATAAAAAAGGGTTCCCTGCAAAAAACTTCTTTGCAGGGAACCCAACAAGGCTTAACAACAGGTTTTTTTATACAGATGCCTCTGTCCGACACACAGGGGCTTGGGATTTTATGGCATAAAAGCCAAAAAAGTAAGAATCAGCCCATTTCTGCGTGGAATGCCTGAAGGCTCTGTACCGCCTCCTTGCCTTCCCTGCGTGCGGCAATCCCCTTTGCCGCAGCCAGGGCCGCAGCCGGGGTGGTGATATAGGGTACCTTGAAGCGGATGGCAGCCTTGCGGATATAGGAATCATCGTGCTGGCTTTGCCTTCCGGAGGGCGTGTTCACCAGAAGCTGGATCTCGTTGTTTTTAATGGCATCGGCAATGTGGGGACGGCCCTCATGGAGCTTGAGGATCAGCTCCGCAGGAATGGCGTTTTTCGTAAGAAAGGCCTGGGAGCCCCGTGTGGCAAGAATCCGGAAACCCAGGGTGTGGAAAAGACGGGCTGCCTCCAGAATATCCTTTTTGTCCTGTTCCGCCACGGTGATGAGCACTGTCCCTTCCAGGGGAAGGGAGGCGTTGGCGGCTTCTTCTGCCTTGAAAAAGGCAAGTCCCGGAGAATGGGCAAGCCCCAGCACTTCGCCGGTGGAGCGCATTTCGGGGCCCAGTATGGGATCCACCTCCGGGAACATGGAGAAGGGGAAGACCGCCTCCTTGACCCCGAAATGGGAATACACTGCGGGTTTCAGACCCATATCCCCTATCTTTTCTCCCAGCATGGCCCGAACGGCAAGGCGGGCCATGGGAATGGCGCAGACCTTGGAAACGAGAGGCACGGTGCGGCTGGCCCTGGGATTGGCTTCGAGAATATAGACCGTATCATCGGCAATGGCGTACTGGATGTTCATGAGTCCCACAACGCCCATCTCTACGGCGATTTTTCGGGTATAGGCTTCGATGGTCTCAACATGGCGGGGGGGGATGGAAACGGGGGGAATCACGCAGGCGGAATCCCCGGAATGCACGCCCGCCATTTCGATGTGCTCCATCACCGCAGGCACAAAGGCATTCTGGCCGTCACAGATGGCATCCGCCTCTGCTTCCGTGGCGTTTTCAAGGAAACGGTCGATGAGAATGGGCCGCTCCGGAGAAACATCCACGGCTTTCTGCAGATACTCCTTGAGCGTGCTTTCATCATGCACCACTTCCATGGCCCGTCCGCCCAGCACATAGGAGGGCCGTACCATGAGGGGATAGCCGATGCGTTCTGCAATGGCGATGGCTTCTTCTTCCGTGGCCGCCATGCCGGAGTCCGGCTGGGGAATGCCGAGACGCTGCATCATGGCGTTGAAAAGCGCCCGGTCTTCGGCCATGTCGATGGTGGAAGGCGGGGTTCCCAGAATGGGGACGCCTGCGGTCTCCAGCTCCCTTGCGATATTGAGCGGTGTCTGACCGCCGAACTGCACCACAACGCCCTCGCAGCCTTCCTTTTCATAGATGGACAGCACGTCTTCCACCGTAAGGGGTTCAAAATAGAGCTTGTCCGAGGTGTCATAGTCCGTGGATACGGTCTCGGGATTGCAGTTGACCATGATGGTCTCATACCCCGCATCCTTCAGGGCAAAGGCCGTGTGCACGCAGCAGTAGTCGAACTCGATGCCCTGGCCGATGCGGTTGGGCCCGCCGCCCAGTACCATCACCTTTTTGCGGGAAGAAACGGGCACGGTGTCTGTTGCATGGTAGGTGGAATAATAATAGGCTGCATTTTCAACGCCGCTTACGGGTACAGCCTCCCATCCGGACTTCAGGCCCAGCTTTCTGCGCTGCTCCCGGATTTTTTCTTCCGGAATGGCCAGAAGTTTTGCCAGATACCTGTCTGCAAATCCGTCCTTTTTCGCCTGGATGAGGAGGGGATCAGGCAGAAGATGGCCTTTGTGTCCGAGGATTTTTTCTTCCAGATCCACAAGCTCTTTGATCTGCTGGAGGAACCAGCGCTTCACATGGGTGACCCGGTGCAGGTTTTCCAGATCCGCGCCCTTACGTAAGGCCTCATACAGAATGAAATAGCGTTCGCTGGAAGGTTCCACCAGAAGTTCCATGAGGGCTTCCAGGCTTTTTTCATGGAAATTTTTCGCAAAGCCCAGACCGTAGCGGCCAATTTCAAGGGAACGGATGGCTTTGTGCAGGGCTTCCTTGAAGTTTTTTCCGATGCTCATGACCTCACCCACGGCCCGCATCTGGGTACCGAGACGGTCATGTACGCCTGCAAATTTTTCAAAGGCCCAGCGGGCGAATTTCACCACCACATAGTCGCCCGAGGGGGTGTAGCGTTCCAGAGTACCGTCCCGCCAGTAGGGAATTTCATCCAGGGTGAGGCCTGAGGCCAGCATGGCGGAAATCAGGGCAATGGGAAAGCCTGTAGCCTTGGAGGCCAGGGCCGAGGATCTGGAGGTGCGGGGGTTGATTTCAATCACCACCACCCGGCCCGTTTCCGGGTCATGGGCGAACTGTACGTTGGTACCGCCAATGACCTCAATGGCATCCACAATGCGGTAGGCGTAGTCCTGCAATTTTTCCTGAAGAGCCTTTTCGATGGTCAGCATGGGGGCCGTGCAGAAGGAGTCCCCCGTATGCACACCCATGGCGTCCACGTTTTCAATGAAGCAGATCGTGATCTTCTGTCCTTTGGCATCCCGAACCACTTCCAGTTCCAGCTCTTCCCAGCCCCGGACGGACTCTTCGATGAGTACCTGACGCACGGGGCTGGCCGCCAGTCCCCGGCTGACAATATTTTCGAACTCTTCCATATTATAGGCAAAACCACCACCCGTTCCGCCCATGGTATACGCAGGACGCACCACCACGGGAAGCCCCATGCGTTCCACCGTGGCCATGGCCTCTTCCAGGGTGGTGACCACCTCACTTTTTGCGGTTTCAATGCCGATGGTGGCCATGGTTTTCTTAAAGGTATCCCGGTCTTCCCCCCGCTTGATGGCATCGAGGTTCACACCGATGACCTTCACCCCGTACTGGGCAAGGATTCCTGCTTCAGCCAGATCCGAAGAGAGGTTCAGGGCTGTCTGACCACCGAGGTTGGGCAGCAGGGCGTCAGGCCGCTCTTTTTTGATGATTTCCCGGAGGCTTTCCACATTCAGCGGCTCAATATAGGTGGCGTCCGCCATAGCGGGATCCGTCATGATGGTGGCGGGGTTGGAGTTGACCAGTACAATTTTGTAGCCCAGGGCCCGCAGCGCCTTGCAGGCCTGGGTGCCGGAATAGTCAAACTCACAGGCCTGGCCAATGATGATGGGGCCGGAACCGATGATGAGCACCTTATGAACATCGTGCCGTTTTGGCATAGGTATCCTCCTTGGAAGGGAAAAAGGGAAATGAAGGCCATTTTTTCGGGCGCAATATGGCAGACTTTCAAAAAATCCGCAAATACATACAAAAACGTATCCGGAGTGCGCCGAACTGCCTGCGACCCCGGATACCTTCCTGCATTTGCAGCCTTTTTCACCATTCACCTAAACCGGATCTGCTCCCATTTCATTCCGCAGTTTTTCCGGAAGCAGATTTTTCCCCATGCACCTCCTCCCATCCGCTGATCATGGCCTTCAGATGGGCAAGGGGGGTGTGGCCTGTGGTGATCATGTACACATGGATCACCACAAACATGAGAAAGAGAAAGGCTCCGGCCAGATGCAGAAGGGCAAGAAGGCCGAGATCCATGGAAAAACCCGCAAGATGCCAGTCATTGTAGACCCAGTACAGAAGTCCTGTGAGAACCTGAACCGGCACAATGGCAATGGCCACTCCGAGATAGGTGAGCCGCTGAAGGGGGTTGTGTTTGGCTTCCGCCGTCTTGGCTACAGGATGGGCTTCTCCCCGGAAAATACCTACGAGATAATACCGGATGACAGAAACCAGTTTGCGGGTGGTGGGAATGTAGTGTCTCCATTCTCCGGTGGTGGCTTCCCAGAAAAGAATGAAGGCGAAAAGAATCAGCCAGGAAATACCCAGCCGATTGTGCCAGGTCACAGCGGTTTTGAAATCCGGCCAGGGAAGATCCCCGTGTACGGCAAAGCCCGTCCAGAGCAGGGCGCAGATGAGAAGGGCCTGGGCCCAGTGCCAGAAACGTTCAAACCGCGTATAGAGGTAAATTTTTTTCATGGTTTTTTTCCTCCTCGGCCCAATGTGCGTCCAAGGGCATGAACCCCCACGCCCAATACGGAAAGAGCGGTCAGTATCCAGCCTGCCTGCGACAGGGGCCCGCCGCTGTCCCGGCCCGGCATGTAGACCCCGCCAATCCCTGCAAGGCGACTGCCGTCACGGACATGGCATTCCGCGCAGGAAAGGGCCTTCTCCTTAGGGGGCACCATGTGGGTGATGGGATAACGGAAGGTGGTCTCCACAAAGCCCACCTTGCCACTGAAGGGAAGTCCCGCAGCCGCCATGCCCTGGGCTACGGCTTTTTCCCAGTTAAAGTCAGCCCAGTAGGCACCGCTGCCCTTTGGGCCAAAGAGTTTGGGGAAGACAAGGGTTTTCAGCTCCGCATCATAGGGCTGCACACCCCGGTGTACTTTGAAGGGATAAATTCTGGCTCCCGGCTCATCGGGGGCTGTGTCCACAAAATTCACCCCCACAACGCTGGACGGATCCAGGGTATCCGTGACCAGGGTGTTCCGGATCACGCCCCTGAACCAAGCATATTCCGGTACCACATTCTTTGCCCATTCAAACACCCCCTTTTTGCTGTCATAGACGGTTCTGTCCAGAGCCCCTTTTTCTTTATAGGGTTTGCCATCCTGCATCCGTCCGGCCTGAGACCAGTCCCAGAACATCTTGGTGGGCAGCTCCCGGGCAAAGGCGGGGATGTGGCAGGTCTGACAGGCCACCTTGTCCGTATGGTCATTGAGTTTGGCCGTATTTTCATGGGGGCTGTCGCCATGACAGGCCACACAGGTAATACGGGCAGTCTGATCGTCTTCCAGGAGGCTCTTGTGTTCCTGAACCGCAGGCGTCTGGTAGCAGCGGCCTGCCACCTTATGGGCTACGGTGGTATGGCAGCGGGTACAGGAAAAATTCCCGCCCTCCGCAGACATATGCACATCAAGCTCCCTGGACGGGTTAAAGAGGGAGGAATCCAGATCCCCATGCTTCACACCGTCGCCGCCGCCACCGTAAAAATGGCAGACGCCACAGTTGTCCCGGCTGGGTCTGGCCACACTCTGGGCGGCCGTATTCCAGTCCGGCGGCTCGAAGACCTTGCCATTTTCGGGAAAACGGGTGGACTTGTCCACGGGATGGCCCGCACCGGAAGGATATTTTTCATAGCTTCCCGTCTGTTCATGGCAGACGAGACAATCAATGTTCTCCTCCTTGCTGAAATCAAAGGACGCATCTTTCCACCCGTAGCCCGCGTGACAGGAGGTGCAGCGGGCTTCGTTACCGGGGATACTGATACAGAAATTGTTCAGGGATTTTCCCGCTTTGCCCAGGCTTTCATCTTCAGAATGGGGACAGATCCAGGTCCAGTGGATGGTTTTCATGAACTGGTTTCCCGCTTCATTGTGGCAGCCGAGACAGGCCTTTGTGACTTCCGGGCCGGAGCGGAAGGGCTGGTGCAATTGCGTAAAACGGCTGTGATCCGCCGTGGTACCAGGGGGGCTGGCCCAGGCAGGCAGGGACAAGAGCAGGGCCAGGACAGATGCCCAGCCCATACCTTTTTTTTTCATGTGATCCTCCTTCTATATCCGTTTGGGTGGGGGTGCTTTGCCAAAGGGAAACCCGGCGCCTGAAAAAGGTTACAAAAAAAGAGAAGGGGTATTTGTTATGTTTTTGTTTTGTAAAACCATACACGTAATGAAAGCCGGAAGGCAAGAAAAGGAAACGGGAAAGTATTTTTGTTTCCGCTTCTGTCCGGATCCCTGCCTTAGGCTTGCCTGTACCGTAAAAGAGCACTATTCTGATCCGGATCTGTACAGCCTGCCACCCTCCAGCCCCGGGAAAAAACGCCATGCACCTTTCCGATGAAAAAGTCTGCAAGTCGAAGCCCAGCGTCGCCCTTGTTTTCCGGGAAGAAATTCCTGATATCACAGAAGCCATTATCCGCTCCTGTGAGGAACCGGGGAGCTTTACCCATATCAACCATGAGCCCATTCCCTCCAGAACGGAGGTGGTTGCCATTGTTCATGCGCTTCAGAAGCTGATTTTCCCGGGGTACTTCAGCCGGGAAACCCTGGATGCCACCAATCTGCGGTACAAGATCGGACACAGTGTCTCCCGGCTTTTTGACACCATGGCGCAGCAGATCATCCACAGCCTGCGCCACGATTGTTTCCGCTACGATCAGCCCTGCTCCCACTGCAATGAACAGGGCTATGAAACGGCCCGCAGACTTTTCAAGGCCATTCCTGAACTGCGTCGTATCCTGGCGACGGATGTCCATGCCGCCTATGATGGGGATCCTGCGGCCACAAGTCATGATGAAATTATTTTTTCCTATCCGGGCATCTTTGCCATTGCCGTGCAGCGCATGGCCCACATTCTTTACCAGGATCAGATTCCCTTTATCCCCAGAATCATGACCGAATACGCCCACAGCGTTACGGGAATTGATATCCACCCCGGAGCCATCATTGGGGAGCGTTTTGCCATTGATCACGGCACGGGTGTGGTCATCGGGGAAACCACCACCATCGGGGTCAATGTCCGCCTGTATCAGGGGGTTACCCTGGGAGCCCTCTCTCTGCCTCCGGATGCGGGAAACCGGCTGCGGGGTAGAAAACGGCATCCCACCATTGAGGATGATGTCATTATCTACGCAGGCACCACCATCCTCGGAGGGGATACGGTGATCGGCGCACGCAGCATCATCGGTGGGAATGTCTGGCTCACCGAGTCCGTGCCTCCGGATACCCTGGTGGTGATGGAAGCCCCCAGACTCAGCTACAGGACTTCGGGTGCCCAGCCCAGGCAAGGAAAGTCTTCCCATGAATGTACGTGAACTCCGCAGGGAAACCCGGCTGCCCCTTTCTCCTGAAAGGGTGTTTCACTGGCATACGCAAAAAGAGGCGCTTTTGCGTCTGAGTCCGCCCTGGGCCTGGCCCGAGAAGGTGCAGCGGGAGGGCGGCATTGAGGCGGGAGGCCGGGTTTCCATGCGTATTCCAGCGGGGCCTTTGAAGCTGGTCTGGGAAGGAAGGCATGTGGCAAGCCAGCCCCCCCTTTTTTTTAAGGACGTGCAGACCCAGGGGCCCTTTGCCCTCTGGGAGCACAGCCATTTTTTTCATCCCGACGCCGAAGGGTGCCGCATGGAGGACGTGCTGCGTTTTGCCCTGCCCGGAGGATGTCTTGGGGACATCCTCGCTGGAAAGCAGGTGGAAAAACGCCTGAAGCGTTTCTTTGCGTATCGCCATGCCATTCTCCGGGAGGACCTCTCCGCCCCTCCTGTCCGCCCCCTGAGCATCCTCATCAGCGGCAGTTCCGGTCTTGTGGCGGAAAGTCTCATGCCCGCCCTGAGTACGGCAGGCCACCGTCTGGTTCCCCTGGTTCGTAAAAGGGGGATTCCTCATACCCGTTTCTGGAATCCGGAAAAAGGAGAGGCGGATCCCGGTCTTCTCGAAGGTATTGACGTCGTACTCCACCTCGGAGGCGAACCCATTGGTGAAGGGGGCTGGACACCGGAAAAAAAGGCCCGTATTCTCCGGAGCCGCATCCAGGGAACCCGTTTTCTCGCCCAGGCCATTCGCAAGGCCCATACGCCGCCCCAGGTTTTTCTTTCCGCTTCGGCCATTGGTTACTATGGTAACCGTAAAGGAAGCAGCCTCCGAGAGTCGGATGGCAGAGGGGAGGGCTTTCTGGCAGGGGTCTGCCAGAGCTGGGAGGAAGAGGCCATGGCTGTGCAGGATATCTGTTCTGTCATCTGCCTGCGCATCGGTATTGGCTTAAGCCCGAGGGGCGGGGCACTGGCCCGGCTCTATCCCCTGTTTTCCATGGGGCTTGGGGGTGTCATCGGCAGGGGACAGGGCTGGATGAGCTGGATTGCCATGGAAGATCTGGTGCGGGCCATTCGTTTTCTTGTGCAGACGCCGGGAATTTCAGGGCCTGTGAATCTTACGGCTCCCCAGCCCGTCAGGGCGGAAGCGTTTGCGCGTACTCTGGGACGGATTCTGCACCGGCCCGCAGTGCTGCGTATGCCCCGGGAGATGCTTCAGCTTTTTCTGGGAGAGATGGGGCGGGAGGTGATTCTGACCAGCGCCCGTGTTCTTCCCGCAAAACTGGAGGCGGCAGGTTTTCGTTTCCGTTATCCAGACCTTGAAAGTGCCCTGACCATGCTGCTGGGAACTGAAGCCGGAGGAGCGGATCGCCCATGATGAGGATTCGCTCATCCGGTTGAAGCAACGCGACCTTATTTTCAAACTGTGCAATGAGGGGGTTCATGACATCTTTTTATAGGCGCAGCATCACCCTGCTGATGATGCTGGCCATGGCCTTTGGATTTTTTCATCTTTTTGTTCCAGGGGATGCCCTTCCCTATGACTTTGAACGCCTGCACATTTTTCTTTTCAACCTGTGCAGCGGTGGCAGCCTCATCCTTTTTTATACCCGGAGGGAACTGCCACCCGGCCCTGGCATTCCCGCCTTTTTGATTCTCAGCCTTAGCTTTGCCGTCTCAGCCTTTCTGGAACGGTATCTGCCTGCCATGGCCTGTGCCCTTCTCCTCGCCCTTCTGGTAGAATCGGAAAGAATCCGGATGTTTTCTTTTTTCCCCATGGATTTTTTCAGAAATCGGGTACCCGTTTCCCGGAAGTTTCATCAGGCGTCTCTGCTTTGTCTTTCCATGGGCCTTTTCATTTCCGTTCCCGTGATGTTCAATGAAAGTTACGGCAACTGGATTTCCATGGAAAAACTTACCCTGAACACCTTTTTTCTGGGATTTTCCTTTCCCGTTTCCCTCATCACCATGAGCGTCATGTTCCGCCTTATCGGTGACAACCGGGTTCGGATCACGCGGGTGCTGAAAAATATCGGTTTCTGGTCTGTCAATCTCGGAGTCATCCTCTTTTTTTTCTTCATCCTTTTTGAATGGCCCTCTCTTCAGCTTTTTATCTCCCTTGTGCTTTTCGGAGCCGTACTGCTCATTCTTATCCTCTTTCTCCAGGATCGCAGACAGGCCCAGGAAAAGGCCTTTCTCACCTCGGGCATGTTTTTTCTTGTGTTTACGGGTATCAGCGGTATCGCCTACATCCTCCTTGAAATGACCTCCTTCTATACCCCGGAAACCGGTAAGATCCTTTTAAAAATGCACAGCTTCGCTTCTCTCTACGGGTGGAATCTCAGCGGTCTGGTTGTGATCATGCGCTACAGGGATTTTCCCATACAACTGCATTCCCGCAGTCTTATTCTCACCCACTGGCTGGTGGTACTGGTCCTGGCCCCTCTGGGGTATTTTTCGCCCTTTGCCGCTGTGCTCGCCACCCTTGGCTATGCGGTGCTTCTGGAAATTCTGTTTTTCAGTGCCAGGAGCCTGACAGGGGTCGGAAGGGAGGATGTTCTTCCCCGGGAAATCTGAGACAACTCTGTCCTGAAAAAACAGAAACTATGTTTTTTTTTCAGATCCGGAAGTGAGCAGGGGCGGGGCTTCAAGGCATAGCGATTTTGTTGGCGTATTTTTTGCTTTCTTTCAGTCAAGACGTTTTTGTACCGGATTCTGAAAAGGAGATTCGCCATGACGGAAAAAGAACGGAAGCGTTACAGGGTTACCATGGCCTGCCCTCAGTGCGGATGCAGTGCCGTTGCCAATCTCTCCAGGGAAGAACTCCGGAAACGGTTTCCCGATGTCCCCAATGTGGAGCTGGAATGCCATGAGTGTCTTTTAAAATACGAGGCTGCCAGGGCTGATGTCTGTCCGGAGTGGGATATGGAATGCCGCATGATGCGGGAAGGAAAGGCAGAAGGCTGAGTTTTTGGAGTTTCAATAGATAAAGAAACTTTTTTGTATTGACAAACATCGCAGTGGTATTGCCATAGTCCTCGCTAAATATTTTTAGTCCTGAAAAAAACCTCTCCAGGTTTTGTCACCACTTCATGTACTGGTTTAAAAAAGAAACGCCTCCGCAAGCCCCTTGCAGAGGCAAACAAGACTTCCGAAGAAAGGAAAGAAAATGGCCTTTGACTTCAATGCAAATGAAATTTTTGAGATGGCTGTTCAGATCGAGCAAAATGGGGTGAAATTTTACAGAAACGCCGCTGAAAAAGTTCAGAATCAGGCAGAAAAGGATCTTCTTCTCCAGCTGGCGGAAATGGAAGTGGATCACGGGAACACCTTTACGGAGATGAAGCGCAGCCTTACCGAAGATGAAAAAGCCAAAACCGTGTTTGATCCTGAAAATGAAACACTTCTGTATCTTAAAGCCCTGGCCGATACCCGGGTATTTTTTCAGAAAACCATTGATACCAGCAGCATGAAGGAGATCCTGAAAGAAGCCATTGTGGCAGAAAAGGACTCCATCGTATTCTATCTCGGTATGAAGGAACTGGTTCCCGCAGGCAAGGGCAAAAATCGCCTGGATGCCATCATCAAGGAAGAAATGGGCCATATCCGCCTTCTCAGCAAGGAACTCATGTCGGTCAAATAAGAATGACAGAGGAGATTTTTCCTCTCCTCCAGGTCTTGCATGGACAACAATCAAAACGCATACCTTTTTCAGGTATGCGTTTTTGCATTTGTCCGGTAAAATCGCCAGGTCGTTCGCTTGACAGAAGGCGGGCAGTCTCCGTCCGGTGGAAAAGGATTCTGATCGTACAAGGATTTCAGGTAACGGAGACTCTGGAGAAAGTGTTCATCCTTCGGGAAAGTGATTCCCATAGAGGGCTGCATGGGCTTTTTCGTCGGGAAGAATGGTTTTCAGGATACGTGCCAGTCCCGGATCTTCACACAGGGGCAGATCCTGTTCTATTCGTCTGACAGCACCGGTTTCAATGTGGCGGAGTTTTTTCATTTTGCTTTGAAGGGACAGGGGGCGCATGAAAAAAGCCAGCATGCGGCCTCCCATCATCCAGAAAAGCCGGCCTTTCAGCTTTTTCCCGGTACTTTTCTGGAAAAGTTTGGCAAAAAGCCTGCCATGTTTATATTCATCCTGGCTGAACCTTGAAAAGCAGGCAGCAAGCTCAGGCTCCTTTGCCGAATACTGGGAGGCAAGGCTCCTGTACAGTCCAGCCCCGACCATTTCCATACGAAATGCCCTTTTTACAGCTTCTTTGACGACAGCCATCAATGACCTCCTTCAGGGTTTCCCCCGTTCAGATGAAACATTTCCTTGAATTCCCCATGGCTGAAGAGATCCTGCATCCAGCCAATCCTGTCTGGCACCGCATAAAAAGGCTGTTCCCGGAAATGGCGTATGAAGGGTTCGTAATACGCTTCTTCGAAACGTAAAATCCGTTGTCCCAGCATATCCTGTACCCGCATGCCTTCCGGTCTGTGATACCGCAGTTGTTTTGCATCCAGCATTCCCATGTCGGCAAAGGCCTTCACCTTGTTGGTGCAGCGGCAGGGATTTTCCGGATTCACATGACCGCAGATGCCCTCCATGTAACCTGCAACCTTTCTCCGACTCCGGGAAAGTTTCTGCCGGAAATTTTCCCGGCTGATTTCCATGATGATCGTTCCTTCCTCGTCCCGGAGTCCAAAGACGGCTCCCAGAAGAAAAACCATCCGGTCAATTCGTTTCAGGCAAAGAAGCATCCCCATCATGCAGCCCGTTTTCAGTTCTTCCGCCAGAAGGGCCGTTTCCGGATGGGACGCTGCGTGGTTATCGGGTAGTTTTTCGATGAGGGAGACATAGGTATCAAAGTCATGGATCCGGACTTCAAACTTCTTTTTCCGCATATTGAGGGTATGGTTCACCACGATGCGGTAGAGCCAGGTACGAAAGGCTCCCTTGGCCGGGTTGTAGGAGGCGAGGCTGGTCATGATGCGGATGAGGATCTCCTGGGTGATGTCCTTCGCATCCTCATGATCCATGATCATCTTGAAGGCGATGTTGTAGATCCATGCCTGATGTCGGAGCATGAGCGTTTCCAGAGCCTGGGCATCTCCCTCCAGAATACGGCTTATGAGCCGGGTGTCCGGGTCTTTCCGGATCTGGTCTTCCTGTTCATACACAGTTTTCATGTCTCGAATCCTTGTGGGAGCGGGTGTCACTTCTTTTCAGGGGCTGATACAAAAAAGAGGTGGCCTTGTGACAGGATCGTGTTTTTTCTTGGTGAGCGCATGGTTTTTTAAAGAGATCCATGGTGGTTGAGGGGAGCGGATGATACTCCAAAAAGGAGAGCAGGCACATGCATGTTTGGGATGATTCGGAGAGAAACAGGAGTGTTTCTCTCCATAAGTGGGAATAAGGTTGGGCAGGAGCCGCACGCATGGTTCTGTGAGAGGGCCAGTAAGAAAAAGGGCACTCTGTACGCTCCGGGGGATATTATTCCATTCTTCCTTCCTCGGCCACCAGGGTCAGACCTTCGGGATCACAGATTTCCAGGGTACTGCCCGTGACATGCAGATACCCCGCAGACACCATACGTCCCAAGATCCGGGAAAGGGTTTCCGGGCTGGTGCCCAGAAGACTTGCTAACTGGGCCTTGGAAAGGGGCAGCACCAGAGACGTTTCTCCGCCGCATTCTTCTTTCAGGGTATTGAGATAGGCGGCGAGGCGGGCGGGAACCTCCTTTAAGGCCAGATGTTCAATCTGGGTGGTGAACACCCGAAGGCGTCGGGACAAGACTGCCAGCATGGCAAGGGCCAGTTCAGGCATCTCCCGGAGTTTCCGGATAAAGGCTTCTCTGGGAAGAAAAAAAAGATGGCAGATTTCCAGGGTCTGGGCACTGGCCGGATAGGGCATACCGGCAAACATGGGGACTTCCCCCACGGGTTCTCCCGGCCCCAGAATATGCAGAATCTTTTCCTTGCCTTCCGGGGTCGCCTTAAAAATTTTCACCTTACCGGACAAAACCACAAAAAAGCCCTTTGCAGTTTCTCCTTCCTGAAACAACAGTTCTCCCCGCAGGCTTTCCCGGCTTCGTCCCATGGCGGAGACAGCGGCCAGTGCCGTATCCTCCAGCCCCGAGAACAGGGCACTCTGGGCCAGAGCTTCGGCCAGATCCGTATCGTTCATTTTTTTCCTTTCATTTTCAGAGCTCTTGACCTGTATCAAGTTTTTTTTTCATAAAAACCGTATGCTGTACCTGACATGACATTTGCCCCACTTCAGAAGGAGGACGCCCATGAAAATCTTACGGGATATTGTTGAAATTGATGAAGCAAAATGTGATGGCTGCGGACACTGTATCCCTTCCTGTGCCGAAGGGGCTCTTGCCCTTGTGGATGGCAAGGCCCGTGTAATCCGGGATCCCCTCTGTGATGGTCTCGGTGCCTGTCTCGGGGCCTGCCCCCAGGGAGCGCTGCGTATTGTTAAAAAGGAAACCCAGCCCTTTGACGAAGCTGCCGTGCATGCCCATCTCAGGGAAGGGGGCTGTCCTTCGGAACAGTCCATGGATACCCTGACGAGAGATACACCGTCTATGGCGTCCTCCCTTTCCCACTGGCCTATCCAGCTTCGGCTGATTCCGCCCACAGCTCCTTTTCTTAAAAATGCCGATCTCCTGATTCTTGCAGACTGTTCTGCTGTGGCCGATCCCAGACTGCACCAGGATCTTTTACCCGGCAAGGCGGTACTCATGACCTGTCCCAAGCTTGATAACGGTGAGGAGGCTGTGGAGCGTCTGGCTGCCATCTTCCGGCAGGCCGGCGTTCGTTCCCTTACGGCGGTTATGATGGAAGTTCCCTGTTGCGGAGGGCTTTCCCATATTCTCAGACAAGCCCTGAAGCGGGCCGAAAGCCCCCTTGAAATTGAGGAAGTCATTATTCAGCGTACAGGAAGGCGGGGACGTCCTGTCCTTGCTCCTCAGCCGCCGCAATTTTTCTGATGCCGGAAGGAACACCGTCCGGGTTCCGGTGTGCTGACTTTCTCTGCCGCTTCTCCTGGACGGAGGGCAGGGCTTGTCCAGAACCATGCAGTTCTGATTCCCCATCTGCCGCAGAGGGACAGTCTTCCCCAGAGGCGTTGTGTAACCGGAAAGGGGCATGGAGGCTCCTTTCTTGATGAAGGCTCTGCTCCTTGAAATTTATGGACATTAAAAAAACAATTCTTTAAAAGGAGAAGGACATGTACGAGCTGCTTTCCCTGCTGCTTCTCTTCGGTATCTGGTACCTGCTTCAGACATGGATTCTGCCGAAGATGGGGATTTCCACCTGACTGAGGGGGGCTTGTCAGGTGACAAGAACAGGAGAAAATCATCAAAAGCACAACAAAGGATATTCCCCGGAAACAGGATCCGGATCTGGAGCTGGTTCTGGCGATTAACCAGGGGGAAACCCTGCGTTTTGAGGATCTGGTGCGGCGCTATCAGGATCGTCTGTACAACTTCGGCCTGAGAATCTGCAAGGATTCCCAGGATGCCGAAGATCTCGTGCAGGAAACCTTTATCAATATCTTTCGGTATATGAATGGCTTCCGTCAGGAAAGTCTTTTCAGAAACTGGGTATACCGGATTGCCGTCAGCGTCTGTATTAAAATGCGGCGGCGATCCAAATTTTCCCCTGAAAAGGAGCTTTCTCTGGAGGATGTACTTCCCGGTGATGCCGCCCTGGCAGCGGAAGAACTTCCCGAATGGGCAAAACAGCCCGCAGAGCGTCTTCTGAACGAGGAGCTGGGGGCAAAAATCAAGGCCGCCATTGACGAACTGCCCCCCACCTATCGCCTGGTTGTGGTACTTCGGGACATGGAGGATTTTTCCACAGAAGAAACCGCCAGGATTCTCGATATTTCCCAGGCCAATGTCAAGGTTCGGCTCCACAGGGCGCGCTTTTACATCCGGGAAGCCCTGAAAGGATATTTCGCCCATGACCCAGTCAACTCCTGAAATTCCAGCCCATTGTCTGGCACTTTTTGACCTTTTTTCCGCCTATGTGGACGGAGAACTGCAAGGAGAGGAGCGCAGGAAGCTGGAGGATCATTTGCAAAACTGTCCCAAATGCCGGGTCTGCCTGGCCACCCTTACCCAGAGCATCCGCATCTGCAAGAAGGTGGGTACCCGGCCCGTCCCCCAGTCCCTCTCCCTCAAGCTGGAAAACCTTGCCCGGAACCTTCGGGTCTCCCCGCACTGATTTCCGGATCCGAAAGATGTGTTGACCATGATCAAGAAAAATCCTTTTGGCACAACCCTCAAAGAACAGCTCCGGGCCAATGCCCTGGATAAGGCCCATCTCTTCCTTCTTGCAGACGGACGCATCCGGGGAGGATTGGTACATGCCACCCGTATGATCCATGAGATGCGGGCCAATCACGACCTGGGCATTCTGGAAACTCTGGTGTTGGGCCACGCCTACATGGCGGCCTGTCTCATGGCGACCTCTCTTAAGGGAGAGGATCGTATTCAGCTTAAAATTTCCTGTTCCGGCCCTGTTCGCGGTCTCAGTGTGGATGCCAATGCCCTGGGAGAAGTTCGGGGCTACCTGTATGAGAATCCCATCCCCGTCAAAGCGCCTGTGGAAAATTTCAATCTTTCCCCCTTTTTTGGTGCCGGTTTTCTGACCCTTACCCGGCATACCCAGACAGCACGCCAGCCCTTTACGGGGCAGGTGGCTCTGGCCTATGGCAATATCGCCGAGGATGTGGCGCACTACTATGCCACATCGGAACAGACACCCACGGCCCTTGCCTTAAGTATACAGTTTGACAGTGAGGGGGAGGTGAGGGGAGCCGGAGGACTCCTGCTTCAGGCCATGCCCGGTGCCACAGCCGATGAGGTGGCCGCTCTGGAAGGACAGGTGGCCACCCTGGAAAGCCTCGGAGAAGCCTTCAGCGGCGGCAGAGAAGCGGAAGGTCTGATTCTTGAGACCTTTGCCTCGCTGAAGCCCCATATCCTTGACAGCCACAGGGTAGAGTTTTTTTGCAGATGTACGGAAGAGCAGATGGGAGCCTATCTGAAAGGCTTACCCCAGGAAGATAAAAAAGATATTTTGAAAAAAGGTCCTTTTCCTCTGGAAATTACCTGCCACAACTGCAATTCCCGTTACATCTTCCCAAAGGAGACTCTTGCCGCTATTCTCTGAGAATCCGAGCTCTCAGGGGGGACGTGGGCAATACAAAAGGGGGGCTTGGCGTATCCGCCATCCCCCCCTTGTTTTTTGGCACAGAGAAATATCTGAAAATCAATTCGGGCAGCATGGCCCGGCTCTATCGCTTAAAAACGGATCTCGTATCCCAGCAGAAGATTGTAATCTTCCTTGCTCCATTTCCGACCCTTTTCCTCAAAATCCACGGAAATTCTTCTGAGATCCAGGCGTACGCTGGCATTCTTCAATACATGGAACCCCAGCCCCCCACGCACTTCCCAATAATACTCTCCGTCCTGCCAGGTCAGGGGCTTGGGAGATCCTGAAAACTGTCCGTCCAGGCTGACAGGAATGGGCAGCGGATTCAGGCTGGCATCCAGCTCATAGTCCATGCCAAAAAGAAAGGCGATGCCCGAAGCCATGCCATCCCCACCGGAACGTCCATCCTCTGCATCCATGTAAAAACCTCTGAAGCCCACGGTAAAGGCAAGCCCGGGACTCAGCTGGTCATTTTTCACGGCAAGAATACCGGAAAGCATTTTGTACTGTTCGTCCTTGTACACGCCTTCCCCCCCCAGTGTCATGAACCCGTGGGGGGTTTTCATGTCTCCCATGAGAGAGCCTGCCACACTGGCATGGTTCACATACAGCCCCAGCCCCATGTCCGCATGGGCAGGAATCCAGCCGAGCATCAAAAGTAAAGCCATGCAGCATCCAAACCGCTTCATTATTGTTCCTCTTCCTGATAAAAGACAAGTCATTACGCCCCCTTTCGGGGGAGGGTCATACAGTTTCAAACGGCTATTTGGGAGCATCCAGCCGAACCACCAGTACGGGTACGGGACAGCGACGGATAACCCCATTGGCCGTACTGCCCAGAAGCAGATCCTCAAATTTGCTGTGACCACGGGTACCCATAACCACGATATCAAAGTTCCCTTCCACGGCTGTGTCAATGATGGTCTTCACGGGATGCCCCACTTTGACCATTACGTTTTCACAGCATGTCTGGCAATCTCCCACCTCTTCATGAAGTTCCGCGCAGGTTTCCTCAATACGTTTTAAAACGGCATCTTTGGCACTGGCAAGACGTTCTTCCGTGAGGGAACGCCACCGGTCGATGCCAAAGTAAAGATCCATGTCAATACCCGTGGACAGGGTCATCTCTTCATAGATGTCGGGGATGACATGGAGACTGGACATTTCTGCTCCGTAACGGCCGGAAAGGCTCACTGCATAGCGCATGGCATCCCGTGCAGTTTCCGAAAGATCCGTGGCATAGAGAACTTTTTTAATGGACTGATACATGGCAACCTCCCTGTTGAAGTCAACAAAGCTTCCCTGCATGACAGATTGATGCAAGATCAGGAATACGCCCAACCATTGTAGAAAATCCCAGCCCCAAAAAGCAAGGACTAAGAGGGAGGATATGAAAAGCAATAAAAAAAGGCTTACGGTATTTGTCCGTAAACCTTTGCTTTATGATTGGCGGGAGCGACGGGACTCGAACCCGCGACCTCCGGCGTGACAGGCCGGCGTTCTAACCAACTGAACTACACCCCCATTTTTTGCTGGTGGGCGAAACAGGGATCGAACCTGTGACCCACGGCTTGTAAGGCCGTTGCTCTCCCAGCTGAGCTATTCGCCCTTCTTGCAGCCATCCTGCCGCTACAAAAGTACGGACTATCTAGCAGCATATTTTTTTCACGTCAAGTCATAAGAAACGATGCATCAGGAAAAATTGTATTGCGGGAAATCCTTGTCTTTTCCACGGGAGGCATGTGGTTGAAACAGGCGTTTTTATTTAGGGCACGCTCCCTGAGTATGTGATTGAAGAGGCAGGAACAAAAAAAGACTTACGGAGCAATCCGCAAGTCTTTGTTTTTTTGTTGGCGGGAGCGACGGGACTCGAACCCGCGACCTCCGGCGTGACAGGCCGGCGTTCTAACCAACTGAACTACACCCCCATTTTTTGCTGGTGGGCGAAACAGGGATCGAACCTGTGACCCACGGCTTGTAAGGCCGTTGCTCTCCCAGCTGAGCTATTCGCCCTTCTTGCAGCCATCCTTCCGCCGCAAAAGCGAGATCTATCTACCAGCAGGTCTTTTCCGCGTCAAGCAAAAAAAGAATATTTTTGTTTTTTAGTTCAGACCGGTCTCTGGGGGGCGGAGGGTAAGAGTGCCTGTGCCAGCACCTCATCCATATGACTTACGGCAATGAGCTGAAGTTTTTTACGTACGGAGGAAGGAATCTCTTTGATATCTTTCTCATTTTCCTTTGGGTACAAGACCCGGCTGATGCCTCCCCTGTGGGCTGCCAGTACCTTTTCCCGTAAGCCGCCAATGGGAAGAACCCTGCCACGCAAGGTGATTTCTCCGGTCATGGCCACATTTCTGTCTACGGCCCGCCCGGTAAGGGCGGAAACAAGGGCTGTACAGATGGCTATGCCCGCGCTGGGGCCATCCTTGGGAATGGCTCCTTCAGGAAAGTGAATGTGCAGATCCTTTTCCTTGTAAAAGTCAGGAACAATGCCAAAATCTGTACTCCGGAAGCGGACATAACTGACAGCCGCACGGGCAGATTCCTTCATGACATCTCCAAGCTTGCCCGTTACCGTCACTTCCCCCTTGCCAGGCATCAGGGCTGTTTCAATGGTCAACAGCTCTCCGCCGGTCTGAGTCCAGGCCAGCCCGGTTACAGATCCGACCTCATGTTCTTCTTCTGCACGTCCAAAACGGTATTGATCCACTCCCAGATATTTCCGAACACCTTCGATATCAATGCTGAAGACAAGTTTTCCGGAATGCCGTACCAGTTCCCGGGCCACTTTGCGACAAACCGTGGCAATCTGCCTTTCCAGACTGCGGACTCCGGCTTCCCGTGTATGATGGCGTATCATGTGTAAAATGGCATTTCGGGTGAAGCGGATCTGCGAGGTGTCCAGGCCATGCTGCTCCACCTGTTTGGGGATCAGATGCTGTATGGCGATGTGCAGTTTTTCGATTTCCGTATATCCCGGAATACGTATGATTTCCATGCGATCCTGCAGGGGTAGGGGAATATTGTGCAGGGTGTTGGCTGTGGTGATAAAGAGAATTTCCGAAAGGTCGTAATCCAGATCCAGATAATGGTCATTGAAGGAGGCGTTCTGTTCAGGATCCAGCACTTCCAGAAGGGCTGCCGAAGGATCCCCCCGAAAATCCATGCTCATTTTGTCCACCTCATCCAGGCAGAAGACGGGGTTGCGTGTCCCCGCCTTTTTAAGACTCTGGATGATTTTTCCGGGCATGGCTCCGATGTAGGTTCTCCGGTGACCGCGGATTTCCGCTTCATCCCGTACTCCTCCCAGAGAAAGGCGTACATATTCCCTGCCCGTTGCCCTGGCCACACTGCGGGCAAGGGATGTCTTACCGACTCCCGGAGGCCCCACAAGGCAGAGGATAGGCCCCTTGATCTTTTTTACCAGGGTTTGTACGGCCAGATATTCAAGAATACGTTCCTTGGGTTTTTCCAGGCCATAATGATCCTTGTCCAGTACGGTTTCTGCAGCATGGATATCCATGGACAGCTCGGACAGCTCATTCCAGGGAAGATCCAGGATCCAGTCCAGATAATTGCGCACCACCGTGGCTTCTGCGGACATGGGGGGCATCATTTTCAGTTTGCGGATTTCTGATTTTACACGGACAATGGCCTCTTCCGAAGGTTTTTTCTCCTCCAGTCGCCGCTCCAGCTCTTCCGCCTCTTCCAGACTGTCTTCGCCGTCGCCCATTTCTTTGCGGATGGCCCGTATCTGTTCATTGAGGTAGTAGTGGCGCTGATTCTTTTCCATCTGTTTTTTAACCCGGCTGCGGATTTTCTGATCCATGGAGAAGATTTCCATTTCCGTTCGGATCAGATTCACAAGAAGCAGCATCCGTTCCGCAAGCTCCTCGGTTTCAAGGAGCTGTTGTTTGTCCGCAATCTTAAAGGAAAACTGGGCAGCCACCGCATCGGCCAGATGGCCGGGTTCCTGAATAGTGGCCAGGGCATCCAGGGTTTCCTGGTTCAGTTTTTTATTGAGATTGGCGTATTCCCTGCATGCCTCCATGACGGCATGGGTCAGTGCCTGTGCCTCCACAGGCTGTACATCCATGGGGGCCATGGGCAGGACTTCCACGCGGGAGTAGGCACCTGTCTCATCACAGGCCCGTATCTGCGCACGGAAATCTCCTTCCACCAAGGCTTTGACAGTACCATCGGGAAGCTTCAGCAGTTGCAGAACGCGCCCTACGCAGCCGACCCGAGCAAGATCTTTTTCTCGGGGTTCATCCACGTCCGCTTCCACCTGGGAAGTCAGAAAGATCCGTCGGTCATGCTCCATGGCTGCCGAAAGGGCCTGGATGGATTTTTTCCGGCCAACAAAAAGGGGGGCTACCATATGGGGAAAAAGCACCATGTCCCGCAAAGGGAGCAGGGGAAGTATCAACACGGCCATATTGTCATCCTTAAGGGGTGAAGGTTCCCGGAAAGATCCGCAGTGCCTTCTTTTCACACGCAGGCCCCAAAAAATAAGGAAAGGCCTTAAACCTCAGAAGATATCCTGGGGTTCAAAACCTTTCCCGAGGGGGGTGCTTCAAGCCTGCTGCTTGGATTGGGCATACAAAAGAATGGGTTCTTCCTTGTTCAGTACCACTTCTTCACTGACCACGCATTCCTTCACGTTTTCCAGTGAAGGAATCTCATACATGATGTCCAGCATGATATTTTCAATAATGGCACGCAGCCCCCTGGCACCGGATTTTCTCCGTACGGCTTCTTTGGCAATGGCCTCCAGGGCACCGTCTGTGAACCGCAGATTGACACCTTCGTAGGCGAAAAGCTTCTGAAACTGCTTTACAAGGGCATTTTTAGGTTCCTGAAGAATCTTGACCAGCGCATCCTCCTTCAGTTCTTCAAGGATGGCAATTACCGGTAAACGGCCCAGAAACTCGGGAATCAGGCCGAATTTCACAAGGTCTCCTGCTTCGGCCATGTGCAGCAGTTCTGTGGAAGACTTTTCACCGGGTTTGGTTACTTTGGCACCAAAACCCATGGCCTTCTGACCAATACGGCGCTGCACAATCTTGTCGAGGCCGGTGAAGGTTCCCCCGCAGATAAAGAGGATGTTGGAGGTATCCACCTTGACAAAATCCTGCTGGGGATGCTTGCGTCCTCCCTTGGGCGGTACACTGGCTGTGGTGCCTTCGATGATCTTCAGCAGAGCCTGCTGGACGCCCTCTCCGGAGACATCCCGTGTGATGGAAGGGTTGTCGCCCCGGGAGGCGATCTTGTCAATCTCATCAATATAAACGATGCCCCGCTGGGCCCGCTCCACATCGTATTCCGCATTTTGCAGAAGAGAGAGGATGATATTTTCCACATCCTCGCCCACATAGCCCGCCTCTGTGAGGGTGGTGGCATCGGCAATGGTGAAGGGTACATCCAGAAAACGGGCCAGGGTCTGAGCCAGGAGAGTTTTGCCGCTGCCCGTGGGGCCAATGAGAAGAATATTGCTTTTCTGAATTTCCACTTCATCGTGGATATCCCGGCCGACAGAAGATTCCAGACGACGGTAGTGATTGCGTACAGCCACTGCCAGGGTTTTTTTGGCAGCATTCTGTTCAATCACGTAGTCGTCCAGACGTTCCTTGATTTCCTTGGGTGTCAGCAGAGCCTCCGGAGTCTCCGGAGCCTTATCCCCTTCTTCTTCAATGATCTCACTGCATAACTGGATGCATTCGTCACAGATATAAACCGAAGGGCCTGCGATGAGCTTGCGGACATCCTTCTGGCTTTTTCCGCAGAATGAGCAGTACAGCCTGTCTCCGGTATCTCCGTGATCCGTCATTTGGCCTCCGTTTTTTCGATAATGGCCGCAAGATCATCCCGACTGGCCACCACATGATCGACAATGCCGTAAGCCTTGGCTTCCGCGCCGCTCATGAAATGATCCCGATCCGTATCGGCCTCTATGGATGCAAGATCACGTTTGGTATGCCGGGCAAGGATGTGATTCAGGGTATCCTTGATCCGTAAGATTTCCCGCGCCTGGATCTGAATATCCGAGGCCTGCCCCTGGGCACCCCCCAGAGGCTGATGGATCATGATACGGGAATGGGGGAGGGCATAACGTTTCCCATCGGCCCCTGCGGCAAGGAGCAAGGCTCCCATGCTGGCCGCCTGGCCGATACATACGGTCACGACATCCGGCTTGATGTACTGCATGGTATCGTAAATGGCCATGCCTGCCGTGACGACGCCACCAGGGGAATTGATGTAAAAATTGATTTCCTTTTCAGGATCTTCGGACTCCAGAAACAGCAACTGGGCCACAATGAGATTGGCAATCTCGTCATTCACTGCAGATCCAAGGAAAACAATCCGATCCTTGAGGAGCCGCGAATAAATATCGTATGCTCTCTCGCCTCTGCTGCTTTGTTCCACGACCATGGGAATCAGCGGCACGACGAACCTCCCTTTTTCTCTTTGTTGGACCCGATATCTGCGCGGCACACCTGGAAGGGCCTTCAGGCCCTTCCTTACAGACAAACATCAGGCTTCGGACGTCTGGTCTTCCATTTCTTCCGCTGCTTCAGCGGCTTCCGGACTGACCTCTTCAATAACACTATTTGTCAAGATAAGCTGAATAGCCTTTTTTTCAAGCAGAGTATGTTTTAAATACTCCAGCTTTTCCGGGCTGGTCTCGTAAAAACTGCGAATCAGATCTACGGGCTGATTGAAATTCCTGGCCAATTCTTCCAGACCGGCTTCAATTTCATCCTTATCCAACTCCAGTTTTTCCTGGGTGATAATGGCTCCCAGGATCAGGTGGCGGCGGACCTGTTTTTCAGCAAGCTCCCGGTATTCTTCGGAAAGACTTTCGCGCGAGTACCCCATCTGCTCAAAGCTGATTCCATTGGCGGAAAAGGCCCTTTCCGCTTCCTCAAGAATACCTTCCAGCTCATAATTCACCATCACATCGGGGACTTCAAAGCTGGTTTTTTCGATGAGGGTGGAAAAAATCTGTTCGTTCAACTCCTGCTCAATGCGTTTGTCATAGCCCTGCTGCAGGTTCTCCCGGATAGCCTTGCGGAGATCGTCTACGGTTTCAAAGCTGCCAAAGTTCCGTGCAAAGCTGTCATCCAGCTCCGGAAGCACCTCTTCATGGATATCCTTCAGGGTCACGGTAAAAGAAAGGGTCTTGCCGGCAAAAGCCTTGTTCACATACTGATCATCATAGGCAACATCGAAGGTGCGGGTTTCTCCGATATGCATCCCTTCCAGATTTTCATCAAAGGCGGGAGAAAGGGTATTGCGGCCAATGCGGTAGGCATGGTTCTCCGTTTTGGGAGTCCCGCTGAAAGTTTCAGTGTCGAGAAGGCCTTCATAATCAATGAGGACAAAGTCACCGGAGACAGCAGGTCTCTGATCAGAAATGGGTACTTTTTTTGCAAGGTTTTTCCGGAGCATTTCAACCTGCCCCTCAACTTCTTCTTCAGTGAAGGCATAGAGGGTTTTGCGCAGGGTCAGTTCCTTGAACGCAATGTTTTTTATTTCAGGCTTGATTTCCAGGGTAAAACTGAACCTGAAAGGGCCTTTTTCATCAAAATTTCCCAGATCCGGTGCGTCAATATGGGGGGTTCCGATGAAGGCAAGCTGTTCTTTACGAATGGCTTCGGCAAAGGCATCCTGAATCAGTTTTTGGGAAACATCGGCATAGACATCTTTTTTATACATGCGCTCCAGAGTGGAACGGGGAATTTTCCCGGGACGAAACCCCTTGACCTTAACGCTTTTTTTCAGATCCTGATAGGCGTTATCCACAGCCTGGGTAACCTGTTCACCAGGAATCTCAATATGCAGGGCCTTCTTGACCGTGCTCAGATCTTCTACCGTAACTTGCATGACGATCCTTTCTTCGTAAACACCCTAAAAGCCCATGGGAAAGACTTCATCCCTCCCCAGAACAGGGGATAGCCCGACGGGGCTGTACGGGATGAATTTTGAAGTTTTCATGGGGGAGACCGTTCCTGCACTCCCCGAACCAATCCATTTTGCTGAAACCTTATGATGGGGATTCCATACAGAGATCCGAAATCCGGGAAACACCCGAAGCCCACGAAAGAATTTTTCGACGGAATGGCCTGATGTTCACCTTGACGGGACAGGAATTTTTCCCGTAGAGTCTACTTTCTGCTGGGTTTCCTTGGCGGATATGCCCAGACTGGCACCCTGGGCGGCATCCGGCGCAATCTTTTAAATTTAATCACGCCATTCTTATGTGTCAAGCAAAAAGCCTTTTACAGCCATGCCCGTACCCAGGGAAGACAAGCCTTCGAAAAAAATATATTTTTTTTCTTTTGCTTTTCATCCCACAGCTTGTCTCTTCAGGCCCGTCAGATGGACACTTTTATCCGGAAAAAAGGCCTGCCCTTATCATCCTTGATCCTGGACATGGGGGGAAGGATACCGGCGGAAAAGGGCTTCATGGGGCAACGGAAAAAGGACTGGTTCTCCAGCTGGCCCGGCGCATTGCCCAGGAACTGACCCCCTTCTGCCGCACTGTACTGACCCGGGAGAGTGATTTTGATCCCGGACTTATCAGGCGGGCTGAAATGGCCAACCAGGAAGGCGCCCGTCTTTTTATCAGTCTGCATACGGGGGCTGTGTTCCGAAACCATCCTGGTTCCATCCGTATCCTGTATGGCTTCCAGCCTTCTCCTGGGCAAATCCAGAATCCCGCGGCCTGGGATCAGGGGCAGATTCCCCATATCCAAGACAGCGCACAATTTGCCCGAATCCTGGCTCATACCCTGGAAAGTGCCGCATTATGGGAAAAGGTACATCTGCAGCAGGCAGAGCTGTTACAGCTTAAAAGCCTGGCTCTGCCTGCTGTTCTCATGGAGTTTGGACATCTTAATGTTCCTAAGGATTTTCTCTGGCTCAGCAACCCGGTTCAGCAACAGGCACTGGCAAAAAGCATTGCCCGGGGAATCCGGAGCTATCTTGAGGAGGGACAGGACACCGGGAACCCCTGAAATCCTGCATCATGGCAGAAGTCCGTTGCAAGAATATGGCCGACACGAGACTCCGGTTCTTTCAGAAGCCCGGTCATCAGGTCGGCCATTTTCAGACTGTCTTAAACAGAAATTTTCGCGAGGATTTTTTTGCCCAATCCTTTACAGGGGAATTTCCTCCAGCCCGATCCCCAGAGCTTTTGCCACGCCTTGGCCATATGCAGGATCCGCTTTGTAACAGTTTGCTATATGCCGGAGTTTTATTTCTTTGGGGGCATCCCCCATGGCACGGGCCGTATTGCTGAAAAGGGCCTCCATCTGTTCATCATTCATCAGCCGGAAAAGGGCTCCGGGCTGGGAGTAGTAATCCGTATCTTCCCTGTGGTTCCAGTGATCCGCAGCCCCTTCGAGACTCAGGGGCGGTTCAGAAAAATCCGGCTGTTCCTGCCATTCTCCGTAGCTGTTGGGTTCATAGCCAAGGGTGCTGCCATGGTTGCCGTCCACGCGCATGGCTCCGTCTCTGTGGTAACTGTGGAAGGGGCAGCGGGCCTTGTTCACGGGAATGAGGTGGTGGTTGACACCTAAACGGTAACGCTGGGCGTCTCCATAGGAAAACAGACGGCCCTGGAGCATTTTGTCCGGAGAAAAACTGATACCCGGAACGACATTGGCAGGGTTGAAGGCGGACTGCTCTACTTCCGCAAAATAGTTTTCCGGATTGCGGTTCAGCTCCATGATCCCCACCTCCATCAGAGGATAATCCTTGTGGGGCCAGACCTTGGTGAGGTCAAAGGGATTGTAGGGACATGAAGACGCTTCCTTTTCCGGCATGATCTGCACAAAAAGAGTCCAGCGGGGAAAATCGCCCTTTTCGATGTTCTCATAAAGATCCCGCTGATGGCTTTCACGACATTTTCCGATGAGGGCTTCGGCTTCGGCATCCGTCAGGTTTTTGATACCCTGCTGGGTTTTGAAGTGGAATTTCACCCAGTAACGTTCGTTTTTGGCATTGATGAAACTGAAGGTATGGCTGCCAAAACCGTGCATGTGGCGGTAGGTGGCGGGGATGCCCCGGTCGCTCATGACCACGGTGACCTGATGCAGGGCCTCGGGCAGGGATGTCCAGAAATCCCAGTTGTTTCTGGCACTGCGCAGGTTGGTGCGGGGATCCCGTTTTACCGCATGGTTTAAGTCGGGGAACTTCAGGGGATCGCGCAGGAAGAAAACGGGGGTGTTGTTACCCACCATGTCCCAGTTGCCCTCTTCTGTATAGAATTTAACGGCAAAGCCCCGGATGTCCCTTTCCGCATCCGCAGCCCCCCTTTCACCGGCAACGGTGCTGAACCGGGTGAAAAGTTCGGTTTTTTTGCCGATCTCGGAAAAAATTTTTGCTCGCGTGTAAGGCGTGATGTCGTGGGTGACGGTGAAGGTACCATAAGCTCCGGAACCTTTGGCATGCATTCTGCGTTCCGGAATGACCTCCCTGTCAAAGTGGGCCAGTTTTTCCAGAAACCACACATCCTGAAGAAGCATGGGGCCTCTCGGGCCTGCTGTGAGGGCATTCTGGTTGTCGGGAACGGGGGCGCCGGCATTGGTGGTGAGTTTTTTCTTTTCGTCTGTCATGCAGCATCTCCTTTTGGTGGTGGGGGAACCGCTTGGTGAGCGGATATGACGCCTGCGGGATCTGCAAAATAGAAAAATGAAATCAAACGGATTTCCTGATGATATGATTTGGTGGCACCGCATGTCAAACCACAATATTGATGACAAGGTTGCTTCAGT
Source organism: Desulfobotulus sapovorans DSM 2055 (assembly GCF_059569355.1). Classification (NCBI taxonomy): domain Bacteria; kingdom Pseudomonadati; phylum Thermodesulfobacteriota; class Desulfobacteria; order Desulfobacterales; family Desulfobacteraceae; genus Desulfobotulus; species Desulfobotulus sapovorans. The sequence continues at coordinate 118,913 of NZ_JCANVJ010000004.1, read as the reverse complement.
TATCGTTCCCGCGCAGGAACGTGGGGAAGATGGGGCTAATGCTGTAAGGTTAAATGGCAGGGCTGTTCTTGCCCTTCAGGGAAATGGCACAGAACCTTAAAGAAGAAGCTGGGTACTGTGAGGCTGAGTTAGGGCTGTAAGTCTCCTGAGTGCCAGGGAGGGTCAGAAGAGGGCAGATAAGCGCGTCGGGGTACGGGGCAAGGCTCCAGATGAACGTCTGAATTTCCAGAGGCTTCCAGAAATCCAGTCCCAAAGATTTTTTTTACCGGGCTGACCCCACAGACGGGCAGCCCGGTTTTGGTGACGGAAAAACCTCACGCCGCTCCCGACATCAGAAGGGAAAGCACATGCTCTTTGCTGACCTTTCCCTGGGCCTGGGCAAAGAGGCCGGCGTTGGTGAGGTTTTTCATCCGGTTCATGTTCATGCTTTCTTCGGCAAGATCCACATCCCGAATGGAGGACTCCGCAGCCAGGGTCTGTATCCGGCCTGTGTCAATACTCCGGATACTGCTGCCCATCTGGTTATAGGCCGATCCCAGAGTGGCCCGGTTGGTATTCACCTGATCCAGGGCGGCATCCACAATCCCCAGGGCTGCTTCCGTCCCTTCGGATGTGGTCACGTCAATTTCCGCCACGGTGCCCAGTTTCGGATTCCCCAGATTTCCGGAATTGACCGCATCAATGGAAAAGTTTACGGTCTGGCCCGGTAAGGTACCGATCTGAAAAGTCTTGTCCGTGAAGGTTCCGGAAAGAAGGGGCTGATTGTTGAAACGGGTGGTACCCGCAATATCATCCATGGAGCGGACGGCTTTGGAGATATCCGCCTGAATGGCGGCCCGGCTTTCCGGAGACTGGCTGGCATTGCCCGCCTGCAGCACCTTTTCCCGGATACCGTGAAGGGTGGCGGAAACACCGGAAAGCCCCCCATCGGCCACCTGGGCGATGCTCACCGCATCACTGGCATTGCGCATGGCCTGCCCCAGGCCTCTGGACTGGGAAGAAAGGCTGGTGGCGATGCGCATTCCGGCCACATCATCGGCGGCTGTCCGGATACGCTGACCGGAGCCCATACGGGAAAGGGACGTTTCAAAGCCCTGCTGTAACCGTGAAAGCTGGTTGACCCCGGACATGCCTGCGGGGTCAGTGTTGAATCGGAGGGTCATGACAACCTCCTTTGTGCTGAAGTGGTGGGTTTCCGTGGAAAGGATTCGGTAGAAGTCACGGATGAAAATATAATAACCCATAGATTTTTAATGTCAATTTAATCATAAAACTCCCATGCACACCGCGGGCTGTCCCGACTGCCCATTTTGAAAAAAAGGATTTACGGATGAAAGGCCGGGGATGTACCATGCAGTGGCCGACAAGGGGGTCGGGAGCGGCCCCTTCATGAAACAGCAGACCTGTTCCGCCCGTTTTCAGGGGCCTGCCCCAGGCCGACTTCATCCTTTCAACCATATCCAGGTTTCGGCGGGTATCCGGCCCAAAGACCTGTTCACAGGGAGATCACCAGAACACCATGTCCCAGACGCCACACTATGATATCCTTGTCATCGGTGCCGGTCATGCGGGTTGTGAAGCCGCTTTGGCCGCAGCCCGCATGGGATGCCGCACCTGCCTTTTTGCCATCGACCTTGACAAGCTGGCATCCATGCCCTGTAGCCCCTCCATCGGTGGGACAGCCAAGGGCCATCTCGTCAAGGAAGTGGATGCCCTGGGCGGTGAAATGGCAAAGATTACGGATAAAACCGCCATTCAGTATAAAACTCTTAACACCAAAAAAGGGCCTGCCGTCTGGTCCTCCCGTACCCAGAACGATAAGAATCGCTACCACAGGGCCATGAAACAGGTGGTGGAACAATGCCCCAGCCTGGATCTGCGTCAGGCCCTCATTGAAGAGCTGATTGTGGAGGATGGCCGCATCCTCGGAGCTGTGGACCATACGGGTTTTGCCTACAGGGCAGATTCTGTGGTGCTGGCCACAGGAACCTTTCTTTCGGGGCGGGTGCACATCGGCCTGAAGTCCATTGAAGCGGGAAGGGCAGGAGAGTTTGCCGCCTACGGACTGGCCCGGAGCCTGAAGGCCCTCGGACTTTCCCTCGGCCGCATGAAGACGGGCACGCCTCCCCGGCTCAAAAAGAACTCCATTGATTTTTCCAAATTTGAACGTCACACGGCAGACAGCGATCCCAGGCCCTTTTCCTTTTCCTCTGAAAGCCCTTCCAGCCTGCCCCAGCTTCCCAGCTGGATAGGCCGCACCTCTCCCCGAAACCGGGAAATCGTGCTGGCCAATCTGGATCGTTCTCCTTTGTATTCCGGTGTTATTCAGGGCGTTTCTGCCCGTTACTGCCCATCCTTTGAAGACAAGGCCGTCAAGTTTCCCGAAAGGGAAACCCACCAGGTGATTCTGGAGCCGGAAGGGCTGGATACCGATGAAATCTATGCCAGTGGTCTGGGCAACAGCCTGCCTCTGGATGTACAGATTCCCTTTGTGCGTTCCGTTGCAGGACTTGAGGAAGCGGAAATCATCCGACCGGGCTATGCCATTGAATATGATTTTGTGGATCCCCTGCAACTGAAGCCCACCCTGGAATGCAAGTCCGTCGCTGGTCTTTTTCTGGCAGGTCAGATCAACGGCACCTCGGGCTATGAGGAGGCTGCTGCCCAGGGCCTCTGGGCCGGAATCAATGCTGCCTGCCGGGTTCAGGGCCGCCCCCCCTTTCTGCCGGACAGATCCGAGGCCTATATGGCCGTCATGGTGGATGACCTCGTCACCCGGGGCACACGGGAGCCTTACCGCATGTTCACCTCCAGGGCGGAATACCGCCTCCTGCTGCGGGAGGACAATGCGGATCTGCGTCTGGCGGAAAGGGCCCATGCTCTGGGACTTGTGGATCAGATTGCTGTGGAAAGGGTTCGGGAATACCTGCGGAAAACGGAGCTGGAAATTCAGCGCATCCGCAGCCTCCATGTCAGCCCGGGGATCAGCAGTGCCTTTCTGAGGCAGGCCGGATCACCGGAGCTGAAAAACGGTGCCCCTTTGGATCAGCTTCTGAAAAGGGTGGAACTGGATTATTCCTGCGTGGAAGCCCTGGCTCCACCTGAAACTCCCATGGAGGATCGGGTGAAACGTCAGGTGGAAATCGCCATCAAATATGAAGGCTATATCCAGCGTCAGCTTCAGGAGGTGAACCGCTTCCGAGACCTTGAAAAAATAAAGATCCCCGAGGATTTCAGTTATGAAGGTCTGCCCGGTCTTTCCAATGAGCTGGCGGCCAAGCTTCTCAAGATCCGACCCCATACCCTGGGACAGGCCTCCCGTATGGAAGGCATGACGCCTGCTGCCCTGAGTCTGATCCGGGTGGCTTTGAAAAAAAACAGAGAAAACGAATCTACCCTGGGGTGAAGAATGTTTTCGATAGAGGATCTTCGTATTCATCACATCGGCCCCATTTCCCTTAGGGTACGTGAAGGAGAATGTGCAGGAATATCCGGCCCCTCGGGAACGGGTAAAAGTATTTTTTTCCGGGCTCTTGCCGATATGGAACCCTTTTCCGGCAAACTGTGTCTGCAGGATACGGAACATAGGGACATACCGGCTCCCCTGTGGCGCAGGCAGGTGGCCCTGCTGCCTGCGGAGAGTCAGTGGTGGCAAGCGGAGGTGGGGGCGCACTTTCCACAGAATTTTCCTGTGGAAGCCGCAGCAGGCCTGGGGTTTGCGCCAGACGTTGCACGATGGGCCATCCATCGCCTCTCCAGCGGGGAAAAGCAACGCCTAAGTCTCTTGCGTATTCTTGTCAATCGGCCACGGGTGCTCCTCCTTGATGAACCCACGGCCAATCTGGATCCGGCCATGGTCAGGGCTGCGGAATCCCTGATCCTGGATTATCAGCAGAAAGAAAACGCAGCCCTGCTCTGGATCAGTCATGACAGGGAGCAGCTGCAGCGTGTCGCCCATACCCTTTATCACCTGGAAAACGGAAGACTGTCCCTTAAGGGAAAGGTGCTTCGCTGAAGGAGTTTCCATGGTTCTGCTCACCCCCTATGACCTGATACTGGCCGCATCCCTCATTGTCATCAATGCCGGACTTTCCCTTCTGCTGAACCTCGGAATCGGCCGTTCCCTTCTCATTGCCGCCATCCGAACCACCCTGCAGCTCTTTCTCCTGGGGCTTGCACTGAAATTTATTTTTAATCTGGTGCATCCGGGGCTGATTGCGCTCATGGCCCTTTTCATGCTCTCCACCGCAGGCTGGGAAGTCATGCGGCGCCAGCAGTATCGTTTTCTGGGATTCTGGGGATTTGGTATTGGTGCCTCATCCATGTGCCTTTCTTCCTTTCTCATCACCTTTTTTGCCCTTGTGTGTATTCTCCGGAATGACCCCTGGTATGCCCCCCAGTATGCCATCCCTCTTCTGGGGATGCTTCTTGGCAATACCATGAACGGTATTGCCATTGGTCTGGATCGTCTGACCCAGACCGTATGGGAAAAAAAAGCCATTATTGAAACCCGGCTTATGCTGGGCCAGAATTTTTCCGAAGCCCTGTCCGATATCCGTCGGGACAGTATCCGCAGCGGTCTCATCCCCATCATCAATGCCATGAGTGTGGCCGGTATCGTCAGTCTGCCGGGTATGATGACCGGCCAGATTCTTGCGGGAGCGGCTCCCATGGAAGCGGTGAAATATCAGATTTTCATCATGTTTCTCATTGCAGGGGGAGCGGGCTTTGGAACGCTTTTTGCCATAGGCGCCGGTGTGCGGAGACTTTCGGACAAGCGCCACCGCCTGCGACTGGACAGATTGGGAGCAGGCAGCCACAGGTAGCGGCAAAGAAGAGTGCCTTCGTCTGCCTCCGGATATCTGATCTTGTCCAAAAACAAGGCCATGTATTGACAGCTTTTCAAGGACAACTATCTTTTCTGGGTCAAAATACCGTTTCCTTCCTTCAGGGGAGTTCAGGAGAAAAACCATGAGCAGTACAGACTACTATGAAATTCTCGGAATTGACCGCAAGGCCAGCCCGGAAGAAATCAAAAAAGCCTATCGAAAACTTGCTCAGCAGTACCATCCGGATAAAAATCCCGACAATCCCGGTGCAGAAGCCACCTTCAAAAAAATCAGTGAAGCCTATGCCGTTCTTAGTGACCGGGAAAAACGTCAGCAGTATGACACCTATGGTTCCGCAGGCTTCCAGCAGCGTTATACCCAGGAAGATATTTTTCGAAATTTCGATTTTTCCGATATTTTTAGGGAGTTTGGCTTTGGGGGTTCCGGATTTACATCCTTTTTCGGAACCGGGGGCAGGGGGGGGGGGCGTTTTCACCATGCCCCCGTTAAAGGCAGGGACAGGATCTATGAGCTGCCTCTTACCCTGAGAGACATGGCAGAGGGGGCGCAGAAAACCATCAGTTTTTCCCTTCAGGGTAAAAATGAACAGCTTCAGGTTCGTATCCCAAAGGGCATGTTGCCTGGCAAAAAGATACGCCTTTCCGGTAAGGGCGATCCCAGCCCCAACGGCGGCCCTCCCGGTGATCTTTACATTCAGGCCAGCCTGATACCGGATCCGGTCTTCCGCAACGAAGAACATGATCTTTTTCTGGATCGTACCCTTCGGCTCAGTGAGGCGATACTGGGAACCCAGATTCGTATTCCCACCCTGGAAGGGAAAGAGCTTGAGCTCAAAATAGCCCCGGCAACCCAGCACAAAACCCGGATGCGTATCCCTGGGAGAGGGCTTCCCCATATGCAGAATTCTGAAAAAAAAGGAGATCTTTATGTCCAGATTCTGGTCTCCCTTCCCAAGGAACTGAATTCGGAGCAGCTCCGGCTTCTTGAAAAATTGAAGGAAGCAGGGCTTTGATAGCGATATCCCTTAAGTACCGTTCTGATTTTTGACGCTTTCCGGATCAGGCGCCTTCCGATTCCCAAGGATTTTTTGTCAGACACCGGGAGCTGTGCGGCACCACATCCTGTCTGCAAAGTTCACAAAAAGAAACACAGATCCGGTAGAACGGTTGACTTTCTTCCGTTTTCCGGATATTTTTTTCCCGTTAATTTTCCAGCAAAACCCCATCGGATCCAGAAACTTGCAAGGATTACCCCATTCCCATGACAGAACTTATTCCCGTATTGTCTGAGCAGGAAATTCACTCCCGTATTCAAGCCGTTGCCAGGCAAATTTCCGAAGACCATGAGGGAAAACCTCTGGTCATGATCGGCGTACTTAAAGGGGCCTTTATTTTTCTCGCGGATCTTGTCCGGGAACTCTCCGTGCCCTGCACCATTGACTTCATCGGGGCTTCAAGCTACGGCAAGGAGCAGATTTCCTCCGGACATGTCCGTATTACCAAAGATATTGATCTTGATCTGGTCGGTACCCATGTGGTGCTTGTCGAGGATATTGTGGATACGGGTCTCACCCTTTCCCATATCGTAAAGCATATCCAAAATCGCGGTGCCGCCAGTGTTAAAATCTGTACTCTTCTGGACAAGCATGAACGCCGCGAAAAAAATATTGATATCCATTATATCTGTCACAGCATTCAAGACGGTTTCATTGTCGGATACGGTATTGATTATGCAGAAAACTACCGCCACCTGCCGGCCATCTATCATCTAAAATCCTAAAGAGAGGATGCTTCCATGATCATCACGTGCGAGGCCTGCGCCGCCCGATTCCGACTTGACGATCATTACATAAAGCCGACCGGCACCAAGGTGCGTTGCGCCCGCTGTCGTCACGTTTTTATTGCCTACCGAAAAACAGATCCGCAAGCCTCTGAACAGGAGGTAACTGTACAAACCGCTATTTCCCCTTCCCCGGCGGTTGTCTTTCCCCCATCATCTGCTGCCTCCCAGACCGCTGCCAGAACTATCCTTCCGGATCTTGCCCCTTTACCGGACTTTACCGTACTGTCCCGTGATGTACTGCCCAATCCGGATATTCCCGATTTTGACCCGGACTTTCTGAACAGTCTGACGTCTTCTCCCGAACAGCTTCCGACAGGCGCGGTTTCCCAAACGGCCACAAACGATTTTAGTCTGGACCTGGATCTGGAACCCGAGGCCACGCCTGCCAAGGCTGCAAGTGAAGATTTCAGTCTGGACCTGGATCTGGATCTGGA
>NZ_JCANVJ010000004.1:0-110842 GCF_059569355.1 Desulfobotulus sapovorans DSM 2055 | reverse complement strand
GCTCCACCTGCCAAGGCGGCGAGTGAAGACTTCAGTCTGGATTTCGATTTGGATCTGGAACCCGAAGCCCCGTCTGCCAAGGCGGCAAGTGAAGACTTCAGTCTGGACTTGGATCTGGATCTTGATTTTGCGGCAGAAACGCCTGCAGCCAAGGCTCCGGTTAACGCATCCACCACCGAAAATCTCACCCTGGATCTTGACCTTGAACCTACCCCTTCTGCCCCCCAGGTCAGTGCCAAGTCAGCCTCCATGGATCTGGATATTCAGGAACCCCTTCCCCAAAATAAACCTGCCCGTGTTCTGGCGGCAGCTCCCATCATTAGTGCAGATGACTTTTCTGAAAGTAGAAAGGAAAAAGTTTCCGGAAAGCCTGAGCGAAAATCGCAGACACTTCGCGTTGTGCTACTTCTGCTTCTTCTTCTGCTGCTTATGGGAGCAGGTATTTTTGGCGGACTTCTTTATATGCAAAAAAACAATATTTCCCTGCCCTTCATTGGTGCATCCGGCAATGGGAACCATACGGTAGAAGTGCAGGATCCGGGTAATCTCAAAATTCAGACCATCGGGGTCACTCACCGTTTTATCAGCCATGAAAGTGCAGGCAGACTTCTTGTTATTTCCGGTAGAATCCGTAACGATTATCCTCAGCCCCGTCGTCATGTGCAGTTACGAGCCAGGCTGTTTTCCGGAGAGACGGCGGCGGCTACCCGCATGGTGTATGCGGGGAATGTGCTTCCTGAAATGGAATTGAGCCGTATGGGCATTGCGGACATTGAAAAGGTGCTGAACAAAAGGGGGGGAGACCGGAGTATCGGAGAAAATATTCCTCCGGGCAAAGAAGTACCTTTCATGTTTATCTTTTCAGATTTGCCCTCGGGTCTTTCGGGGTTTGAGATCGATATTCTGCGTTCTTCCCCCCTTTCCCAGTAAAAATAGGGAAAAGCCTAAAATTAAGGTTGACGTTATAAAGTGATCCTGCTAGAAAGCTTCCGTTTGTTTCGACAGACGGAAGTCCGTTTGGCGATGTAGCTCAGCTGGTTAGAGCATGCGGCTCATATCCGCAGTGTCCGGGGTTCAAGTCCCTGCATCGCCACCAATACCACAATTTAAGCCGCCGAAAGGCGGCTTTTTTGTTGCCTGAAATCCAGTCCCAACGCCCCTTTCAGCCTTTTTCCCCCGTGCAGACCCTATCCCTTTACCCATCACCATTGACCCCATGGTTCCTGCGTTCCAGCATCTTGGCCCTGTCATGGCCGAAATTCTGTATGCAGTCCAGAAACTGGATACGCCCCATTACTGGAGAATGGATTTCCGAGGCTACTGGCCCTGAGCACAGAAGCGCCCAGGGCCAGTATCCTCGGCAATCCTTTCTCAGGGAAAGGGGTATGATCGAAGCACCGGGACAATCCAGACCAAAACATGAAGCGTATCCGGTTTCTGGACTTCCTAAAGGCTTTTGGGTCATGGCAGTGTCCGGGATTCAAGACGCTGGAGCGTCTCAAGATGCATTCCCACGCTGGAGCGTGGGAACGATGGGTTCAATGCCGCATGGGCAAAATCTGCGATTGCATGACTAAGGTAAGGTGGTAATCAAATTCTTCTTTGTAAAGAACACAACAAAAGGATACCCAAAAAGTATTTTTTTTAGTAACCAGAAAACATGTAAAGAATAAACAGAAGGAAAGCGTCTCTTTGCAGATGGCACGTTAAAAATGTTTCCGTCTCCCATGTACCTCTGATCTCATCTTTTCCGGGAAAATCCTGCCCCGTATCCTCCAAATGGAAGAGTACCCATGTCAGCCCCTGATGTTACAATATTTTTGGCTATACCATTTTGTCTCAGCCTTTTTTTCTGTTTCTGCCTTGTATATTCCAGAGTACGCTTAAAAGAAAAACTGCGTACCACCGAACAGTCCCTTGTGCTTTGCGAAGAAAAACTGCGTTTTATTCAGGATGGGCAAGAAAGTCTTACACGTAGCCTGGAAGGGCTTTCTGCAAAAATCTTTGAGGAAAATCAGCGCTACTTCATGGAAATGGCGGACAGAAATTTTGCCAGACATCTGGATACGGCCCGGCACAATATGGAAATACGGGAGTTGAATTTTCGCAATCTTCTGGATCCTGTAAGGGACATGCTTTTTTCCTATGAAAAGGAAGTGCAGCGTTTTGCAGAGGAAAGAGAAAGAAGCCTGGGGGATCTTGGCCGTCAGCTCAGCCTGCTGGGTCATGCCCAGGCGGAATTGAAAACGGAAACTCAGCGTCTTGTTTCCTCCCTGAGGCAGCCTCAGGTACGGGGCCGCTGGGGAGAGATCACCCTGAGGCGGGTTGTGGAAATCAGCGGTCTTTCAAGTCATTGTGATTTTACGGAACAGGTACAGACAGAAACGGAAGAGGGGCGATTTCGGCCGGACATGGTCGTTACCCTTCCCGGAGGCGGTCAGGTTGTCGTGGACGCCAAGGTGCCCCTTGCGGCTTACCTGGATGCCATGGAGGCCGATACGGAAGAAGCTGCCAGGAAAGGTCTTGACGGACATGCCCGGCAGGTCGCTGAACATATCCGTCTGCTTTCCCAGAAAAGCTACTGGCGCCAGTTCACACCTTCTCCTGAATTTGTGATTCTCTTTATTCCTGGTGAAAGTTTTTTTTCTGCCGCCCTGGAAAAAAAACCGGGACTCCTGGAACAGGCAGCGGCCAGTAATGTACTTCTGGCCACACCCTCTACCCTCATCGCCATGCTGAAAACCATCGCTCTGGTATGGCGAGAGCAGGCTTCCTATGAAAACAGCAAAAATATTGTTGCCATGGGAAAGGAGTTGCACCAGCGTTTGCTGCGTTTTTCCGGCCACATGAACCGCCTGGGTCAGGATATGGAAAAAGGGCTGAAGGCCTACAACGAGATGGCGGGTGCCTTTCAGCGTCGTGTTCTTCCCTGTCTTCGGCAGTTTGAGGATATGGGTATTGCCGGGGAAACCCGTATCCCGGAATCCCGGAGTGTGGATATTCCCGTTCACCTTGCAGAGAACAGGATGCAGGAGGAAGTACCGCACCAAAGTGATCTTTTTTAAAGGAATTTTTAATGGTGTTTTTTTTAAAAAAAGCGATTCGACAAAAAAAGGGGGCGGGGCTTCTTCAGGCTCTCTTTGTGGGAATGGTGCTGATCTGGATGGGAGGATGTACGGGGAAAACTCCGGCAATACAGGATGCATCGGCATCTCCTCCGGAAGATCCGCCAGCTCTTGTGCGTCTTGCTTCGGAACAGTATCCTTTTTTTGAGGATGACCTTGAGTATGAAGGGCTGATGGCAGTTCTGCATGGGAGCTTTGAATTTTACCGTCGCCTGCCGCCGGAGCGGCCTGTCCGCTTTGGGGGGGATGTGTATTCTGCCCGCCATATGGCGGATTCCACCCTTTACCTCATGAATCTTATCCGGGAGCGGCTGGATGGCAGGGCCTTGAACGAGAGAATCCGGGAAACCTTTTTCGTTTACCGGGCCGCAGGTACACCGTCCCCGGGCAGCGATCTCCGGCCTGCGGGAAAGGTATTGTTCACGGGATATTATGAGCCTCTGCTTACGGGAAGTCTCCAGAAAAGCGAGCGCTTTTCCGTCCCCCTTCATGGCATGCCGGAAGATCTTGCAGAAGTGGATCTTTCCCCTTTCGGAAACGAGTACGCAGGAAAACGCATCCTGGGACGTTGGACAGGAAAAACTTTTGAGCCTTATCCGGATCGGGACAGCATTAGCCACGAAGGGGCGCTGGAGGGCAAGGCCCCGGTTCTTGCCTATATCGACTGCCCCATCGATAAATTTTTTCTTCAGGTGCAGGGATCCGGTATTGTGTATCTGGAAGAGGGCGGGTTTATCCGTATGCATTACAAGGGGCAGAATGGAAGGGTTTACCGTTCCATCGGAACCCATCTGATCCAGACAGGCAGGATTCCAAAAGAAGAAATGTCCATGCAGCGTATCCGGAGGTACCTTGAGGAACATCCGGAGGAACAGCGGGAAATTTTAGGCTCCAATCCCTCCTATGTTTTTTTTCATACGGTAACGGAAGGCCCCCTCGGTGCCCTGGGTTTCCCCCTGACTCCAGGTCGTTCCCTGGCTGTGGATCGCAGAATTTTTCCCGATGGTGCACCGGCCTTTATTCATACGCTCAAGCCTTTGCTTTTTGCGGATGGGAATATTGCCGGATGGCGGCCCTTTTCCCGCTTTATGGCTGCTCAGGATACGGGGGGGGCCATCCGGGGCAGCGGACGGGCGGATATTTTCTGGGGCAATGACGGGTACGCGGAAACAACGGCAGGCCATATGCAGCATCCCGGGGAGATGTTTTTTCTGGTGCTGAAACCGCAGTAGGGGGGGAAGGCAGGGGCAGTACGCACAGTATAAAATACACCATCCCTGGGGATGGTGTTCCAGGAGATGGTGTATTTTTTTTAAGAGGGCATACCCCGGAACTGTTTAACGGGCAGCCTTGGCTTTGCGGATCTGGTCAATCAGGGCGGGAACAATTTTGGAGGCATCCCCCACAATACCGTAGTGGGCAAAATTGAAAATTTCCGCCTTGGCATCCTTGTTGATGGCCACAATGGTTTTGGCTTCGGACATCCCCGTGGTATGCTGTACCGTACCGGAAACGCCTACGGCAAGATAAAGCTCCGGCCGGATGGTTTTGCCGGTCTGGCCGATCTGGCAGTCGTGGGTGATGAGGCAGGCTTCCACCACAGGACGGGTGCCCCCGACCTGGGCGTCCAGCTCTTTGGCCAGTTCTTCAAGCCGGGCAAAGGTCTGGGTATCCCCTGCACCCATTCCCACACAGACAACCCGTTCCGCTTCGCGGATATTGATACCGCTGTGCTCCCGTTTTTTCACGGAAAGCACTTTTACGGGATCTGCGGTTTCATCAATGGAAAGGCTCAGGGCCACCACTTCACCTCTGCGGGCGGTATCTTTGACGGGCATGTCCATGACACCGGGCCGCACCGTGGACATCTGGGGCCGGTGATCCGGGCAGAGAATGGTCGCCATCACGTTGCCCCCAAAGGCAGGGCGGGTGGAGACCAGAATTTTTTTCTCTTCATCAATATCCAGAAGGGTGCAGTCCGCGGTACATCCCGTATGGAGACGGAAAGAAATGCGGGGGGCGAGATCCCTTCCCACAGGAGATGCACCCACAAGCAGCACATCAGGTTTTCTCTCCAGGGCTTCCTTGCAGATGATGTCCGTGTAGTGTCCCGTCCGGTATTCAGCCAGGGCAGGGTCGTCGGCGAGAAGAACGATGTCCGCTCCGTAGAGAATCAGCTCTTCCGCCAGTTTTCCCACATTGTGGCCCAGGAGGAAGGCGGTCAGGGGGGCACCGAGCTTGTCGGCAAGTTTACGGCCTTCTCCCAGCATTTCCAGGGAAAGGGTCGTTCGGGTCAGGTTTCCTTCCTGCTGTTCAATGAAAACCCAGACGCCTTTATAATCACTGAAATCCTTGGTATCTGTCATGATAGGTTCACCCTGATTTAGATAAAGTTGTGTTCTTTGAGCTTTTCCACAAGCTTGCGGGCGGACTCTGCGGGATCACCCTCCAGAATCTCCACCTTCCCCTTGATCCGCTTGGGACTGAAAACCTTGCGCAGCCGTGTGGGCGAACCTTTCAGGCCGAAGTTGGCGGGGTCACCATCCAGGGCATCCATGCCCCAGATTTCAATTTCCTTGGCATAGGCTTCCATGAGCATGTCCATGGGGGCGACACGGGGTTCGTTCAGCTCTTTTTCTGCGGTGATGAGGCAGGGCAGGGGGGCTTCCAGCTCCCGTACCATGTCCCCCATGTTCTGCAGAACAAAAACCTTATCCCCTTCACAACGGATATCCAGGGCATAGGAGCAGAGGGGAAGCTTGAGGAAATCGGCAATTTCAGGCCCCACTTGGGCGGTGTTGCCGTCCATGGCCTCTACACCGGTGATGACCATGTCAAAGGCACCGATTTTCCGGATGGCAAGGCCCAGGGTATAGGCCGTTGCCCAGCAGTCGGCACCGCCGAATTTGCGGTCTGTCAGAAGGATGGCGCGGTCGCATCCCATGCCCAGGGCTTCCCGCAGGGATTCTTCCACCTGGGGAGGCCCCATGGAAATCACGGTGATGGTGCCACCGTGGACATCCTTCAGGGCGAGGGCCGCCTCAAGGGCATGTTTGTCATTGGGGTTGATAATGCTGGGAAGTCCGGTGCGGATCAGCGATCCGTTTTCATCCCATTTCACTTCCGTAACGTCCGGTACCTGTTTGATGCAGACAATAATATTCATGGTGCTTCCTTAAAATACTCCCTGGAAAAGGGCCGGTGACCAGGGCCAGCGGCCACATCAGTCCTGTTTCAGCGACCGGCCAGATAGGCCATACCCGCAATGGTCTTGTTGATTTCAAGGCTGGAGGCCACAATACCGCCATGCATGGCGTTGCGGAACAATTTTTCCACCTTGTATTCCTTGGAATAGCCGTAAGAACCATGGATCTGTACCGCCATACGGCAGACCTCCTGTACCATGGGCACCACAAAAACCTTGAGTTCGGCGGAGGGAACTTCAAAGGGTTTTTTCTGATCCTGAAGCAGGATGGCATTGTACACCATGAGCCGGCAGGCATCGACCTTGGTTTTCATTTCCGCCAGCATCCAGGTGAATCCCTGCATGAAGCCCAGGGGGAAACCGCTCACCACACGCTCCTTGCTGTATCGGGCCGCTTCTTCCAGAGCACCCTGGGCACCGCCCACAAGGGCAGCCGCCTGCTGGATACGTTCACCGGCAATCCAGCGCAGCAGAATCTTGAACCCCTTGCCCTGTTCACCGAGGATATTGGCCTTGGGAACACGTACATCCTTGAAGAAAATGTCGCAGGTGTCGGCACCGTCAAGACCCATCAGCTCATAATGGCCGGAGCAGGTGATGCCAGGGCTGAACTTGTCCACGATAAAGGCGGTTGTATCGGTTTTGGCACCCTGCATGGAAAGATCCTTGGCAAAAAAGATGCCGTAGCCGGGTTTGTTGGCCATGCTGATGAAACGCTTGGTGCCGTTGAGGATAAAATCATCCCCATCGGGTTCGGCCACCATGGTCAGGGCCTTGGGATCGGAGCCGGTTCCGGGTTCGGTGAAGGCCATGCTGGCCCAGGCGCTGCCATCACACAGAGGAGGCACAAACTTTTTTTTCACCTCTTCCGTACCCCAGTGACAGATGGTTTCCGCCACGGAATTGTTCATGAAAAAGGGCAGCATGCAGGTGGATCCGGTTTTGCCAATTTCTTCGGCAAAGAGGATGAGGTTGAAGTTGGTGCTGCCGATGCCCCCCAGCTCTTTGGGAACATCCATGCCCAGAAGTCTTGCCTTGGCAAAACGCTGGAGGAGATCGGGAGGATAATCCTTGTGCTCGGCCATATAGGCGTCAATTTTGGTAACTTCTTTGTCACAGAAATCTTTGGCGGTTTTCTGAACCATTTTTTCAAGGGGAGACAAATTGAAATCCATGGAAAATCCTTTCATTGACGACGTTCATAAAAAGGTAAGGGGGGTGCTGTACGGAATGTAATTTATTGTAGATCAAATGTTTGCGTACATAGCAAATACTTTTTCTGCTATCGGAGAATGGATCTGAATTTATTTTATGTTTTTCTTTAATTTTTTAAGAAAAACAAAGAAAATAAAAGATTATGTTTATTTATTCCATTCTCAGAAGGAATCTGGTTATATGAAATAAGAATATGGCTTTTTTCTACCGTGTAAAAATTCTCTTTTTTGGGAATAAACGCAGAAAAAGGGTGCTGCCCGTCCAGGGAGATCCTTGGCCGTCACTCTGCTCCTCTTACCGGAAAACAGTCTCCCCGTATCCGGCCGACTATTCTGGAACCCCTTGTTTTTCAAGGTCAAAGGTATTTTTTTAAAGGAAAAACTTGACGATTTTTCTGAAATGGGATTTAGTTAGTATGCAAGCTATTATGGTTTCATGCTTCCCCACAGTGCCCTTTCATTTGAAATTATCACCTGACAATAAAATCAAAACCCATGTGCGTCATGAAGGACATGAATCTGTAACCCAAAAATCTCATATAAATTTTGTATACGAAACTTTTTTTCCTAAGGAGGCAGTATGAGCAAAGTGACCCGAGGCATCGACCCCCTGTTCCAGGCCATCCAGATCGGCAGCATGACAGTAAAAAACCGCATCTACATGCCGGCCATGCACCTTGCCATGTGTGAAAATTATACGGTAAGCGAGCAGATTGTCGCCTTTTATGCGGAAAGGGCCAAAGGGGGGGCGGGTGCCATCTGCGTAGGCTATGCCACTGTCAATGAACTTGCCGCCAATCCCAGCCATATCGGTGCCCATGAAGATGCCCATATTCCCGGAATGAAACGCCTTGCCGAGGCCATCCAGGCCCATGGAGCCCGCGCTCTGGTACAGATCAACCACTCAGGCCGTTACAACCATTCCCTGCTGCTTAACGGAAAGCAACCTGTGGCCCCTTCGGCCATTGCCTCCAAACTGACCCATGAAGTGCCACGGGCCATGACTCAGGAAGATATCCGGCAGACCGTCAACGACTTTGCCGCAGCCGCAGGCCGGGTGAAAGCTGCGGGTTATGACGGGGTGGAAGTCCTGAGTGGCACAGGCTATCTCATCAGCGAATTTCTTTCCCCGCTCACCAACAGGCGGGAAGATGAATACGGTGGATCCTTTGAAAACCGATGCCGTTTTGCCATGGAAATCTTCACTGCCATCCGCAAAACCGTAGGCCCGGATTATCCTGTGATCATCCGCATGAACGGCAACGACCTCATGCCCGAGGGGATGGGGCGGGTGGAGCTGCGGGACTATGCCCGGAAACTCTCCGGATCTGGTCTGGTGGATGCCTTCTGTGTCAATGTGGGCTGGCATGAAGCCCGCATCCCCCAGATCGTCACCAGTGTTCCCAGAGGGGTCTATGCCTATCTTGCCCGGGGCATCAAGGAAGTGGTGACGGTTCCCGTAATCGCCAGTCACCGCATCAACGATCCCAAAGATGCCAGAAGGCTCATTGCGGATGACATGTGTGATATGGTGGCCATGGGCCGCAGTCTTATTGCCGATGCCTTTTTACCGAAAAAAACGGAAGAAGGGCGGGAAAATGAAATTATCCACTGCATTGCCTGCGCCCAGGGCTGTTTTGACAATCTTTTTAAATTCAAGCATGTGGAATGTCTCTGCAATCCCAGGGCGGGCTATGAATTCAAAATGGCTCCCGTCACCACGAACAAGCCCAAAAGGGTTTTTGTCATCGGTGGCGGGGCTGCGGGGATGTGCGCTGCCCTGGCGGCCCATGAAAAGGGGCATGATGTGACCCTTTTTGAAGCCTCAGGCCGTCTTGGAGGTCAGCTTTATCTGGCTGCGGCTCCTCCGGGTCGGGAAGAATTCGCGGAACTGGCGAAGGATCTGGCTGTTCAGGTGCAGGTGAACAATATCCGGGTGATGCTGAAAACCCCTGTGGACAAAGCCCTGCTGGAAAAGGAAAGGCCCGATGCCGTGATTCTGGCCACAGGTGCGGAGCCCCTTTCTCCCCCCATTCCCGGTGCAGATCTGCCCCATGTGGTGCAGGCCTGGGATGTGCTGGAAGATCGTGCCCATACGGGCAAAGAGGTGGTTATTATCGGCGGTGGGGCCGTGGGTGTGGAAACGGCCATCTTCCTTGGAGAAAAGGGAACCCTTTCCGGAGAGGAGCTGAAATTCCTCTTCGTCAACAGGGCAGATGATGTGGAAAAACTCTATGAGCTGGCCACAAAGGGAACCAAAAACGTGACCCTCATTGAAATGACCCAGGCTGTGGGAAAAGATATTGGGAGATCCACCCGCTGGACCATGCTTCAGGAAATGCAGCGCATCGGTATCCGGACGGATGTGACTACCAAGGCCCTTGAAATTACAAAGGAAGGGGTAAAGGTGGAAGGAAAGGATGGGCTGGAGCTGATTCCTGCGGACTCCGTGGTGCTGGCAGCAGGTTCAAGACCCCTTGCTGTGCTGAAAATGGACATTGAGGCCCTGAATATTCCCTGCACTGTGGTGGGAGATGCCGGTAAGATCGGTCTTGCCTTTGATGCTGTGCATCAGGGGTATGCCGCAGGCCGGGCTGTGTAAGGAGAAGCAGAAGCTTCAGGTTCAGACATACAGAAAACTAAGGGGCCGGGAAAATTCCCAATCCTGAATAAAAATCCCGCCTCCCTTTCGGGGGCGGGATTTTTCCGTTTTTTGATCTCCATCTGAGGGAACCGGGAAAAATTTTTATTTTTCCCGGTCTACTTCCCCAGCATTCCGGCCCGAACCGTCTTGTCTCCGGTGAAGGTGTCCTCTTCCAGAAGCCAGATTCTGAAAAGGCTTTCTTTGAAAGCCATCCCCTCAACATGCAGGGTCTGGGTGTCATTGTAATACATGGAGGTTCCTTTGCCGGGAATATAAACGATTTTTGTAACGGCATTTTTTTCACAGGGTCTGAGGGCCGCCATGAAGGCATCAATATTTTTCTGAAGGGATTCATCTTTGTTGATGGCCGCGTACTTGAAGGCCTCCACATAAACATCCGTGATCTTGTCAAGGGGGATGTCTCTCACCCAGACCATGGTAATGGCCATGGGCTCATCCGCTGCGGCAATTATTTTTGAATCCGAACTTTTTTCCTTCAGATAAAGCGATCCAACATAAACCTTAAACCCAAATCTGCTGCGTACGCCGGCCCCGTTCAGAACAAGGGATGTCGCACCGTCTTCCAGAGTCAGGGTTTCCGGTACATCAATCCTGCCAACTTCCCGCGCAGGAACCGTTGTGACGACAAGAAACAAAAGGGATAAGCACAACAGACTTTTCTTAAACATGAAAGCTCCTTTCAAAAAAATGTGCTGAAAAACAGACATCGTCCAAAAGCATGGGGAAACCATGCCCCCCTGTACCTTCTCCGTGATCCGGCAGCCTGTACGCCTGATCACAAAGGCTGCCGATCACGGAGATCCAAAAAAACCTCATACCTGAAACTGCCCCACAATCTGCCTGAGTTTTTCAGCCAGATGGGACAGGTCTTCGGCGCTGTTGTTGAGCCGGAGACTGTTTTCCGAGATTTTTGCCGCATCTTTGTTGGCACCACTGATATCACCGGAGATTTCATTGGATGCCGTGGAGCAGTGGGCCACATTTCGGGTCACTTCCTGAATGGCCAGAGAGCCCTGGGCCACATTGATGTTGATTTCATGGGTGGCGCTGGACTGATCCGCAATATTTCCGGCTGTGCTGGAGATGATTTCATTCACCCGGACAATGGTTGTGGATATGGTTTCAATACCCGTAACGGTGCCTGCGGCGGTCTGCTGAACATGCTCAATCTGTTTCCGGATCTTTTTTGTGGCTTCGATGGTCTGGGTGGCCAGGATTTTCAATTCATTGGCCACAACGGTGAAACCCTTGCCCGCATCCCCGGCTCTGGCGGCCTCGATGGTGGCGTTCAGGGCAAGGAGACTGACATTCTCGGAAATCTCCGCTATGGTTTCCGTTACCTTGTCGATATCAGAGGCTGCCCTGGCAAGGGCCTGCATGTCCGCAGACGTGCCTTCCGCCTGCTTCACCGCCTCCCTGGAGATCCTGCTGGCCTCGTCCGTGCTCCGGACGATTTCCGTGCTGGTGGCCGTATTTTCTTCTGAAGCGGCGGCGACACTGTTCAGGGTGGCTGAGGTTTCTTCTATGGCTGCGGCAATGGAGGTCAGATTGGCGCTCATTTCTTCCGAAGCAGAAGCCACAGAGCCAAAACGCTCCGCAGTTTCCCTGGCGCTGCCCGCCATATCGCAGGAGATTTCCTTCAGGGACATGGAGGCATCGGACAGGGTTCGGACATCCAGAGCAATGTGACGAATGACGTCTCCAAGCCCTTTCACCATACCGTTCAGGGCCTCAGCCAATAAGCCGATTTCATCTTTCTGTTCAATGTCGAGTCTGCTTGTGAAATCGCCTCTGGCCATCTTTCTGGAAAAGGCAGCGGCCCTTGCAATGGGAACCGTGATTTTTCGTGTAATGAAAAGAGAGAGGGAAAACCCTGTGATCATGGCGGCAATCCCAATGAAAAGGGCAAGACGGGAGCGTTTTTCCGCATCCTGATCCACCCGCAGACTGCCCTGGTTCGCCTGACTGCGGGCTTCCATGAAAAGGGTATGGATCAGGGGTTCCGCAAGATTGACGGCCTCCAGCATTCCGCCGTACAGAACCTCAATCCGCATATCCTCGGCAACCAGTGCTTCGAAGGCTCCCCTGTAGGCCTCAAGATAGCGTGTGACGTGCTTTTTATAATCCTCGATAATACGGCTTCCCTCAATGCGTTTGAAAAGTACCGTCATGCTTTCCCGCACCTGCTCTGCCTCCTGCGGCCCCCGGTGCAGGAGATAATTTTTCTCCCGGTTCCAGATTTCCAGGAGGTAGGGTTTGACATTGGGTAAAAAGCAGGTGCTGAAAACCCCATCCAGTTCCGCAATGGCTTCTTCCATCTCGCCGAGGTGGACACTTTTTTCCTGAGGAGAGGGGGCCGCCTTCAATGCCGCGAGGGCCTCCGCATACAGTCCCATCATTTCACCCATCAGGTCTTTGACCATGCCTTCATTGGCCGCAGACTGGGTGAGGATGTCAGGGTACATCTTCACCAGAGTGTCAAGCTCTCCCAGGATCTCCGTATCTTTTTCCATGCTGTAGCGGTTCTGCATCTGAACGATGCGAAGCATGTACAGATACAGGTCTTCCACATCCACATAGCTCATCTCAACTCCGAGACGCTGAGAGGCCTCAGCAAAGACGCCCCTGAGACCGGAGGAGGCATCCAGCCCGCGGATCTCATAGGCGGCACTCAGCTCCTGAAAACGCTGGGCATAGCTATCCATCAGGCGAACAATCTCTTCCCCCCTCTGGATACTCGTTCTGTCATCTGCTGCCCGGGCCTTGTCCATCATTTCATGGGATTTTGAGGACAGTTCTTTGATGGCGTGCTCAATGTCTGCAAGGTATTTTCTGTCCAGAGTGGCAAGAAAATCTTTTTCTGCAATGCGACACTGTTTCATGAGTGTCTGAATCTCCGAGGCCTGGTTCGCCATGGATACATGCACCCGCATGAGATTCTGAAAATTTTGGGCCGTGGATTTTACGGTCACCTGATAAAGCCCCATGACGCAGGCAAAGAGCAGTAGCACCACACCAAAACCACCGACAAGCTTGGTGCCCATCCTGAGATTATCAAAAAATTTCATCATCGTTTTTTCCTTAATATATTCAAAAATCTGTACGGGAAAAATCTTTCTGGAGGATTGAAGATGAAGGCCTTATCACAGCGTAATTCTTTTCTGTTAAAAAAGACGGGGCAGACAACAGAAATCAAAACAATGTTCATGTGTTGAAAAGGTACTGCTTTCGGGGGGATCCCAAGGTGAATCTGTACCGTTTGATGCCTGAAAAAGGTCGTCATTTTTAGCACGCATGGATTTTCGGGTCAAACGGGACTTTTGAAAAAAAACAGGGTTTCTGACGTTTTGAGAATATCCGGGGTTTTGGGGACGGAAACAGGAGGCGACGGCATGATAAATCCGGTAAAAATTTGACGGGCTGCTTGTCTCAGAGTGTAAGATGGATGCGAAGGCTGGTGAGAAGACGTTTTTCCTGCCCCTCGTGTATGGACTGGATCAGGGTATTGCCGTCAGAACCCTGTCGGGAGGTGTGAACGTCAAGGTTCTGATGCAGTCCGATATCGTGATGATAGCGGATATCCAGTTTCCGGATACGGCAGGGGAAAAGTTCTTCCGGACTGAGGGCTTCAAGGGCCCATTTCAGGTAAGCGGTATTGTTGGCATGACGGTTGTAATCCATATCCTCCTGAAGAACCCGAAACCGAAGACAGGCCGCTCCGGCATCGGGAAGGGGAAGATCGTCAAACTCAAAGGGAATTTTCCCCTCAGCCTCGCAGAACTGGGGAGGCAGGGAGCGGTCAAGCCGGGCAGGCTTCCCCGTCCCCCTGTCCACAAGCACCCAGGCGCAGGTACTCTCCATGAGGGGGCGTTCTTCTGCGTCGAGGAAGACAAAACGCCGCATTTCATAGAGTCGCCGGAGAGGGGCGCGCCAGGAACGGATGGAGAAGACCTCATCCCATCGGGGAAAACGATAAAAATCAAAATGATAGCGATGCACCACCCAGATCCTGTTCCGGGCTTCCATGTGCAGGGCGGAAACGCCTAGGGCAAAGGCATGGCGGCTGGCCACATCCTGACAGAGATTCAGGGCAGCCACGGGTTTCAGGCAGCCATCCAGCCCTACCTGGGAATAGCCGACCTGGCAGTGCTGAACAAATATCCCCTGTTCCCCCTCTTTTTCCATGGCTCTTTCCTGTGTTTTGCAAACCCGTCTTTGTATCATCGGATCCAGAATATGGGGCTTAACCGTGCAGCTTACCGCCTGTGGCAAAGTCCTGAGGCGAAAAATCATCAAAGCGGATCCAGATCTTGGAAGGATCCACTTCCATGGTTTCCGCCACAATGCGGGTGATCTCCTGGGCGACCTTTGCTTTTTGTTCCGGACTGCGCCCTTCCTTCAGGGCAATGGTGATGATGGGCATAGGATATTCCTTGTGAAATGATGTTTTTGAAAACAGGGCCAGATATCACGGGCCTTACCTGCATTCATTCTGTATAGCTGGAAATGTCCTTTTTCCCAAGCATGAAAACTTACGGCTTCTGGAAAATCCGGATATAGCCGGAGACGGATATGATCCGTTCTCCCATGTGGAAGGTTCCGAAATCCGGCCCGCTCTGAAACCCTGCGGGCCGGACATGGGCATAGGTTCTTTCCGGTGTCTGAACAGTATAGTGATCCAGAATAAGGGTATCGCCCTCAAGGTGCATCGTCCCACCAATGTGCCGTGCCGCTTCTCCGGAAATATCGGCGGAAAAAAGACGTTCCTGACCGGGAAGATAGCGTTTTTCAAAATGGGGGACAAGGGCAGGGACAAGGGCAGCGGAAAGCCCCATCTGGGCACGGCATTCTGCCATTTCCCCTTCTGACAGGGCTTGCAGTTCCATGGCATAGGGGGATGAAAATGTCCCTGTCAGTGTCAGGGCCAGTGTCAGGCGGATAAGGGTACTTCTCCATGATTTCATCATAAGCTCCTCTCTTTGATTTTTCCTGCTCAAAGATAGGTCGCCCAATTATAAAATCAAGCAATAACTTATTGTAACTATTGATTTTTTTATGGAACATCGTTCTTGATCCTTGACTTGGGTTTCCACTCTCTGTAGATCAGATCCGGATGGTATGCAACAGGACGAAAACCCCTTTCGTCCAGACCATCTCTCTTCCCTGAACATCCAAGAAGGAATCCCCAATCCATGCTGCACCCCCATACGGAAGTGCGCTTTATCAATGAAGAAATCGGCAGAGGTGTTTTCGCCACCCGGCCCATCCCCAAGGGAACCGTGGTCTGGGTACAGGATCGCTTTGACCGGGTCTTTACGGAATCGGAGGTTCGCAGTCTGGAACCCGTGTATCAGGAAATTCTGGAAACCTACTGTTTCCGGGATCGCCTGGGCCGCTGGGTTTTTTGCTGGGACAACACCCGTTTTGTAAACCACAGCTTCCGGCCCACCTGTATCCTTACGCCCTATGGTTTTGAACTGGCCGTTACGGATATTGCGGCAGGGCAGCAGGTCACCAATGACTATGGATTTTTCAACATCATCGAACCCTTTGACTGTCTTCCCGAACCCGGATGCGACCGGGGCCGTGTGCTGCCCGATGATCTCATGCGTTATGCGGACAGATGGGATACGCAACTGACGGAGGCCTTCCGTTTTTTCGACAAGGTCAGCCAGCCCCTTTCAAAGCTTCTTTCAGAGGAAAACCTTCAAAAAGCCCTGCGCATTGCAAAGGGCGAGGAGACCGCGGACTCCATCCGTATCTGTTATTTTTCCGGTGACAGGGGAGGCTGTGCCCATGCTTGATTTCATTCCCCTCACAGCCGATACCTTTTACGAATTTGAGCAGGATATTCTGGCATCTGAAGCCATCTTTCCGGAAAATATCCGGGAGTCTTCGGAGGGCTATCTGGAAGCGCTTCAAAAAGAAAACAGCCTGGGGCTGGTGGCTCGTTTTCAGAACCGTTATGTGGGCAATGTGGTGGGATTCCAGCCCTGTACGGAGGCCTGTAAAGAACTGCGCCTCCATGAAGTTCACAATGACGTGGACGATCTGGTGTATCTTTTCAATATTGTCACCCTGCCGGAATTTCAGAATCAGGGCTTTGGGAAAAAGCTGCTCCGGGCCTTTCTGGATACGGTAAAGGATGCCGGATTCCGCAAGGTGGGCGGACATTTCCGGGGAAACGGCTCCCTGAAGAATTTCAAGGTTCTGGGAGGCAAGGAAATGGCCTGTTTTGATAACTGGTTTGATACCGGGGAAAGCTATACCTATTGCGTTATCTGCATGGAGGAGGAAAGCACGCAAGCGTATTGAATTTTTGTGCCTTCTTGTTACCCCCGTCCTAAAAAGAAAGATCCTGAAGGCCTGTCTTGGCTTTCAGGATCTTGATTCGTTTCAGATGGTACCGGAGGAGAGACTCGAACTCTCAAGGGCATAAGCCCGGCGGATTTTGAGTCCGCTGCGTCTACCAATTCCACCACTCCGGCATATGCGTAGGCTTATGTAGAGGAGAACCGTCATTTTGTCAATGGTCTTGACGCTTTCCGGAAAGAGCCGTCAGAATTTTTTCCGCAGAAACCCTCCCTTCCCGGAGAATACGGGGAGGGGTGCAGGTCAGATCCACCACAGTTGAGCCTGTCCCGCCCTGAAGGACACCGGCATCCAGAATAAGATCGGCGCCTTCCCTTACGGCCCTGTCAATCTTTGTCACCTGGGCAGCTCCGGGCTGCCCCGAAAGATTGGCGCTGGTTCCGGTAAGCGGTCTTCCTGCGGCCCGGACAAGGGCTGCGGCCACAGGATGTTCCGGAACCCGGATGCCGATCTTTCCCGTTCCTGCCGTAAGGCTTTCCGGAAGATGGGGTCTGGCCCGGAGTACCAGAGTAAGGCGTCCCGGCCAGAAGATCTCCATAAGCCGCAGGGCCTCCGAAGAGACGTCCTGTACCTGATCCAGGGCTGAAGCCATATCCGGCACCAGGATCAGCAGGGGGTTGGTTTCGGGCCTTCCCTTGACCCGGAAAACCCGCTGGATGGCTGCGGGATTCAGGGCATCCACTCCTATGCCGTAAAGGCAGAAAGTGGGGAAGATCACCAGCCCCCCTTCCCGGATGCAGGCACCGGCCTTTGCAAGCAGGGCGGCATCCGGAAAGCAGGGATGAAGGGTGTGGACTGTATGTCCAGGGCAGGGTGTATCAGGGAACAAGAGCCTTGGCCTTTTCTTCAACCTTATCGGCCATTTCCTGCTTGAAGGCAGTCAGTTTTCCGGCAAGATCCGCATCGGCAATGGAAAGCATCTGTACGGCAAGAATTCCTGCGTTGTAGGCACCGGGCTTGCCAATGGCCACTGTGGCCACGGGAACGCCGGGAGGCATCTGCACGGTGGAGAGCAGGGCATCGAGGCCCTGAAGAGCGGAAGAATCAATGGGGACACCGATGATGGGAAGGGTGGTGCCTGCCGCCATGGCCCCTGCCAGATGGGCCGCATGACCGGCTCCGGCGATGATGACCCCCATGCCCTTTTCTCTGGCCGTTGCCGCAAAACGGGCTGCTTTTTCCGGGGTTCTGTGGGCAGAAGCGATGGTCATTTCATAGGGGACATCAAATTTTTTAAGAACGGATACCACTTCCATCATGACGGGAAGGTCGGAATCGCTTCCCATGACAATGCCCACGCGGGGGGGGCGGCTTTCCTTTTCAATGGCCTTCATGGCAATATCCTTTCGGTAGTGACACTTGTTGAATGAAATATCAGAAACGGCAGCGTAGGCCTGCTTCCTTGCCTCCTGCACCGTATTCCCCAGAGCCGTGATTCCCAGTATCCTGCCGCCGTTTGTGACAATGTGTTCCTGATCCCTGGCCGTACCCGCATGGAAGACCACCGCATCCGGATGCTTTCCCGCCTTTTCAAGCCCCAGAATCTTTTCTCCCTTGGCATAACTGCCCGGATATCCGCCTGCTGCCATCACCACACAGACCGCAACCCGGGGATCCACCTTCAGGGTACAGGTGTCCAGGCGTTCTTCCACCACAGCTTCCATAAGATCCACAAGATCGGACTGGATGCGCATCATGAGGGGCTGGGTTTCCGGATCCCCAAAGCGGGCGTTGAACTCCAGTACCCGGATCTGATCCTTGTGAATCATAAGACCGGCGTAAAGTACCCCCTTGAAGGGGCGGCCTTCTTTGGCCATGGCTTTGACTGCGGGAAGCATTACCTCTTTCATGATTTTGCGCTGCATGAAGAGATCCACCACAGGTGCCGGGGAATAGGCTCCCATACCGCCGGTGTTGGGGCCTTTATCCCCGTCAAAGACCGCCTTGTGATCCTGGGAGGAGGGCAGGGCCAGTACCGTCTTGCCATCGGTCAGGGCAAGGATGGAGGCCTCTTCCCCATCCAGCCGTTCTTCCACCAGAATGGTGGCCCCCGCATCGCCAAAGACCTTGTCCCCCAGCATGCTCCGGATGGCGGCCTGGGCTTCTTCCAGGCTGTAGCAGACCACAACCCCTTTACCTGCCGCCAGCCCATCGGCCTTCACCACCACCTGCCCCTTAAGGGCTTCGGCAAAGGCCAGGGCCGGATTCAGATCCGTAAAACTCTGTCCTCTTGCGGTAGGGATGCCGTACCGCAGCATCAGATCCTTGGCAAAGGCCTTGGAGGCTTCCAGCTCCGCCGCCTTTGCCGAAGGCCCGAAAATCTTCAGGCCCTTGGCGGAAAAAAAGTCCACAATACCTGCTGCAAGGGGAACTTCCGGCCCGACCACGGTCAGATCGATTTTTTGTTCCACAGCAAAGGTGAGAAGGCCTGGGATATCCTCTGCCGGGATGGGGACGCACTGGGCCATGCCCGCCATTCCGGGATTACCCGGTGCACAGAAAATCTGTTTGACCCTGGGACTCTGATGGATTTTCCAGACCAGGGCATGCTCCCGACCGCCGCTTCCGATGACAAGTATATTCATGGATTCTCCTTGTGCTGGGATTTTCAGCTATCCCTCTGTCCGTTCGTTGTTGGCTGGATGACAAAAAGCCTCAGGAGTCTGCCATGCCTGGGGCCTTGTAAAAAAAAGCCCTGGCTTTCACCAGAGCGGAATCTCTTTATGAGAGATTGTATAAAATCTGCGATTTTTCAAGATGAAACGCCTATAAACGCCCCTTTTTTAACCGCAACTGGATCAGACCGTCAATCAATTTCGAAAAAGAGATCCCTGCTGTTCTGGCAGCCAGAGGCAGCAGGCTGGTCTGGGTCATCCCGGGAAGGGTATTGGTTTCCAGAATGTAGAGTTCTTCACCACGAAGAATGAAGTCCGAACGGCTGTAGCCTTCACAGTAAAGACTTTTGTGGGCCAGAATGGCGGCTTCCTGCACCCTGAGGGCCACCTCTGGCGGGATGGGAGCGGGGCAGATTTCTTCCGTGGCACCGGGGGTATATTTGGCCGTGTAATCAAAAAAGGCAAATTCCTTTCCGGGCCGGATTTCAATGACAGGCAGCGCCTCCACAGGCGCATCCCCCCAGACGGCACAGGTCAGTTCCCGGCCCTGGATATAGGGTTCCGCAAGCCCCTGGGGGCCGCAGGAAAGGCAGAGTTCACAGGCTTCCCGGATCTTTTCCCTTTCATGCACAATGCTCATGCCCAGGCTGGATCCCCCATGGGCGGGCTTGATGACCATGGGAAGGCCGATACTTTCCACAAGCAGGGCTTCCAGTTCCGGTGTAAAGCGGTCAAAGGTTTCCCAGGCAGGGGTAAGCAGTCCCCTGAAGCGGAAAATATCCTTGGCCGCCAGTTTGTTGCAGGCAAGCGCACTGCCCAGAACACCGGAACCCTGGTAGGGAAGATGGAGCAGATCCAGAAGACCCTGGAGCCTGCCGTCTTCCCCGTTTTCGCCATGAACGATGAGAAAGGCAAAATCAATTTCATCCCTGTTTTGAATAAGGCGGGGAAGATCCGTTGCCGCATCATAACGGGTGATGGCATAGGAGGCCGGGTTGAGGGCTGCTTCCACCGCTTTGGCACCGGCAAGGGCCACTTCCCGTTCATTGGAAGTCCCTCCCGTAATCAGGGCCAGCCGTATTTTTTTCATAAGCCTCTTACCGTCCTTTCCACCTCCGGAGTGTGGGGTGTGATGTCCACAACACGGTCTTCCGCGGTTGCCGTTTCCGGAAGGACGGGCTGGTGGCTGTTGCGGAAAAGCTCCTGCTTGGCCAGGTCATACTCCTCCCGGGTAATCAGTCCCTTTTCAAGCATGCGGCCCAGCTCTGTCAGATCCCGTACCCGGATACCTTCCGGGGCCTCCAGTTGCAGGAAGGAATATCCTTCAGGGCCGGACA
Organism: Desulfobotulus sapovorans DSM 2055; assembly: GCF_059569355.1. NCBI lineage: Bacteria > Pseudomonadati > Thermodesulfobacteriota > Desulfobacteria > Desulfobacterales > Desulfobacteraceae > Desulfobotulus > Desulfobotulus sapovorans. Next base: position 90,309 of record NZ_JCANVJ010000004.1, on the reverse strand, counting down.
GGGTCGGCGGGCTGATTTTCTTCTGGCCCATACGCAGAGCGGCAAAGCCTCCCAGAAGACTGATTTCCACATTTCTGCCCGCAAATTCGGGCAGAGCCAGAATTTCCTTCAGTTTGCGCTGTTCATCCCGCATACGGCGGAGAAAATAATAGCCTGTGGCAAAGAGGGCGATGATCCCTGCTGCGAAAATCCAGGTCATGTAGTGCACCACACCCCGGAAAAAAAGCACAAGGAGACCAATGGCGGCTACAAGAAGGACATTGAGCAGGACAATGCCATAGGCCAGGAAAACACTGCTGGCAAGCCCTTCGGTGGGCAGAGGCTCACGCTGGGGTCTGGGGTTGGGCCGGGCCTGGGCTTCTTTTTTTCTGCGTCGGAATTTCATGGGTATCCATCTGTCTGTTCAGGAGTGTTTTTTTCAAGACGTTCCACCACCCTGGGCAGGTAGTGTTCCGGGATTTCCCGGTCTGGGCGTGAAGGTTGCAGAATGTTCAGTTTTCGGATCATGAGGTTGAGGCGGGTCAGCACTTTCTGTTTTTCCGCAAGATCCGGTGTGGCTTCCAGAAGCTCCCGCGTGTTGTGGATTTCTTTTCTGAGTTCCAGCTCCGGGGGGAGAAAATCTGCGGTTTTCAGCATGCGGTAGGCCATACGGAGATCTTCCGGAATAAAGAGCTCTTCGGAGGGAAGGGGGAGGCCGGAACCGGGAAGATTGGAAAAAAGCCCCCGTTTCTGGGCTTCCAGAATTTTTTCTTCAGCGATTTTATCAGAAAGCATATTTTGTCCTCAGGGGTTCTGTTTTTCCTGCGCCCCGCCTCAGGAAAGGCATTACCTTATAAAATCATGGCCCATTTGGCAACCGGTCTTCCGGGACGGGACTGTCGGATTTTGCCATGACGTCTGCGGAAGCTCAGGGGGCCTCAGGGGAGGGAGGGGACGCTTCCCGCAGTCCTTCTGCGGACACCAGCTCGGCAATGAAATGCCCGATGGTGACCTTGCTCCGTACCCGGACAGGAATGCGCCGTGCATCTGCGGTAAGCCAGATTTCGATACGGGAACCGGGACTTTCTTTAAAGACACCGCTGATATGGGGCATTTCCGGTTCCACCCGATAGGTATCGAAACTTCGGCCATCTCTGAGGGTGATGGTTTCCCGTTCCAGAACCCGGAGTTTCCCCAGAACATTTTTCTTGCCATCGGTCACGGGACGTTCCACCAGCAGACCCGTTTCAAGGGGCAGGGTACGGCTGAAATACAGGGCTGAGAGGGGATCAAAACTTCCATCCATCAATGGGATGGGTTCCTGTTTCTCACCGAAGTTGGCATATTGGGCCTGAGCCTTTTCCCAGTCAAAGGTCACCTTCTCGTCCCGTTTGTGACGGCCTTCCTGTTGCTGTTTATGGTAGGAGAGGGATCGGTTCATCCCGAGATCCGTGTGGGCATGAATCTGATCCCGTACCTTGTAAAAGAGGTCAATGGCTTTGTTGGATCGGGCTGTCATGACAAAATGCCAGGCTGCTTCCCCTTCCATGGTGGTGGGGGGCAGCACTTCCAGGCAGGCGCTTCCGGCGGGAACATTCTGCCATCTCAGGATAAACTCCAGCCTTTCTCCGGGAACAAAGGGCAGATCGGTCTGGGCCCATGCGGGTAGAGGAAGGAGAAACAGCAAAGGGATCAGGAGAAATGCCCTGAAAGAGAAGGCGGGTAAGTCTGACTGCATGGTTCCCCTGTCTGGCATGGAGTGCCTGTGAATGTACCGTCCAGGCCTTCTGAGGGGAGACCTGCCGTCCTGTTTCGGAAAAGGGCTTGTTTTTCTGTGTGAGTTTTTTTTACGAAATACGACAGGATGCTGTCGTATTGAATACTGTAAGGTAGTGCCGGAAAATGTTTCCGGACATGCGCATCATGCTACCCCAAAATAAGCGAGGAGAAAACAACCATGATTGACACAACATTCTGCCAGAGCTGTGGTATGCCCATTGTGGAAGAGAAGATGAAAGGCACGGATAAAAACGGTGCACTGACGGCGGAGTTCTGCACCTACTGCTATCAGGAGGGTACCTTCATCCAGGATGTGACCATGGAAGAGATGATAGCGATTTGTGTTCCCCATATGGTGGATTCGGGAATGCCCGAAAAGGAGGCCCGGGCCCTTCTGGAAAACACCCTGCCCAATCTGGCACGGTGGCAGGAAAAGTAAATGAAGACCGACCGCCTTCTTGCCATCATTTTCCATCTGATCAACCGGAAAAAGGCCACGGCCAGGGAACTGGCTGCGCACTTTGAAGTGTCTCTCCGTACCATACAGCGGGACATGGAGTCTCTGGCCCTTGCCGGGATTCCTGTATATGCGGACAGGGGCAAGGAAGGCGGATACCGGATTCTTGATACCTGCACCGTGGATCGGTATTACTTTGCCCCGCAGGAGCTTGCTTCCCTGGTGGCTCTTGTGGGGCGGCTCAACAGTCTTTTACATCCCAATGAGCTGAAATACACCGAAGAAAAACTCAGAAACCTTGTCCGATCCGGAGGACAGCGAAAAAAACACCAGACCCTGATCATGGATTTTACGCCCTGGGGTCTGGATGCAGGCAGGCGCCAGCTTTTTCAGGAAGTGTACCGGGCCGTGGAAAACAGCCAGATCATAAATTTTCGGTATGCGGCACCCGACGGAGCCATTACCGTTCGAACCATTGAACCCCTCAGCCTCATCATCAAGGGATCGGCCTGGTATGTTTATGGGTTCTGCCGTCTCCGTCAGGCTCTTCGTTTTTTTAAGATCACCCGGATTCTGGATGCCGAAGTACTTCCCGAGTCCTTCAACGCGGATGTGCATCCCCCATGCCCTGAAGATCTGGACGGATCGGAATCTTCCCGGCCCACCACCCTTTTTGTCCTGCGTTTTGCGCCTTCGGCCAGGGGGCGAGTCACGGATTACTACAGTCCGGACGGCCTGCATTTCATGCCCGATGACAGTATCATGGGGTTTTTCCCCTTTCCCGAAGATGACTGGGTTTACGGCTGGATCATGAGCTTTGGGCCTCTGGTGGAAGTTCTGGAACCTCCCCATGCCAAAGCCCGTATCCGGGACTGGGCCACACGTCTTGCTGCGCTTTGTGCAAAATCCTGATAAGGCACAGATATTTTTATTGTTTTCGTACCTTTTTAAGGGAAGGCCGACGGAGTTGACAAACAATTTTAATTTAGTTAGGCTTACTAACAATAGAGGAGGGGAAATGGATCTCACAAGAAGTCTGAAAAAACTGGAATCACACATGTGGCAGCTTTGGCGGGAAATTGTTCGGGAAAGCGGTGGTCTTGAACTCACGCACAGTGAAATGGCCTACCTCTATACCCTGATGACAGAGCCTTCCGGCATGCGTCTTACAAATCTGGCTCAAGCGATGAAGGTGAGCAAGGCTTCAGCCAGCACCATGACGACAAAGCTGGAAAGCAGGGGCTATCTGCGGCGAATCCCCTGCCCAGAAGATGGTCGGGCCACCCTGCTTCAGGCTACGGAAAAGTCTCTCTGTCTGGAACGGGAAGAGGACAATGTTTACAGACGCACAGCCAGGGCTTTTGAAAAAGCCCTGGAAGTGCCGGAGTATCAGGAACTCTGCCGGTTAATGGCCAAAGGGTGTCCTGAAATTAAAAAGGAATAGGGGTTATGAAGATAGAATCGAGAAACATCACAATGGTTTTCAGGCGGTATACCATCCCTTCTGTAGCGGCACTCATGGTCAGCGGTATGTATCAGATTGCAGACGGAATTTTCATCGGCCATTTCCTTGGCGTGGAGGGCCTGGCAGCCATCAATATGGTCTGGCCCTGGGTCGGGATTCTCTTTGGCATGGGAATTATGGTGGGGATGGGAACCGGTGTTCAGTGTGCCATTCTTCAGGGCAGCGGTGAGAGGAAAAAAATGGGGCGGGTTCTGGGGCAGGGATTCTGGATTCTGCTGCTTCTGGGCATGTTTACTGGTTTCCTGCTGATTCAGAAGAGTTCTTCTTTGCTGAATCTGCAAGGAGCCAGTGCTTTCGTAAAAACTCTGGGTATGGACTATCTTTTCGTTATGGGAATCTGGGCTCCCCTGGTGATGGCCAGTATTGCGTTGCCTCTCTGGATCCGCAATCTCGGAGCCCCGAGGCTTGCCACCGTCTGTATTGTTACCGGTGCGCTTGGAAATATCGCACTGGACTATCTTTTTCTTGCCCATCTGGGGTGGGGCCTGAAAGGTGCCGCCTTGGCCACGGTAATGGCTGAGGCTCTTTCTGTTCTTATCGGCCTGGTTTTCATCCTTGGGCCTTACAGTGGAGTCTCTTTGGGTCTGAGACATTTGAAAGTCCATCCTCGTCTGTGGGCCGCTATTCTGGGATCCGGTTTTTCCAGCATTGTCATGTATCTTTATATCAGTTTTGAAGTGTTGCTGCATAATACCCTGTTCATGAAATACGGTGGTTCGGTACAGGTGGCAGCCTTTGCTATTGTGGGCTATGTGCTGGCTTTTTACTATATGTTTGCCGAAGGTGTGGCAGGGGGGATGCAGCCGCTGATAAGCTATTTTTTCGGTGCCGGCCAGACCAGGGCGATTCGTAAAGTGGTGCGGCTGAGCCTTTTGGTGGTTCTGGGGACGGGAATACTGCTGGCCTTTTCTCTGATTCTCTATCCCATGTGGGCGGTTTCTATTTTTGTGAAGGACGATTCCGATCTTTTTGATGCAGCGGTTCTGGGGATGCGCCTGCATCTTTTTGCCCTTTTTCTGGATGGTTTCATTGTTCTGGTATCCAGCTTCTTCCAGTCCATGAGCATGGCGCAGAAAGCCATTCTCATTGCACTGGGCAATATGGCTATCCAGTTGCCCTTTCTGAGTCTGCTGCCCAAATCCATGGGGCTTTATGGCGTATGGCTGGCTCTGCCTTTTTCCAACATCGTTTTTTCCCTGATGGTATTGATTCTTTTCCTGCGTCAGATGGAAGGCCTCAAAAAACCTGGTTTATTGTTAAAAAGCTGATGTTTGAAAGCGTACCTGATCCGTATTGAGACAGATGGATGTCTTCTGTTTTGTAAAACCTGCAAAATATTCTTTGACAGGTATGGAAGAGAAGCGTAAAAAAATTTCAAAAAATGAAATTTTAAAGATCGGAAATAATGAGAATCAGAAATAAATGAGGATCGGAAATTAAAGATGGCCAGGATTGAAGAGGATCTTCTGGAAGAACAGGTCTGCCGCCTTACGGGTTTTATGGAGCAGATGCTGTACAGTATCCGGGTGCTGGAGCAGAACTGCCTCAGCATTTTTATTGAAACGGGGGTGAGTCTGCAAGAGTTGCAGGTGGTGGTTTTTCTCGGGAAAAACGGGCCGTCCCGCATGGGAGATATCGCAGAGCATCTTTTTATCGGCGGCAGTACCCTCACCGCCATCATCGACAAGCTGGTCGCCAAGGATCTTGTGGTGCGGACGCGTTCCGAGGAGGATCGCCGCATTGTCCGGGTGTCCCTGGGCGTTGGCGGGGAGCGCCTTTTCATGGATCACCGATCCATCAAACAGCGTTATAGCCGGGATATCCTGGAGGTACTGGATGCCGAAGAACGCAGGCAGCACCTGGAGCTGATGGAAAAGATTACGGCCCGTATCGGTCGGGGCCGGGCTCTTTCTGAAGAGCTGCTGTCCTCTCCTGAGCCGAAGGAAGAGGCGCCGGAACGTTAAGCCCTCCGCGCAGGCAGAAAAGCATATGTGGAGAATAAAAAGCCCATTCTGATGCATACACTGGAACAAGGAGAACCCCCTGTGAGAAGATCTGTGAGACAATACTTTGTGATACGCCCTCCTGAAAGAAGACCGGTGAAAAAAGCGGTGCTGCTTGGATGCGGGATACTGTTCGGACTGCTTCTGGGAAGTGCCCATGCCCAGGGGCCGGAAGCCGGCGTGGTGCTGAGCCGGGTCGGAGACGGTGTGGTGGCAGAGCACGCGGAGATGATTGGTACCCTGTATTTTGAAACCACAAGCCGTCTTTCCGTGGAAGAGGGAGGCCGGGTGCTTTCCGTACATTTTAAGGAAGGTGACCGGGTTCGGGAGGGGGATGTGCTGGTCAGGCTGGATAGCCGGGTGCTGGAGACCCAGCTGGGCCTGCAGCAGGCGAAGCTGGCCCAGCTCGACGTGCGCATGGAACATGCCCGGAAAAACCTTGACCGCTATACGGAGCTGTTCCGCAAGGAAGCCGCCAGCGAGGCCACCTATGATGACCTCCGTTTTACCTATGCCGGTCTGGAAAAAGAACGGGAGGCTCAGCTCCGGGAAATCGAAATTTTGAAAATCCGTCTTGAAAAATATGCGGTTCGGGCGCCCTTTGACGGTCTCGTTCTGGAAAAATCTGTGGATATGGGAGACTGGAGCCAGCCCGGCCAGCCCGTCTGCCGTCTGGGGCGGCTGGATGAGCTTTTCGTGCAGGTGGCTGTGGCGGAATCCGTGGTCCGGTTTGCGGAAAAGGGAGCAAGGCTCCCGGTAGTGCTCCATGCCTATGCCTTTGAAGGCACGGCTGTGATGGAGGGAATCCGGCCTGTGGCGGATCCTAAAACCAAAAATGTGGTCTTGCGCCTGCGTTTTCCCTATACAGGGCCTCTGGCGGAAAATATGTCCGTCACGGTACGGGTTCCGGTTTCGGAAAAGCGGGCGGCCATCCTGGCCCCACGGGATGCCCTGGTGCGAAGCCCCGGCGGGAACGGGGTCTATGTGATTGAGGAAGGCAAGGCCCGGTTCATGCCCGTCACGGTGCTGACCTATGAGGGCCGTCAGATGGGGCTGCTTGCCAATGGTCTGAAAAGCGGGATGTCCGTGGTGGTGGAAGGCAATGAGCGCCTGCGTCCCGGACAGGCTGTAACGGTAAGGGGAGAGAACTGATGGATTCCATTCGCTATGCCATTGAAAAGCCCATTACTGTGGCTGTGGCTGTGATTCTTATACTGCTGTTCGGCTTGATCGGGCTTTCCAAACTCCCGAAACAGCTGACGCCGGATGTGGAAAAACCCAAAATTTCCGTGCGTACCCTCTGGCCGGGAGCCACCCCCTATGAGGTGGAGCAGGAAGTGATCGAAAAGCAGGAGGAGTCTCTCAAGGGTCTTCAGGGACTCGAAAAAATGGAAAGTGCCTCCTACAACAACTACGGGGAGATCACCCTGACCTTTCCCGTGGGGAGCGACCTGGATGCCGCTCTGCTGCGGGTTTCCAACAAGATGAACGAGGTGGGGAGTTATCCGGATAACGTTCAGAATCCCTCCATTGAAGCGTCGGGAGCCCAGTCCAACCCGGTGATGTGGGTGATGCTGAAAACCCTGCCGGACAACCCCCGCCATATCAACACCTACCGCAGTTATTTTGAAAATGAACTGCGTCAGCACATTGAACGTGTGGAGGGGGTGGGCGCGCTCTTTGTGGGCGGCGGGACGGAAACTGAAGTTCATATTGAAATTGATCCGGAGAAGATGGCCCGCAACAAGCTCACCATCGACCAGGTGACGGCCCGGATCCGGGGGGCCAACCGCAACGTCTCCGCCGGGGTGCTCGGTATCGGCAAGAAGGATTACCGTATCCGCACCGTAAGTCAGTTCCAGACACCGGAAGAGGCGCTTAACACGGTGATCTTTGATGACGGCCTGAAGCGGGTTTATCTGAGAGACATTGCCACAGCTTATTACGGCTATGAGACGGTGCAGTTTTCCGTACAGCAGAACGGGGATGACGTCATTGCCATCGGTATTCGCAAGGAAGAAGGCGCCAATGTGGTGGCTGTTGTGGAGCGGGTGCTGTCCGTCATCGATGAAATGAACGGAAAAATGCTGAAGGATCAGGGACTCAGGCTGCACTGTGTGTACGAAGATGCCTCCTATATTCTGAAAGCCATTGAACTTGTGAAGCAGAATGTGATTGTGGGGGGGATTCTCGCCGTGGTGGTGCTGTTCACTTTTCTGCGCAGCATCAGTGCCACCCTGACCACGGCGGTGGCCATTCCCGTTTCCATCATCGGCACCTTTATTTTTCTCTGGATTTTTGGCCGGAACCTCAATGTGGTGAGCCTTGCGGGGATCAGTTTTGCCGTGGGGATGCTGGTGGACAACGCCATTGTGGTGCTGGAGAACATCGACCGCCACCGGAGCCTCGGGAAGTCTGCCTTCCGCTCCGCCTATGACGGGGCGCTGGAGGTGCAGGGGGCCATTTTTGCCTCCACAGCCACAACGGTGGCGGTTTTTCTTCCCGTTATCTTTATTCAGGAAGAGGCGGGGCAGCTTTTCCGGGATATCGCCATTGCCATCACCTTTGCCATCCTCTTCAGTTTTCTTGTGTCCATAGCCGTCATTCCCACCATCATGAACCGTCTTTACGGATACGCCAAAAAACCCGTACAGGAAAAAACAGGAATCGTTTACGCCTTTGGTGCTTTCATTCACCTGAACATCATGCGGATAGCGGGGTTTTTCCTGCAAAACTGGCTGACCCGCATTTTCTGTGTGCTGGCTTTTACGGGGATTGCCGTGGTCATTGTGCTGGGGCTGGCGCCCAAGGCGGAATACCTGCCTCAGGGCAACCGGAATCTTGTTATCAATATTCTCATTCCGCCACCGGGCAGCTCCGTGGAAAAACGGAAGGCTGTGGGGGATTTCATCAGGGAAGAAACCCGGCCCTATTTTCAGGAGGAGTGGAAGGACGGTGTCCCCCGGATTTCTGACATGTGGTACGTGGGCACGGAGCAGCTCAGTCTTGTGGGAGCGGTATCGGCCCATGAAACGGAGGCCGGAGGTCTCATCCCCCTTTTTACCCGCATTATCCGTCAGATTCCGGATATGTTCGGGGTCAGTTTTCAGGCGGGTATCTTCCAGGATGATCTGGGCGGCAGCCGCACCATCGACGTGGATATCACGGGGGATGATCTGGATCGCATCATCGCCGCAGGCGGGCAGCTTTACGGGGCCATCATGGGAGCCATGCAGGGAACCCAGGTACGGCCCATACCTTCTCTGGAAACGGCCTATCCTGAAGCGAACTTCATTCCGCAAAAGGAGATGCTGGCGGCCAGTGGTCTGACGGAAAATGACCTGGGGGTGTATGTTGACGTGCTCATGGATGGCAGGAAAATTGATGAGTTCCGGCCCGAAGGGGATCGTCAGCTGGACATGGTGCTCAAGGGCCCCAAAGACCGGGTGGCAACCCCCGAGGCCCTGCTCAACACCCCCCTTGTGAATCCCTATGGCTCCCTGGTGCGGGTGGGGGATGTGGCCCGTCTGGTCTATACCCAGGGCATGACCCAGGTGAACCATCTGGAAAGAAAACGCCATGTGCGGCTTCAGGTGACCCCGCCGGAAACCATTCCTCTCCAGGAGGCCATTGATGTGATCAGCCAGACGGTGATCCGCCCCATGCAGGAGGCGGGCCGCCTTCCCGGTGTGGAGATCGGCATTGGCGGCAACGCGGACAAGCTGACCCAGACCCGAAACGCCCTGCAGTGGAACTTTCTCCTCGCCGTGGCCATCACCTATCTGCTCATGGCGGCCCTGTTCGAGAATTTTTTCTATCCCCTCATCATCATGTTCACCGTCCCTCTCGCCGCAGCCGGAGGTTTCATCGGCCTGCGGCTTGTGGATGCCTATGTGGCCCCCCAGGGCTTTGACGTGGTGACCATGCTGGGTTTCATTATTCTTGTGGGGACGGTGGTCAACAATGCCATTCTCATTGTGCACCAGTCCCTGAACAACGTGCGGTACGAAGGCTTTTCCGGTGTGGAAGCGGTTCGGGAATCGGTGCGTACCCGTATCCGGCCCATTTTCATGAGTGCGGCCACCTCCGTCTTCGGTATGCTGCCCCTGGCCCTGTCCACGGGCGCGGGCAGTGAGCTGTACCGGGGACTGGGCAGTGTCATTCTGGGGGGGCTTGCCCTTTCCACGGTTTTCACCCTGTTTGTGATTCCCGCGCTTCTGGCCTTTTTCATTGGTTTTGAGAAGAAACGGGATGACAGTGCCTTTACCTGAAAATACCTGCGGTTTTATGAAAATATGCCGAATAAAGGGAGATTCCCCATGAAAAATTTTTTGCAAAGATCCGGTATCCGGCTTTGCCTGCCTGTCCTGCTGCTCCTTCTCCCAGGACTGGTTCTGGCATCGGAGGGAAACCGCTGCCTGTCCAGCCTCATGGAGGCAGCCCTGGAAAACCGGGATATTCTGAAAATGTACGAGATTTCCCGACGTCAGGCCGAAGAAGGGGTAAAGGAGAAAAAGGCGGCTTTTTTTCCCGGAGTGGACGCCTCCTACACCGCCCATCGTCTGAACGACAGCACCCTTTTTGAAAACGATGAAAACGCTGCATGGAAGCTTGCCGCTAAATGGAATCTTTTTTCCGGTTTTCAGGATCAGAGTCTTCTGGGGATGGCCCGCAGCAGGGTCGCCGTACAGGAAGCCCTGCTGGAAGGGCTGCGTCAGGATATCCGTCTGGAAACCGCTCTGGCCTTTCTTACGGTACACCGGGCGCTTGCGGAGCGGGAAGTGGCGGAAAATGCCCGGAGTCTGTATCGCCAGGAATACGAACATGCCCGGAGCCGTCATGGGGTGGGGGTCATCCGCAAGGCCGATTATCTCAAGATCAAGGTGGTGCTGGACGATGCGGAACAGGGCTGGGTACGGGCGGACGCTGCGGTTGCCAAGGCCATGAAGCAGCTTTCCCGCACGACGGGGCTGGATCTGGAGCTTTCGGATCTGGATTTTTCCGATTTTGACAGGCTGCCTTCCCTGGAAAAGGAAGACGTTCTGTCTGAGCGGATGCGGGCAGGCAGAAGTGAGCTGAAAATTCTGGCCCTTTCAAAAACCATGGCCGAAGAAGGCCTGCGTCAGGCAAAAAGTGCCTATCTTCCCAGGGCGGATCTGGCCCTGTCCCATGGGCAGTCAGCGGATAATTATGCGCTTTCGGACAATACGAAGGATGAGACCCGGCTGACCCTCTCCCTTTCCATCAATCTTTTTGACGGCCTGAAAAAGCCCGCTGTGGTGGAGCAGAACCGTCTGGCCGTCAGCCGTATGGATCATGAGCAGCGGGAACTTCTGGACACCCTGGACATGCAGCTTGACACCCTGTTTCTGGATGCCCGGGTGGCCGAGGACAACCTGAAGGTTGCCGAAGCAGGGCTTGCCGAGGCGGAAGAGCATCAGCGGGTAACGGAATACAGTTACAGGGAAGGGGTGAGCACAGCGACCGATCTTCTTGATGCCATCGCCTATCTTTCCCAGGCCCGGGCCAACCGTATTGTGGCCCGGACGGGGTATCTGGAAACCGCCCTGCGTATCCGGCATCTGGCTGCGGATCTGGACAGGCCCTTCTGAGGCTCCGGAAATGTCCGGACAGGTGCCATGTCGCGCTTTCTGTGTCTTGTCCCAACGTCCTTTCAGTTTTTTATCCCTGTGAAATGACGTTGGGATATTTTTAGAACGCCCGGTGGATTCAGCCGGGCGTTTTGATTCCGGCATGTAAAACACTATGCCTGAACGTGAGAGATTGAGAGGTTTTCCGTGCTGCATATCTTTGTGGATGCCGATGCCTGCCCCGTAAAAGAAGAAGTCTACCGCGTTGCCCGCCGCTATGGTCTTGACGTGACCCTGGTCACTAATGCGCCGATGCGGATTCCCAATGAGAGGGGGATACGGCTCCAGGTGGTCGGGGGGCGTTTTGATGCGGCGGACGACTGGATTGTTGAAAAGGTTCAGTCCTTTGACATCGTGATTACCGCCGATGTGCTTCTTGCCAGCCGTTGCATCGCCAAGGGGGCCTCTGCCCTCGGTTCCGGGGGAAAGCCCTTTACGGAAAGCAATATCGGGGATGTGGTGGCCAGCCGCAATCTTTTTGCAGAACTGCGGGGAGCCGGGGAAATCACCGGCGGGCCGAAACCCATGGGGCCAAAGGACAGATCCCGGTTTCTTCAGAAACTCGATGAGATCATTCAGGCCATCCGGCGTCAGCATCCTTCCGGAGGATAGGGGAAAACTCCGGAGAGACTGTTTTTCAGAAAAAAGAGGCCGGATTTTTCAGAAACCAGGCTTTACCTCCTTTCACCCAGAAGGTATCATCGGAGCCTTTGAACCCGACAGCATCCCCCATAAACTTTCCGTGCACTGAGGAGGTGTTCTGCATGTCCGGCCCCATCCTTCCCTGGTTTCTTTCCTATCCCGCCGCCTTTGCGGCCCTGGCCCTGGCTCTGATTCTGAACATCTGGTCTTCCGGTCATGCCGTCCTGATGGCAGTCCAGATTCTGCTGCTTTTTGCAGCGGCCCTCTGGCTCCTTCTCGGCCTTCCCTTCATGCAGGCCCGTTACAGGGAAAAACGCAGCCGGCGGAGGGCCGCCTTTTCCCGAATGCAGGAAGAAGGGCTCTCCGAAGCAGAGCGGGCCAGCATCCTCAAGCCCGGTAATGGAGAAACGGATCCGGCAGAAAGGAAGGATACGCCCGCCTCTTCAGATACGAACCGCGGAAACGAAGGGAATTCCGCCGGGGGAATTGATCCCGGAAACTGGCTTTTCGATACGGGCTCAGAAGAGAAGACGGTGGAAAAAATCCCCCCTGTTCCCCATGCAACTCCGGAAACAGGCCATGCGGTTCCGGATCTCTCCCTTTCTCCCGAAGAGGCTTTCCGGCAGACCGAAGAACCCGTGGAGGCGCCTTGTCTTCCCGAAGCCCTTATCCCTCCCCAGAGTCTTGAACGGTTCCGGGAGCTTCCGGCATCCCTTCAGCGGATACGGGAACTTCTTGAAAAAGAAGCCCCCCTTTCCGTGGATATGGCCGAGGTGTTCTGTCTTCAGGAAGGCTATGCCCTGAGTGAGGCTTTGGGGGAAATCAATATGGATGCGGAGGAAAGACTGGGCAGGCGTCTGTTTCTGGTGACTGGGGAAAGGGTCGAGCGTGTGAGCTGAGTTTTTCGCAGAAAAAGCGGGCTTTTTTTGCTCTGGCCCAGATATTTCAGGTTATGGCAATGGGCTTTCCTGCCACTGGGGCACAAGATTCTGGGGGCAGCCCAGGTGATCCAGAATGCGGGCCACCACCGTATCTACAAGGGCTTCCACATTCTGGGGATGGTTGTAGAAAGCGGGGCTGGCGGGCAGGATGGTGGCACCTGCCCTGTGCAGGGTCAGGAGATTTTCAAGGTGAATGGCATTGAAGGGCGCCTCCCTGGGAACCAGGATGAGGGGCCTTTTTTCTTTGAGGCTCACATCCGCTGCCCTGTGGATGAGATTGTCGCCGATGCCTGCGGCAAGATTTCCGATGCTGCGCATGGCGCAGGGTACGATGACCATGCCCTGATGTCTGAAGGAACCCGATGCCGGAGGCGTGAAGAAGTCCTGGACATCATGGACGTGGAGGTGGGGCGTAGCGGAGACCCGTCCCCGTTTCCGGAGAAGCTCCTGGGGATCGGCGGAACCCATTTCATGGGCGAGTACGGCTTTGCCGGAATCGGAGAGTATGAGATGGACTTCCACCCCGCCGTCCAGCAGACATTCCAGGGTACGGATGCCGTACAGCACACCGGAAGCCCCGGTGATGGCCAGTACAATGCGCATCTAAAAGCCTTTCGCTGTCCAGAGATCCAGAACAATGCCAAGAAAAAGCAGCAGGCTGATGACGCTGTTTACATGGAAAAAGGCCATGGGAATACCGGAGAGATCCTCTGCTTTCACCATGCGGTGTTCCAGGATGAGCAGCCCGCAGACCACAAGGGCAACGATCAGAAAAACCGGGCCGAGGTTAAAGGCGGGGTAAAGCGAGAAAATAAAGGCTGCACAGACAAGGTGGGTTAAGCGTGCAAGGAGAAGGGCCTTTCTGATCCCCAGTCTGGCGGGGATGGAATGGAGGCCCGCGTTCTGATCAAAGTCCGCGTCCTGGCAGGCATAGAGCATGTCAAAGCCCGCAATATGGGTGAAAAGCACGGCGGAAAGCAGCAGTACTTCCGGAGCCAGGGTGCCGGTAAGGGCGACCCAGGCGGCGGCCGGAGCCAGGGCAATGGCAAGGCCCAGATAAAAATGGCAGAACAGGGTAAAGCGTTTGGTATAGGAATATCCGAAAAGGAAGAACAGAACGGGAAGGGCCAGTTTGCCGCACAGGGGGCTCAGAGCAAAGGCCGCAGCCACAAAGATCAGGCTGGAAAGCAGGACAAGCAGCAGGGCGGCGTGGGTGGAAATCTTACCCGCAGGAATTTCCCGCATGGCGGTTCTCGGGTTCCTGGCATCCAGGGCGGCATCCACAATGCGGTTGACCCCCATGGCTGCGGTACGGGCCGCCACCGCAGCGATGAGAATAAGCAGAACGGGCAATCCCTGCAAACGCACTTCCCGGCCCGCCAGTACCACGGCGGACAGAACAAAGGGCAGGGCAAAAACGGAATGGGAAAACTTGATCATGCGCCCATAGGTGAGGGTGCTGCGCAGGGCATTTTGCAGGAAAGGCATGGAATCCTCTTGTAAGGGGGTTCTACTCAGGGGTCTTTGCTCAGGGTTTTAACGGAATCTGCGGCAAAGCCTGTCAGACCTTCCTGATAGCGGGATCCGGAAGAATAGGGAAGGGCCAGGGGACGCAGACGGAACCGGGGTTTCAGGGTAATCACCATGGCGACAAAGGTACCGAAGGGCATACGCTGGGAAATGGGCCAGTGCTCCAGAGAGCAGGCCAGGGGGCCGGAAGGTTCGGGAAAAAGGCAGATGGAACGCCAGGTGATGGGGACATCCCCCAGCAGCTCCCGAACCATGGCTTTGATCTCCCAGAGGGAGAAAAAGTGGGCCCGTGCATAGATGCCCCGTCCGAAAAGCCCCTGAATACGACGTTGCAGGCCCTTGATGGCGTAGCGGTTCAGCACACCGATAAAGACCCTGTCCTTGGCAACACGGAAGGCCTCTTCCAGGGCTTTGCGGGGATCGGCGACAAATTCCAGGGTGGTGAAAAAACAGGCATGGTTGAAGGAGTTGTCGTCAAAGGGCAGGTCTTCCGCATAGCCCTGAAAAAGGTTGGCCCGGTCGCCCAGCCGTTGCAGGGCCAGATCCAGCATAGAGGGAGAGGGTTCAATGCCCGCCGTATCCAGCCCCATGGCAATGCAGCTTTCCATGATTTCTCCGGTACCACAGCCAATGTCCAGAATGGAGTCTCCCCGGTTGGGCCGCAGCAGATCAAAGAGAAGACGGGATTCCGTATCGGCTGCACGCTGCTGGCTGCATCCCTGTCGCCACTTCACATAAGCTTCGGTATCTTTGGGATCGAAAACATGTGCCATGGGCTGTTTTTAGGCAATTTGCCATCCGGGTGCAAGAAAAAAACCGTGGAATGAAAAGATCGGGATCTTCGGACAGAAAAGAAGGGGGACGTTTTCAGCAGCGCTGGGGGATGTGTTTTTCAAGGATCAGGTGATTCCCCTTCTCGTTGTAGGTGAACAGATTGAAATAATTTTTCATGATATGAATCCCCCGGCCGTTTTCCGCATGGGGGTCGTTTTTCGGAGGGCTGCGCCAGTTGAAGCCTGTGCCCTGATCCAGCACTTCAAGGACAATGCTTTTATCCGTTAAGTTCAGATGGTAGGTGATGATGGCAGCGGGATTTCCCGCATTGCCATGACGCACGGCATTGGTAAGGGCTTCCCGCATCCCGAGACAGATGGAAAAAACCAGGCTGTCCAGGCCATGTCTGTGCAGAAAAGCCTGGGTCTCCACACTGGCCCGGTCAATGTTTTCCATATTGGAAGCCATGCGTATGCAAAAGCCCATGGATTTTTCCTCTATGAGGAACAGGGGCTTGCTCATGGAAGACCCCATGGGTTTTGCTGCCATATCCGGTCAGGAAGAAGGGCTGTGTGTCTCATATGTCCACTCCCAGGCATACGATGTCATCTTCGGGATGCAGTTCCGGTGGCAGCAGAATGTCCCGGATACGCCTGACCGCCCTTTCAATGGGAAGTCTGCGAACCGCCTCACAGGTATCCAGCATACGTTCTGCGGCCTGAAACCAGACGGAACGGTTCAGGCTGCTTTCCACCAGGCCGTCGGTGTAAAGATAAAAACGGTCTCCGGTTTTAACGCTTAAGGTTTGTGCGCTGAACATGGCGTTGCGGAAGATCCCCAGAATATCCCCGTCCATGCGGATCAGCTTAGCAGGCCCGTCGGCGGGAACATGCACCACGGGGGGGTGCCCGGCATTGACCAGGGTCAGTTTCAGGGTTTTACGGTTGAGATGGGCGTAGACAGCGGTCAGATACTTGTCATCGGGCAGAATTTCCACCAGTACATCGTTCATGAGCTTCATGCTCTCCGATGGCTGGTAGATGGGAGTGCAGTTCTGTTTCATCAGGGCCTTGAGGGCGGCCGTGAGATAGGCGGTGCTGATGTCGTGCCCCGAAAAATCCGCCACAAGATAGGCATGAATGTCCCTTGATATGGCGATCACGTCGTAAAAATCTCCCCCGGCTTCCTGAAGGGATTCATAAAATACCCCGAACCGGGCCTGGGGCAGGGCTTCAGGAAGTACCAGAAAAGAGGTCTGGGCCTGATGAATCTGCCGGAGTTTCTGGGCCTGGGTGGCAATGAGGGAGTTGGTGGCGAGGGAAAGCTTGAGGTGCAGGCGCACCCTGGCCAGGACTTCCATGGGATGAAAGGGTTTAATGATATAATCCACGGCCCCCAGATTGAACCCTTCGATCTTGGATTCAATTTCACTGACGCCTGTAAGAAAGATCACGGGAATATTGGCCGTCCGGATATTGCTCTTCAGGAAACGGATCACCGAAAAGCCATCTTCTCCGGGCATCATGATGTCCAGCAAAATAATGTCCGGCTGATGCTTAACGGCCAGTTCCCGGGCTGTCGGCCCGTTATCCGCCGTAAAAATTTCATAGCCTTCCTTGGAAAGGGCCGTCTCCAGCATCCGGATGTTGATGGGACTGTCATCCACAACCAGAAGGGTAATGCCTTCGGGAGGGGCAAAGGCAAGGCTTTCAAGTGAAAAATCTTCCAGCATGTCCGTGTCGGAAAATACGGCGGGATCCTGTTTTTCAGAGGGCATTGCGGATACTTTCCAGTTCCTGGGTCAGTCTTTTGCCGAGGGATCCAAGGACGTCCAGATTTCCCTCCCGGGCCTTTTTTTCCGCAACCTGGGTCAGGGTATAGATGGCTCTGAATCCCAGATTGCCCGAAGCTCCCTTGATGGCATGGGCCACCTCTGTGACGGCTCCCGCATCCCGGGCTTCCAGTGCGCTTTGCAGACGCTCAATGTCCGCCAGGGTGGTTTCCACAAAAAGCTGTGTCAACTCCATAAAATCTGCAAGATCCAGTCCGAGTTCATCGGCGAGGGTTTGGAAATCCGTCATGGGTGTGCTCCTGGAGGGAAAGGGAAAAAAACAGATCCGGAAGGGCTGTTGCAGTCTTTTTATTTTCTTCAATATCTTAGACTGTGGAACGGTGTACCGCAAGTCTAAAACGGCATCTGGAACGGTGTTTTGGAGGGTGGGCATCGCCTTTCAGGGAAAGGGCCTGGAAGCAAAGGCAAGACCTGAAACGGCATGGCTGGGCCAGGACAGGTGTCAGAATTTTTTTAGGGGGGGATACCGGCAAGTCCTGCCAGGGCAGAAAATTTGAAATGGCCTCCGGACTCTGGCTCTGGCCCTGGGGGATTGCATGAAGCCGCAAGCTGAAGAAGGGGGAAGATGGGAATGCGATGGATAAAAAACTTGACCTGAGGGCCTGTTTAGGAGATATCAAGAAATATGGATATTTTAATATTCTGCAAGGCTTTGTCCGATCCCACCCGAATCCGTCTCCTCCATATCCTGGACCGTCATGAACTCAGTGTCAATGAGATTGTGGCCGTCATGGGCATGGGGCAGTCCCGCATTTCCCGGCACCTGAAAATCATGACCGATGCTGGCCTGCTGTCCTGCCGCAGGGACGGGGTCTGGGCTTTTTACGGTGTGCCTGCCGGAGGCAGCGGGAAGCGCTTTGCCGCAGCCATCCGGGAATGGATGGAAAAGGAGCCGGAGCTTGCGGCAGACCGTATCCGTGCGGCAGAAGTCCTGGAAGCCCGGCGTAAAAGCACCTCCCGCTTCTTTGACACCATTGTGACGGACTGGGACTGTCTGCGGCGGGAAATTCTGGGGGGTTTTGATCTGAACCAGACCCTGCTGGCTGCTGCGGGAAAACCGGAGCTGGCTGTGGATCTTGGCTGCGGCACAGGCGAGCTGCTCCGGGGACTGGCCCGTCAGGCGGCTAAGGTCATTGGCGTGGATTATTCCACGGAAATGCTGGCCGAGGCCAGAAGACGCTGTGAAAAGGAAGGGCTCAACGCGGATCTGCGCATCGGAGCCATTGAGCATCTGCCCGTGGCGGATCATGTGGCGGATCTGGCGGTGATTTCCCTGGCCCTTCACCATCTGCCTGACCCCGAAGGCGGTATCCGGGATGCGGCCCGCATTCTCCGGCCTGGCGGCCTTCTGCTCATTGCGGATTTTGACAAGCACGAAAACGAGTACCTGAGGGAGCGTTTCGGAGATCGCTGGCTCGGGTTCCCCAAAGAAACCATTGCCCGTTTTCTGGATGCTGCGGGTTTCCATCTGGCTTCTGTGGAAACCTTTACCCTGCCTTCGGAACTGGATCTGAATCTTTACCGCTGTGTGCGGATCCAGCCGGATGCGCAGTCCCGGATTTTACCCTGAAAAGTGTCATCCCAGATTTATCTACCCATAAGAAAAATGAAGGAGAGTTCCCATGACGGTTCCAGCCCTGGATTTGAGCCTTGGCTACAAGGTTGCGGATATGGCCTTGGCGGATTTTGGACGCAAGGAAATGCAGCTTGCGGAAAACGAGATGCCCGGTCTCATGGCAGCCCGTGAAAAATACGGGAAGGAAAAGCCCCTGGCAGGCCTCAAGGTCACAGGTTCCCTGCACATGACCATCCAGACGGCCATGCTCATTGAAACCTTAAAAACCTTAGGCGCAGACATTCGCTGGGCTTCCTGCAACATCTTTTCCACCCAGGATCATGCGGCAGCAGCCATTGCTGCGACAGGTTCCGCAGCGGTTTTTGCCTGGAAGGGCGAAACTCTGGAGGACTACTGGTGGTGTACGGAGATGGCCCTCATCTGGCCCGACGGCTCCGGCCCGGATCTCATTGTGGATGACGGCGGAGATGCCACCCTGCTCATCCATGAGGGGGTGCGCGTGGAAAAGGATCCCTCCCTTCTCAACCGGACACCGGGTTCCCTGGAGGAAAAATGCCTTTTCGACCGCCTGCGTCTGGCCTATGAAAGGGATCCCGGTCAGTGGACCCGCATGGCGGCAAAGATCCGGGGCGTATCCGAAGAAACCACCACGGGCGTGGGCCGTCTCTATCAGCTTCAGAAAAAGGGCGAGCTGCTCTTTCCCGCCATCAACGTGAACGATTCCGTGACCAAGAGCAAATTCGACAACCTCTACGGCTGCCAGGAATCTCTGGCGGACGGCATCAAGCGGGCCACGGATGTGATGATCGCAGGCAAGGTGGTGGTGGTCTGCGGATACGGGGATGTGGGCAAGGGCTGCGCCCGTTCCATGAAGGGCTTCGGAGCCCGGGTGCTGGTGACGGAGATCGATCCCATCTGCGCCCTCCAGGCGGCCATGGAAGGCTTTGAGGTGCTGACCATGGAAGAAGCGGCATCCATGGGCGATATTTTTGTAACCGCGACGGGCAATTACCATGTCATTACGGCCAGCCACATGGAAGCCATGAAAAACGAGGCCATTGTCTGCAACATCGGTCATTTTGACAATGAAATCGACATGGCCTACCTCGAAAACACGCCGGAGTGCAAGCGGCTCAACATCAAGCCCCAGGTGGACAAATGGACTTTGAAGTCCGGTCGTTCCATCATCGTGCTGGCCGAGGGCAGGCTTGTGAATCTGGGCTGCGCCACAGGGCATCCCAGCTTTGTGATGAGCAACTCCTTCACCAACCAGACCCTGGCCCAGATTGCTCTGGCCACCCAGCCCCATGAAAAAGAGGTCTATACCCTGCCCAAAACCCTGGATGAGGAAGTGGCACGCCTGCACCTTGGCCGCCTGGGTGTGCGGCTGACACGGCTGACACCGGAACAGTCGGCCTATCTGGGAATTTCCCCCGAAGGGCCTTTCAAACCGGAGCATTACCGCTACTGATCCGGACAGGGCGTCCTCCCGCAGGAGGACGCCTTTTTTTGTGCCCGTTCAGACGGCACCCCAGCCTCTTCTCTGGTTGCATTGCAGCAAAAGCCTATGAAAATCAAAGAGATATTGGAAAACATCTTGCAAACAAAGCAATTGACAGGGCTTGTACCCCTCTGCTAAATGAAAAAATTCACTGTATCCATTGTTTTTCCGGATATCCTTAATGCAACAGGGAGGAAAACATGAAAAAAATTCTGTGTCTCTTGGCAGGTTTATCCTTATTGACGGTTCCCGTTTTTGCCCAGACCATCCGTATCGGTCTCATGGCGCCCATGACCGGTTCCTGGGCCAGTGAAGGGCAGGATATGCGGGACATCGTGACCCTGATGGCCGATGAAGTGAATGCCAAGGGCGGGGTTCTCGGTAAAAAGATCGAGGTTGTGGTGGAAGATGATGCCGGTGATCCCCGTGCTGCAGCCCTGGCAGCCCAGAAACTGGCCACCCGCAAGGTGGTGGCGGCCATCGGTACCTATGGCTCTTCCGTGGCGGAAGCGGCCCAGAATATTTATGATGACTATGAAATCATCCAGGTTGCCAACGGTGCCACCTCCAACCGGCTGACGGAAAAGGGGCTGCCCTATTTTTTCCGTACCTGTCCCAAAAATGACGAGCAGGCCATGGTGGCGGCCAAGGCCCTGAAGGGTATGGGATTTTCAAAAATTGCCATTCTCCACGACAACACCTCCTACGCCAAAGGGCTTGCCGATGACGCCCAAAAATTCATCACTGCGGCCAAGGGAAGCCAGATTGTCTTTTTTGACGCCCTGACTCCGGGAGAGCGGGATTTCAACACCATCCTCACCCGTATGCGGGCCGCCAGTCCTGATGTGATTCTTTTCACAGGCTATTATCCTGAAGCCGGACTTCTCCTCCGCCAGAAAATGGAAATGGGCTGGGATGTACCCATGATGGGCGGGGACGCCACCAACAACCCCGACCTTGTGGAGATTGCAGGGAAGCAGGCGGCCAAGGGCTTCTACTTCTTAAGCCCTCCGGTTCCCCAGGATCTGCCCACGCCCGAAGCCAAAGCCTTCCTGAGCGCCTTCCAGAATAAATACGGGAAACTGCCCGGCTCCATCTGGGCTGTTCTGGCAGGGGATGCCTTCACCACCATCGTGAAATCCATTGAAGGCTCCGGTTCCACCAAAACAAAGGATGTGGCGGCTTATATGCACAAACAGCTTAAGGATATGCCCGCCCTTACGGGAACCATCTCCTTCAATGACGATGGGGATCGTATCGGTGACGTGTACCGGGTCTATCAGGTCAGCCCTGAAGGTGCCTTTGTGCTGATGCCCTAAGCTCCAGAGAGGCAGCCGGTCGGACGCATAAACTGTTCCGGGCCGCTTTCTGATAAGGAAGGCGGCCCGCTCCTGTCCGCCCTTTGCATGGATGTTGGATTCTGATGTTTTTTCCGGGAAGAGAACCATGGATTTTTTCTTGCAGCAGTTGTTCAACGGTCTGGCCGTTGGCGGTATCTATGCCCTGGTCGCCCTGGGCTACACCATGGTGTACGGGGTGATGAAGCTCATGAACTTTGCCCACGGCGAGCTTTTTACCATGGGCGCCTATCTCGGGCTGACCTTTCTCGGTGTCTTTGCCTTTACGGAGCTTCTGGGGCCTTTTTTCGGGGTGCTGGTACTGATTCTTCTGGTCATGGGCATGGTGGCTCTGGTGGGAGTGCTGCTGGAGCGGGTGGCTTACCGGCCCCTGCGCTCCTCCCCAAGGCTTTCGGCCATTGTGTCCGCCCTGGGGGCATCCATTTTTCTGCAGAATGCCATCATGCTGGTATACGGAGCCCGCTTTCAGGTTTATCCCCATGGTATTTTTCCCAACATGCCCCTTTCCGTTCTGGGTGTTGAGATTCCCCTTCTGCGTATCCTGCTTTTTCTCGTTTCCATTCTCATGATGGCGGGGCTTTATGGTTTTGTGCAGAAAACCCGCATGGGGACGGCCATACGGGCGGCAGCCATTGATCAGGACGCGGCCCGGCTCATGGGCATCAATGTGGATCGGGTGATCCAGATCGTCTTTCTCATCGGCCCGGCCTTAGGCGCTGCCGCAGGGGTTATGGTGGGCATTTATTACGGTCAGATCAACTTCACCATGGGCTGGGTCTTTGGCCTCAAGGCTTTTACGGCAGCGATCATCGGCGGTATCGGTAACATTCCCGGTGCCATGCTGGGCGGGCTTCTTCTCGGTGTGCTGGAAGCCATGGGAGCCGCCTATATCTCCACCGCATGGAAGGACGCCATCGCCTTTGCCGTGCTCATCCTCATTCTTCTGGTGCGTCCCCGGGGCCTTCTGGGAGAACGTGTGGCGGACAAGCTATGAATCAGAAACATGTGATTTTAAGTATTCTTCTGGCCTTTTTTGCCTGCTTTCCCGTGCTGTTTGACAATCCCTACTGGATAGGGGTTTTAAACGATATCTGGCTTTATGCCCTTTTAGGCTTAAGCCTGAACTGGATTGTGGGACACACGGGGCTTTTCAATCTGGGCCATGCGGCCTATTACGCGGTGGGGGCGTATACGGCGGCCATTCTCGCCACCCGTTACAATGTGCCCATCCTCTGGGCCATGCCCCTTTCAGGTCTTGCGGCAGGGATTTTTGCCCTCATCGTGGCCCGGCCCATCATCCACCTGCGGGGGGATTATCTGGCCATTGTCACCATTGGTGTGGGGGAGATCGTACGCATTGCCCTGGAAAACGATATCTTTGGCCTGACCGGCGGTTCCAACGGGATTTTTGGCATTCCAAGGCCGGAACTTTTCGATATCCGCATCCGCAGACCCTGGCAGTTCTATTATCTCATTGGTGGTTTTCTTCTGCTCACCATCTGGTTTTTCTACCGTCTGGAACAGTCCCGCTTCGGACGGGCCCTCAACTACATCAAGGAAGACGACACCGCAGCCGAAGGCTCAGGCATTCCCACGGCCTCCTACAAGCTTGCGGCCTTTGTTATCGGTGCGGTATGGGCGGGCATGGCGGGCACCCTGTTCGCCGCCAAGATGAGTACCATCTCGCCGGGTTCCTTCAATTTCTGGGAATCCGTTCTGATCTTTGCCATTGTGATTCTCGGAGGGGCGGGCAGCATTCCCGGCGTTATTCTGGGGGCGTTTCTGCTGGTGGGCCTGCCGGAAATCTTCAGGAATTTTGCCGACGCCCGTATGCTCTTTTTCGGTGCGGCCATGGTGCTCATGATGATTTTCCGCAACAAGGGACTGCTGCCGCCCCTTGTGCGTAAGTACGCCGGTGTGATCCGGAAACGGGGAGGTCCGGCATGAGTCTTCTGATCCTTGAAAAAGCGGTGAAAACCTTTGGCGGCCTCACAGCGGTGAACCGGGTGAGTTTTTCCGTGGAAGCGGGTTCCGTAGTGGGGCTTATCGGGCCTAACGGGGCCGGAAAAACCACGGTGTTCAACCTCATCACAGGCAACTACACCCCGGATTCCGGAGATATTCTTTTTGACGGGGTTTCCATCAAAGGCAGAAAACCCCATAAAATCGTGGAAATGGGCATTGCCCGCACCTTTCAGAGCATCCGTCTTTTTCAGAACATGCCCGTGGTGGAGAATGTGCTGGCGGGCTGCCACTGCCGCATGAAGTCCGGCATTTTCACCTCCATGCTCCGGACACCGGGGCAGCGCAGGGAGGAAAAACAGGCCCTGGAAACGTCCCGGAAGATGCTGGAATTTGTGGGGCTCTGGGAACAGGCGGGTCTTCCGGCCTCCAGCCTTTCCTATGGCAAGCAGCGGCTTTTAGAGATAGCCCGGGCCCTGGCCAGCGGGCCGAGACTCCTCATTCTCGACGAACCCGCAGGGGGCATGAACGATCAGGAAACGGCGGAGCTGCTCACCCTGATCCGGGAGATCGGGAAAATGGGCATCACCGTACTCCTCATCGAGCATGACATGGGTCTTGTGATGCGGGCCTGTGAAAAGCTTGTGGTGATCGAGTATGGCACAAAAATCGCCGAAGGCAGCCCAGAGGAGGTGAAGAACAATCCCAGGGTGATTGAGGCCTATCTCGGCGTTGAGGAAGAGGACTGTGAGGAAATCCGGAACGGAGACGGAGAAAGCCCATGCTGAGCCTTGAAAATCTTGTGGTGAAATACGGCAATGTGGAGGCCCTGCACGGCATTGACATGAAGGTCTCCGAAGGGGAGATCGTCAGTATCTTAGGGGCCAACGGTGCGGGGAAATCCACCACCCTCATGGCCATCAGCGGGCTTGTGAAACCCGCATCCGGCGGGATTCTCTTTGACGGCAGGCCCCTGCACACCCTGCCCGCCCACCGCATCGTGGAAATGGGAATCGCCCAGGTTCCCGAGGGTCGCCGGGTCTTCGGTACCCTTACCGTGGAGGAAAACCTGCGTCTTGGGGCCTTCACCAGCAAGGATAAGGAGAGGGATCGGGAAACGAGGGACTGGATCTTCACCCTTTTTCCCATTTTAAAGGAAAGACGCAGACAGCTGGCCGGAACCCTTTCCGGCGGCGAACAGCAGATGCTGGCCATCGGCCGGGCCCTCATGGCCCATCCCCGCCTGCTTCTTCTGGATGAACCTTCCCTGGGACTTGCCCCCCTCATTATCAAGGCCATCTTTGAAACCATTCGTCAGATCAACGAGAGCGGGGTCACCGTGGTGCTGGTGGAGCAGAATGCCAGGGCGGCTTTGCGTCTGGCCCACAGGGGTTATGTCATGGAGGTGGGCCGGGTGGTGCTGGCGGATACGGCCCCGAATCTTCTGGCCAATCCCGAGGTGCATTCAGCCTACCTGGGCGGCCACGGAGCCTGATTTTCCCCGCATCGGGGTGGTGAAACAGCGCAGCTCATGATCTTTGGCCGATCCTCTGCCCCACCCTCATCCCCCAAAAGTCTGAAAAAGAGATTTCCGGACATCTCTCGACGAGGAAAACCTGGTGAAGCCCGCCCCTGAAAAACCTCTCTCCTTAAGCTCCCTTCTGGTACAGCAGGGAATCATGGGCTTTCTGGGGCTGGCTCTGGGGGTTCTGGGGCTGGGGGCTGCGGTTTTTCTGCTGGCGGTTTCCGGGTGGTTTCTCACCGCAGCAGGGGTGGCGGGTCTTCACCTTGCTACCCTGCACACCTTCAACTATTTTCAGCCTGCTGCCCTGATCCGCCTGCTGGCCATTGTCCGAACCCTGGCCCTGTACGGTGAGCGCGTCGTTTCCCATGACGGTATCCTGCGGCTTCTGTCACATTTACGGCTCTGGCTTTTTGACCTTCTTTCCCGCATGAACCGTTTCCGGCTGGCCCGGTTTGGCAGCGGCGATCTCATGCAGCGGATGCTGACGGACATCGACCTGCTGGATCAGTGGCCTTTGCGGGTTCTGGCTCCCTGGGTCTGCTCCCTTTTTCTGGGGCTTGTCTTTCTGCTGACCCTGTTTTTCTTTTCCCTTCCCCTGGGTCTGATTTTTTCAGCTGTACTTTTTTCTCTTCTGGTTATTCTGCCCCCCCTTCTTCTGTTTCCCGCCCTGCACCTTGCCCGCAGCCAGACCCGGAAAGCCGGAGAACGCAGACAGTATTTTATGGAAACCCTGGCAGGTCTGCTCACCCTGCGCACCACAGGGGCCTTTACGGCGCGTCTGCGCACCCTGACCGGCCATGACAGGGAAGTGCTTCAGAACCAGTGGCGCTTACGCTGTCTGGGGATTTTTGCCCAGCTTCTTGTGTTTCTTTTTCTTTCCGCAGGGCTGTTGCTGATGCTGCTGTACGGGGGAAAGGCCGTTCAGGGGGGAAGCCTTTCTGCCGCCCTGCTTGCGGGGTTCTCTTGTGTGCTGCTGGGTCTTGTGGAAGCCATGCTTCCCCTTGGCCAGACCTTTCAGGCCTTAGGATTTACCCTGGGAGCGAGGACACGGTTGCGGGAACTGGGGCAAGGGGAGGGCGGGGAGGAAAAAAAAGGAGGGATCACGGCACTTCCGGGGGATCCCAGTCTTTGTCTGGATGCCGTCCACGCCCGTCAGCAGGGCGCGCTGAACGGGCCGGACGGGGTGTCTCTGGATCTGAAAAAAGGGGACAGTCTCTGGGTGTGCGGGCCTTCAGGCTGCGGGAAATCCACCCTGGCAGCGGTCATGGCAGGCTGGCTTTCCCCCGTATCCGGAAAGGTGCGTGTGAATGGCCTTCCCATGGAAGACATTGAAGAGGGCTGTCTGCGCCGTTATGTGGGGCTTCTCGATCAGGAGCTGCACCTTTTTCCCCTGAGTCTTGGAGAGAATCTGGCCCTGGCCCGACCCCAGGCCGGAGAGGGGGTGCTCTGGGAGCTGCTGGCCGATGTACAGCTCGCCGACTGGGCAGAGACTCTGCCCGAAGGACTGGATACCCCCCTGGGAGCCTATGCCACCGGACTTTCCGGCGGTCAGGCAAGAAGACTGGCTCTGGCACGGCTGCTTCTGCTGGAAACGTCCATTCTCATTCTGGACGAGCCCTTTGAAGGCCTGGACAGCCCCACCGCAGAGGCCCTGCTTGCCATGCTCCGGAGGCGGCAGCGGGACGGTATTCTCATTATCATCAGCCATCAGGCCCTGCCAGGCCACTTTACCCATCACCATGAACTTGACCCCGGAAAAGGGGCCAGCCCTCTTCTGGTTCAAAATCCGTAAAATTTATCCCTTGCATAGTCAAAAATGGCTTTCTCCTGCGGGTTTATGTCCTTCTTGTGGGCCAGAAGAATACCCTTTTTGCAATTCGTCTTGATATGGCAAGTGCATGTCCGCCTCTATGGCTGTTTGAGTATAAAAAACAGCCCCGCAAATCCTGGGGATTGCCCAATATCAGAAGAGCAAAACAAGGAAGAAAGGCATTTCAGCTGAAGAAGCTGAGTCCCCATCCTCCCGCCCCCGCACCCAGCACCACCAGCCAGGGCGGCAGTTTCCAGAACATGAGGGCGATGAAGGCGATGAGACCAAGCCCGAAATCCTGGGGCCTGAAGATGGCACTGGTCCACACCGGCGTGTAGAGGGCGGCAAGGAGAAGGCCCACCACGGCGGCGTTGATGCCCGCAAGGGCTGTCTGCATACGGCTGCTGCGGCGTAAGCCTTCCCAGAAGGGCAGGGTGCCGAAAACCAGAAGAAAGGAGGGCAGGAAAATGGCCCCGAGGCAGAGGAGACCGCCCATGAGGCCCGATGGGGGGGGCTGCATGGAGGCACCCAGGAAGGCTGCAAAGGTGAAAAGGGGGCCGGGAACGGCCTGAGCCGCGCCGTAGCCCGCAAGAAAGGCGTCTCCGCTCACCCAGCCCGAGGGCACCACCGCCGCCTGAAGGAGGGGCAGCACCACATGACCGCCTCCAAAGACGAGGGAGCCTGCACGGTAGAAGGCATCGGTCATGGCCAGGGCCGGATGCGGGAAGAGGCTGGCCAGGAGGGGCAGGCCTCCGAGGAGAAGGAAAAAAAGGAAAAGAAAGAAAAAACCTGCTTTCCGGCCCAGGGTCAGGGGCAGGCTGTCCTGGGCTGTGGAGGCCTTGGGTTTGAAGAAAAGAGTGCCGAAAATTCCGGCCCCAAGGATCACCAGCATCTGTCCCAGAGCCGTGGGAAAGAGGAGCACCCAGCAGGTGGCAAGGGTCATGATGCTGATCCTCAGGGTGTCCGTGCAGAGGCTTTTGGCCATACCCCACACCGCATGGGCCACCACGGCCACGGCGACAATTTTTAGGCCGTGGAGAACGCCGGAAGAAAGCAGCTCCCCATAGTGGGAAATGCCCAGGGCAAAGAGAATGAGGGCAAAAGCCGAGGGCAGGGTGAACCCCAGCCAGGCGGCAAAGGCTCCGGTATAGCCCGCCTGGGAAAGGCCGATGGCAAGCCCCACCTGACTGCTGGCAGGCCCCGGGAGGAACTGGCAGAGGGCCACGAGATCGGCGTAGCTTCTTTCCGTCAGCCATTTGCGACGGCTGACAAATTCCTCCCGGAAGTATCCGAGATGGGCGATGGGGCCGCCAAAGGAGGTGAGGCCAAGGCGCAGGAAGATGAGAAAGACGGCCATAGGGCTGCGATTCTGGAACTTCTTGTCTGTCATGGGCGTTTTTTCCTTTCAGGGTTCAGGCGATGGGAAGGCATCCTGAATCCGGGTTTCCTGCATCAACTCCCGAACCTGAATCAGGGCCATGGAAAGAATTTCCTCTCCCAGGGGGGTGGTGTAAAAGGAGCGTCTGCTGCGGGAGGCCGCATCGTTTTTCGTTTCACTCCGGAGCCAGCCCAGGGCTTCCATGCGGTGCAGGATGGGATACAGGGTGCCGGGACTGACCTCATAGCCGTGGCGTCGGAGTTCCTTCAGCATCCATTGCCCCACCACAGGTTCTTCGGTGGCATGGTAGAGGATGTGGATTTTCCAGAACCCAAGAAGAATTTCGCGTTGCAGGGCTTTGAGCGTGTCTTTGTCCATGGGAACCTCCGTTTTTTTTGTTACGATAACCGTATATGATTTCCGTGTACAGTCAAGAACAATTTCATATAAAAGGGGTCAGACCCTTTTTGGATGAAACTTTACGCAAGTTTACTTTCCAGATGCACAGGTTCTTCGGTATGAGGACGGGGATCTCTTTTTGGATCGGGGTAAGGAAGAAGTGTAATTTTTTTGATGACCACCTTACCCCAGCGATCGTTCCCATGCTGAAACATGGGCACCATCAATAAAATTGATATCTGAAACAACGCGGTAATCAGAAATCTTTTTTGAAGGGCGGGGTGAAGGTTGTCATGGGAAAAGCCATGAAGCAGGCGGACGAAAAAAACGGAAGACGGCAGGGAAGAGCGGTTTGGATCGTATATCTCTTTGTGATGTTTGCAGTTGCGGGTGCGGTACTCTGGCATTTTTTCTCCAGAGAGACATCCCGGGCCGAAGGATGGATAACAGCATCTGTCCAGCGGGGAAGTATCGAGGATCTGGTAGCGGCTACGGGTGTGCTGCAGCCCAAAAGCTATGTCGATGTGGGAGCCCAGGTTTCGGGGCAGTTGCAGCGCATTGCCGTTGCAGTGGGCGATGGGGTGAAGGAAGGGGATCTTCTGGCGGAGATCGATCCTACCCTTTTTATCGCTAAGGTGGATGCCAGCCGTGCCCAGCTCAAGTATCAGAAGGCCCAGCTGATGGATCGCAGGGCCCAGCTTCAGCAGGCCAGAAACCATAATGAGCGCCAGAAAAAGCTTCTCGCCGAAGGCGCGGCCACCCTGGAAACGGCTCAGAATGCGGAAACCGCCCTCCTTTCCGCTGAAGCCCAGGTGGCCATGCTTCTTGCCCAGATTGAGCAGACCGAATCCAGTCTGCGGGCGGATGAGGCCAGCCTCGGTTATGCCCGTATTTATGCCCCTATGGGGGGTACCGTGGTGTCCATTTCTGCCCGTCAGGGTCAGGCGCTTAACGCCAGTCAGCAGGCTCCAACCCTTCTTCGTATCGCCGATCTTTCCACCATGACTGTGGAAACCCGGGTGTCAGAGGCGGATATCAATCGGCTTTTTAAAGGAATGCCCGCCTATTTTACCACCCTGGGCAGCCAGAAGCGCAAATGGCAGGGAAGGTTGCAGCGCATTGAACCCACCCCTGTGGTGGAGAACAATGTGGTACTTTATAACGCCCTTTTTGATGTGGACAACAGGGGGGCTGAACTTTTTACCCAGATGACGGCCCAGGTTTTTTTTGTGGTGGCTTCTGCGGAAAAGGCACTGATCCTGCCCGTTTCTGCTCTCATGACAGGGGATAGAGGGGCTGCGCGGCTGCCCCAGAAACGGGAAGGGGGAACAGGGGATGAGGCAGGATTTCATGGAGAACGGCCTGCGCGGGAATTCGGATCCCGGAACCCCTCTGCCAGGGTGCGTGTGCTGGGTGCCGATGGCCTTGTCCAGATTCGGGAAGTGCAGACCGGGGTCAGCAACCGGGTGCAGGTTCAGATTCTTTCCGGTCTTGAGGAGGGAGAGGTGGTGATAACGGGGCAGAAGCTTTCCGGTTCCGGAAAGGAGGCTGCTGCCCGTTCAGGGGGGAATACCATGCCCGGAATGCCGAGGATGCGATGACAGACAACAAGGAACCCCTGCTGGAACTCTGCGGTGTCACCAAGGTGTACCGCAGCGGTGATATGGATGTGGAAGTGCTGCATGGCATGGATCTCAGCATCTATCCCGGAGAGTTTGTGGCCATCATGGGCAGCTCCGGGTCTGGAAAGTCCACCCTGATGAACATTCTCGGCTGTCTGGATCGTCCGACAGAGGGGCAGTACCTGTTCAGAGGGCAGGATGTGTCCCTGCTGGACAAGGGAGAGCTGGCCCGGATGCGGCGGGAGGAATTCGGCTTTGTTTTTCAGAATTACAACCTCATCGCCACGGCCAGTGCCCAGGAGAATGTGGCTGTCCCCGCCGTGTATGCGGGCATGAAATCCGGGGAAAGAAAGGAGAGGGCCACCCGCCTTCTTGAGGATCTGGGACTGGGCGACCGGATTTTCCACAGACCCTCCCAGCTGTCCGGCGGGCAGCAGCAGCGGGTTTCCATTGCCCGTGCCCTGATGAACGGTGGCCGGATTCTTCTGGCGGACGAACCCACGGGGGCGCTGGACAGCCGGAGTGGGGATGAGGTCATGCGGCTTCTGAAGGGGCTTTCGGAAGAGGGGCATACCCTGATTCTCATTACCCATGAAAGGGAGGTTGCCGCCCATGCGGATCGTATCATTGAGATCCGGGACGGGCGTATCCTTTCTGATCCCGGCCCCCAGCCGATTCGTGGAGATTTTCCGGAAAGCAGGGCCGTCCCCGGGGGGGCTCCGGTTTTCGGTGAGCTGATGGAAGCCACCCTTACAGCATTCCGTTCTCTGAAAAGCAATATTTTCCGAACCATTCTTACCCTTCTTGGCATTGTCATCGGCGTAGCCTCGGTGATTGTCATGATGGGGATCGGTGACGGAGCGCGGCAGACGGTTGTGGAAAGTATCCGCAGCATGGGCAGCAACCTCCTCACCGTCAGGCCGGGGGCTCCCAACATGCGGGGCCGCGGGGAGGTTGCCACCCTTCTGCCTGCGGACGTGCAGGCTGTTTCAGAACTTGCCAATGTGCTGGTTGCGGTACCGGAGCAGTCCGGCTCCGTGACCCTGCGTCATGGCCGTATGGATCACAGAACGGAAATTAACGGTACCTCCTGGAGCTATGTGCTGGCCAGAAGCTGGGAGCCTGTCAGAGGAACTTTTTTCACCGGCGAAGATGAAGCTGGTTATGCCACCGTAGCCGTTCTGGGACAGACCGCTGCAAAAGCCCTTTTTCCGGATTCTGATCCTCTGGGGGCGTATATCCTCATCAATCGCATTCCCTTTCAGGTGATCGGGGTCATGGCACCCATGGGGGCAGGTTTTGGCGGCAGGGATCAGGATGATGTGGTGCTGGTGCCCTACACCACGGGCAGTCTGCGTCTCACCGGGCAGCGGCACTTGAGGAACATCACGGTGGCGGTGGAAGATGTGGCCCGCATCGACGCCACCCAGGACGAGGTACATGCCCTGCTTCTGGCCCGTCATGGGGTGGAGGACTTTCAGATCCGCAACATGGCTTCCCTCATTGACTCCGTTTCCGAAACCCACAACACCCTGACCCTTCTCCTCGGTTCCATTGCCGCCATCTCCCTCCTGGTGGGCGGCATCGGGGTCATGAACATCATGCTGGTGAGTGTTACGGAACGCACCCGTGAAATCGGTATCCGCATGGCCACCGGAGCCAGGATGCGCAACATTCTTCAGCAGTTTCTCATTGAGGCACTGGTGGTCTCCACCTTTGGGGGACTTATCGGTGTTGCCGTCGGCATCGGAGTGGGGGCGGTCGTCGCTGCCCTGGGAACGCCCGTGTACTACAGTTCTGCCCCCGTGCTGCTGGCCTTTGGCTGTGCCTTTGCTACGGGTCTTGTGTTCGGGTACCTGCCCGCCCGGAAGGCCGCAGGGCTGGATCCGGTGCTGGCCCTTGCCTCGGAATGATGAAGGGGAAAAGTACATGGAAAAAACATGGTGGTCTGCTAAAAAAATCCTTTCAGGGCTGTCTGCCCTTTTTCTTCTGGCCTGCATGGCAGGAGGCTGCGCCCTCAAGGATCCGCAGGCCCTGGAGAGCCTACCCGCCCTGCCGGAAAACTGGTCTGCTGCGGTAAATCCTGCGGGACTTCTGCCGGAAAAGGACTGGTGGTGCAGTTTCGGGTCTTCGGATCTGGAAGGGCTTCTGGATGAGGCTCTTGCCGCATCGCCGGATCTGGCCATGACGGTGGAGCGGGTGATTCAGGCGGAAACTCAGCTCCGCCTTGCGGGAAGCTCCCTCTTCCCTTCCCTGAGCCTCAGCGGGGGCAGTGCCTGGCGCAAAAGCTGGGAGTCCGGAGGCAGGGGCGTTTCCGCCGAATCCACCTCCCTTTCCCTCGGAGTCAGCTATGAGGCGGATGTCTGGGGAAGGGTGGCTGCGGATGTGCGGGCTGCGGATGCCCTTTTCAGCGCTGCTGCCTTTGATGGGGAGGCTGTGCGTCTCAGTCTGATGACAGGTGTTGCGGCGGGGTACTTTCAGGTGCTTGCCCTTGAAAAGCGCCTGGAGATTGCCCGGAACAACCTTGAGATCGCTGGAAGGGTGCTGGACGTTGTGACCTCCCGCCACCGCCACGGCAGCGCCACGGAGCTGGATCTGCGGCGTCAGGAGTCCGCCGTTCTGGCCCAGAAAGCCTCCCTTCTTTCCCTTGAAGAACAGCGCCGCCAGCAGCTTTCCGCCCTGGCCATTCTGGTGGGCCGTGCCCCCCAGACCTTTCGGCTTCCTTCCGAAACCTTCGGAAAACTTACGATTCCCGAAGTGGGGGCCTTTCTTCCTTCCGACCTTCTTGTGCGCAGGCCGGATATCGCCAGGGCGGAGGCCCAGATCGCCGCATCCGAGGCCAGTGTCACCGTGGCGCGAACCGCATTTCTGCCTACCTTCCAGCTTTCCGGTTCCGGAGGTCTGGCCAGTACAACCCTGCTGTCCCTCTCCAATCCCCAGAGCAGTCTTGGCCTTTCCGCAGCCATCGTCCAGACCCTTTTTGATGGCGGACGCAGAAAAAATCAGATTCTTGTTGCGGAATCCCAGCTCCGGGAACAGGTGGAAAGCTACCGTAAAACCATTCTCACGGCCTTGAAAGAGGTGGAGGATGCGCTGAACCGGACGGATTTTTCCGCCCGCCAGATGGCATTGCAGGAGGATGTTGTGGAAAAGACCTCCCGCAGTCTTTTCCTTGCGGAACTGCGCTACAGGGAGGGAGCCGATGACCTCCTGACCCTTCTGGAAGCCCAGCGCAGCCTGTTTCAGGCCGAAGATCAGGCGGTGCAGCTCAGACTTGGCCGTCTCCATGCGGCTCTGGATCTGTATCGGGTGTTGGGCGGGGGGTGGCAAAGGGATGGAGGAGAGGAATATGCTCCTTTATAGGGCGGTATACTTTATACTCCGCACGGTCACTTTTGAGATACTGGCCCAAATTGGAACTGCATTTTTCAAAAAACAGCAAATGGCTTTGTGCGGTTTAAAAATTTTCCTGATTACCATCTTGCTTCAGTTATCGTTCCCATGCTCCAGCGTCGGAACGCTGGGCTCAATGCTGTATGGGTCAAATGAACGGCTGTTCTCACCTTTCAGGAAAAGGGCATGGAGGCAAAGGCAAGACCTGATGCGGCATGGCTGAGCCAGGAGAGTAAGCAGAAAAATTTTGCGACAAAGCCATGAACATTGTGGTTGTTTATTTCTTTCTCCCCTCACCCCCGGCCCCTCTCCCACTCATCTTTACCCAGTTGGTTTTCAGAATTTTTGCTTTGGAATAAATGGCGTACGCTGAGGCTCTGCCTCTGTTTTTTTGCCTACTCCCCGGTTTCCGTCCTGCCCTGCCTTCTCTGATTCCGGATATTTTTGGTCATTTCCGCCTCTGTCATCCCTTTTTCTGTATGGCTGTGATGGGGGCCATTTTTCGGATGCTTTCCGGATATTGCTGCTCTTTGGTACTGAGGCCTGCGGGGAGGATCAGGCAGATCAGCAGACCTGTGAGGATTTTCAGATTCCGTACGCTGGAAGTTTTCATTTCATATTCCTTTCGCTTTCCAATCTGTTTTTTTAGTCCTTTTTAAAAATTTGGCCCCCACCTATCTTTGAATATTTCCAAAATCAAATGTCTCAGTATGTTTTTTTAGGCTTAGCGTAATTTGTATTGACAGTATAAGTCTGCCGAACTATCAAAACCCCCATAATGAGGCATATCCCTGAACCCTTTCAGGTTTTTTTAAAAAAATCATGGGTGACGGGTTTATTCAATTTTCAGGAATGTAAAAAGGAGAAGAGACCATGAAGGGAACAGGCTTAACATCCGGCATCCTGTGCCTTGTTTTTCTGCTGGCCGCAGGTGGACTTCAGGCCAGGGAGTCAGGGGATACGGAACTGGGTCAGGTGGTGGTCAGTGCCAGCCGTACGGAGCAGCGCCTTTCGGATACGCCCCGGCCCACCTATGTGATCACCGCAGAGGAGATTGCCGCACGCCAGCCCCAGAATATTCAGGTGCTTTTAAGGGAAATTCCCGGTTTGCAGGTGGTGGAGCGCACGGGGTCGTGGGGTGGAGGCGGCAGTGTGCGGCTCATGGGGCTGGATGCCCATCATACCCTGGTGCTGGTGGACGGGCAGCGATTCATCGGTGGCAATGACGTGGTGGATATTGCCAGCATTCCCGTGGAAGCCATAGAGCGCATCGAGGTTGTAAAGGGGCCGGGTTCCGCCCTTTACGGCAGTGATGCCCTGGGCGGTGTGGTGCAGATTTTCACCAAAAGGGCAAAGGAGGGCACAGCCCTTCGCGCGGGGGTGGCCGCAGGCAGCAGCAATCGTTTCCGGGGACATGTTGGTGCGGATTACGGAACAGAAAACTCCGGTATCCGTATGGACTATACCCACCGTAAGGATGACGGCATCACCCAGCCCAAGGATGAGAGTCGCTGGGAGGCCCTTTCCGCAACCCTTCACCACAAGCCTTCCGATACCCTTCAGCTCAGTCTGACGCCCCTTTTTACCCGTCAGGTCTCGACGGATGATTCGCAAAAAAAAAGTGGCCAGACCGTCATTCAGGAAAGAATTCAGGAGCGAAGCGCCATCAACGCCAGGGCGGATTTCAGCCCCAGCCCTTTAACACGGATGCATACCCGGGCCAGCTACATCGCCCACGACCACCGCAGGGAAGACGGCTCCCTGGAACAGCTGGCCCAGTCCATGGAATTTGAGGCCGGGGTATCGGGGATGTTCAGCCTCCATACCCTGAGTGCGGGCTATGCCTATCTGGGGGAAAAGGTGGAAGACAAGGCCACCCATATTCCGGCAAAAGAGAAGACCCACAGCATCCCCGGTGATTCTGCGGATCAGCAAACGCACAGTCTGTACCTTCAGGATGAAATGGATTTTGGCCGCACCCTCCTTACCCTCGGGGGCCGGGTCAGCCATCATGAGGACTGGGATACGGAATTCAATCCCCAGGCAGGTCTTGTGTTCCGGGCCACAGACACCCTGCATCTGCGGGCATCCCTGGGAACGGCCTTTGCCGCACCCTCCCTTCAGAAAAGATATGCCGAAATGCCCCGGAACAAGCGTCAGTTCATTGTGCAGCCCAATGCGGATTTAAAGCCGGAAAAGTCCCTCTCCTGGCAGGCGGGGCTGGACTGGGAAGCCACCTCCAGTCTTCTGTTCCGGGCCTCCTTTTTCCGCAACGAGATTGAGGATCTCATTGCAACGATCCCCGTGGATTACAAAAAGACTCCCAAGCTTGAGACCTATGCCAATATCGGTGAAGCCCTCACCCAGGGCGTGGAGTGGAGTGCCTCCTGGCGGGCTTTTCAGGGATTCAGGGCCACCTTGAGCCACAGCTACACCGAAACCGAAGACAAAAGCACAGGAAAGCGGCTTCTTGAAAGGCCGGAGCATCGGGCGGGTCTGGATCTCGACTATCACCTTTCCCGTCCGGATCTGCGTTTTCGCCTTACGGGTTCCTGGATCGGAGAGCGGGACATGATGGACGGCAACAAGCGAAAAACCCTTTCCGACTATGGCACCCTGGATCTTGCCGTAACCTGGCAGGCCAGTCCGCAGATGGAGGTTTTTACCCGTATTGAAAATCTTACTGATGAAAAGGCCAGGGAGGATGAATGGCGGCTTGACGGTGTGGCCTGGATGGCGGGGATGAAGTTTACGTTCTGAAAACAGATTTTATCCACAGGCCCTGGCAGAAGATAAAAAAACAACACACCAGGAAAGAACCTGAAGGCTGGTCTGAACACGAGACTTCAGGTTCTTTCACGTACTGTTTTCTTTCCGGAGAGATCCATGACGCATTTCAGTTTTAAAAAATGGATCAGCCTGACCCTCTTTTTCGCCTTCATCACCGCCAGCATCAGCGGGGTTGTGCTCTGTATCATGCCACCGGGCAGAATCGCCTACTGGCTGAACTGGAAATTCATGGGGCTGACCAGGGAGGGATGGGAAACCCTCTATCTGCCCTTCGCCATCTTCATTCTGATTCTGGGAACCCTGCACCTTTTTGCGTACAACTGGAAGCTTTTTGTCTCCTATTTCAAAAAAAGGGACAAGATGGAGGGTGACTCCGGAAAGGGGCTTTCCAGGGAGTTTTACGGAGCCTTTGTACTGACACTCTTTTTCTTATTCTCGTCTCTGAGCCATACCCCGCCCGTATCCTGGCTCATGAATGGGGTGGAACAGGTCAAGGATGCCTGGATTACGGAGGACAGACTGCCTCTCTTTCCCAGGGCGGACAGCGTAAGCTTAAGGGAAATCTGCCAGAGGGAGGGAATTCCCCTGGAAACGGCTCTGGAGAGAATAAGGGAGAGAGGGCTTTCCCTGCGTAAACCGGATCAGACCCTTGCTGCCATTGCCAGGATCAATGGGCTGAACCCAAGGGATGTCTATCTTGTACTGAAGGGGGAATGAGGTCTGGCCCGAAGTATTGGCACTGGGTTCACACCATTCCAGTATACAACATAGTGTGCTTTGAATTGTTAATAAACTACCACATATTGTTAATTTTTGTAGTTTGGAACGGTGTGAACTCAGTACCGGGCTGCACGGCAGGGCTTTATTGTCCGGGCAGGTGGCGCAAGGCCTGGCTCTGCAATTTGGGAAAAATCTCCCGGATCTTAATTTTAAAGAACCGGGAGAATGGGGGGGGAAGATTTTGAAAAAAAGGCCTGGTGATGACCAGGTGTTCGGGAAAATGTATTCAGGGCAGGATGGGGAAAGCTCCGATTCAGGAGCCCCACTGATCCGGAACCCCCAGGATTCTTCCGGCCTGATCCGGCCGCAGCTAGAGACGCAGGCCACTTTTCATGGCCATCCACCTGTTCTCAGCCCATGCGTTTTTCAAAATCCTGCATAAAGGCAACAAGGCTTTCCACGGCATCCATGCCGGTGGCGTTGTAAAGGGAAGCCCGGCATCCGCCCACACTTTTATGCCCTTTGAGTCCGCCAAGCCCTGCGGCCAGGGCCTCTTTGATGAAGAGGGGCTCCAGATCGTGATTTCTGAGGCGGAAGGTCACGTTCATCAGGGAACGGTCTTCTTTCGCCGCCGTGCCTTCATAGAACTCCGTGGCGTCCAGGGTTCCGTAGAGACGATCCGCCTTGGCCCGGTTCAGGGCCTCCATGTTTTCAAGACCGCCGATGTCCTTTTCCAGCCAGGCCAGCACCTTTTCCGCCACATAGATGCCGAAACAGGGTGGGGTGTTGTACATGGAATAATGATCCGAATAGGTCTTGTACCGCAGCAGGGTGGGCATGACGGCATCCGGATTCCAGTCCAGAAGATCTTCCCGGATGATGACCAGGGTCAGCCCCGCAGGCCCCATGTTTTTCTGGGCACCGGCGTAGATCAGTCCGAATTTTTCCACGGGAACGGGGCGGCTGAAAATGTCTGAGCACATGTCGCAGACCAGGGGCACGCCATGGGTATCCGGATAGGTCTGCCACTGGGTGCCCCGGATGGTGTTGTTGGAGGTGAGGTGCACATAACGGGCGTTTGGGTCAAAATCTGCGGTTTTGGGGATAAAGGAAAAGGCCTTGTCTTTGGAAGAGGCGGCGTAGCGGACCTTTTTACCCAGAAGGGTGGCCTGTTCAAAGGCCTTGGTGGCCCAGGTGCCGGTGTTGATGTAATCGGCGCTGTCCTTTTCGTCCAGAAGGTTCAGGGGAGCCATGGCGAACTGAAGGCTGGCCCCGCCCTGGATGAAAAGCACGCGGTAGTTGTCGGGCAGGCCGAAAAGCCGTCTGGCCCGGTTGCGGGTTTCGGTCAGCACTTCACCGAAAAGATCGGATCTGTGGCTGATTTCCAGAATGGACATGCCCGATCCCCTGAAGTCCAGCATTTCCGCCTGTACTTCCTCCAGTACGGACAGGGGCAGGGCCGCAGGGCCGGGGTTGAAATTGTGGATGCGTCTGGTCATGGCAAACCCCCTTTCGGGATGGAAAACTGTTTTGAAGGATGGCGGTCTTGGGATGGGGTTTGAAGCGGTGCGGAGTCTTTATGCCATATCCGCAGAAATCGAAAACGGTTATCTACGCAAGGGGAAATCTTGTCAATATCCAGCCGGGTCAATATCCGGCCTGGATTGATGGGGGGGCGGATCTCATCCGATGCACAACGGGGTGCTCAGAGATCTCGACTGGATCTGAAGAGGAAAAAAATGCCCTGTGCTTACACAAAAACCATTGTTGTGGTATGAAGGGCCTCGTTTGATCGGATTTGAGGAAGGCAGATGACAGACCAAAAACCAACCCATCCAGGTGAGATGATTCCTATGGACATGTTGAAATATCCCTCAAAAGAGGCAGAAGCCCGACTTCAGGCCATTGTGGCCAGAGGGCTTGGTGAAACGGAAGACATGACGGCCCAGGTGGCCCGGATTCTTGAAGAGGTTCGAACCCGTGGAGATGCGGCGGTTCTGGAATATACCCGCCGTTTTGATGCCCCGGATCTGGCGGAAGATGCCCTTGCCGTGAGCGCGGCGGAGATGGATGCCGCGGAAAAGGCCGTCAGCCCCGATTTTATGAAGGCCCTGGATCGGGCCGTGGAACAGATTGCCTCCTTCCACAGAAGGCAGGTGCAGAATTCCTGGATTGACACCCCGAGGGACGGGGTGATGCTGGGTCAGCTTGTGAAACCCGTGGATGCGGCGGGGGTGTATGTTCCCGGCGCCACCGGCGGCATGACCCCCCTTGTGTCTTCCGTACTCATGGGGGGGATCCCGGCCCGCATCGCAGGGGTGAAAAAGGTCATCATGACCACGCCTCCCATGGCGGACGGCTCCGTGAACCCGCATCTGCTGGTGGCGGCCCGGAAGGTGGGCATCGACACGGTGATCCGGGCGGGCAGCGCCTGGGGGATTGCGGCCATGGCCTGGGGGACGGCCCAGGTGCCCAGGGTGGATGTCATTGTGGGGCCGGGCAATATCTGGGTGACCCTGGCCAAGAAGCTGGTATCCGGCACCGTGGGCATTGACATGATTGCAGGGCCTTCGGAGATTCTGGTCATCAGCGATGGCTCTGCCCCTGCGACCTATGCGGCGGCGGATCTTCTGTCCCAGGCCGAGCACGATACCCTGGCTTCTGCCATTCTGGTTACGCCGGATGCGGATTTTGCCCAGAAAGTGAAGGCCGAGCTGGAGATCCAGGTGGCCCGTCTGCCGCGACGGGAAATTGCCGAGGCGTCTTTGCGGGATTTCGGAGCCATTCTGGTGGTGGATACCCTGGAGCAGGCCTTTGAAGTGTCCAACCGCCTTGCGCCGGAGCATCTGGAGCTGCTCATGGAAGAGCCTCTCTCCTGGATCGGAAAGGTGCGCAACGCAGGAGCCATTTTCTGCGGCAGCCATACGCCGGAACCCATGGGCGACTATATCGCAGGGCCCAACCATGTGCTGCCCACCGCAGGCACGGCCCGTTTTGCCTCGGCTCTGGGTGTGGATCATTTTGTGAAGAAGACCAGCCTCATTTCCTATACGCGGGAGGCTTTTCTGAAGGAGGCTTCCGACGTCATGCACCTTGCGGG
The DNA here is from genome assembly GCF_059569355.1 of Desulfobotulus sapovorans DSM 2055. Lineage (NCBI taxonomy): Bacteria > Pseudomonadati > Thermodesulfobacteriota > Desulfobacteria > Desulfobacterales > Desulfobacteraceae > Desulfobotulus > Desulfobotulus sapovorans. The sequence continues at coordinate 50,042 of NZ_JCANVJ010000004.1, read as the reverse complement.
CATTGAAGGGCTTGAGGCTCATGCCCATTCCGTTCGGGTACGGCTCGAAAATTAGGGGCGTGGTGAAGAAAAAGAGTCCTTCGGATGGTATGTGTGCAGGCTGTGTCCCAACGGGGGCTGAAAACGGAAAAATTTTATAGCAGTCTGATAAAAAAAGATTCCACCGGCAGGTGTTTTGTTGAAGCACAGGTTCGTTCTCTGCCGTCATCGGGGAATTCATAAAACCACAGGGCGTATTACAATGTTCCTATCCGCCGTACAGCTTCTTCCTCCTCCATCTCTGGAACCCGCTGTTTAACAGGGTTCTGTCAGGGGATAGCCGGAATACATCCTTTCTGAGGTGAGTACACGTCAGGAAAAAGGTGCTTTGCGTCCTGAGTGATGGTTCCGGTTTTCCTTGTCCTGAACAGAAGAAAAATTTCTTCTCTGAAGGTCACGGAGGAATAGGATATGGAGCGTTTTAAAACGGTGGTCATGCTGAACGGCTGTGTGTTTTTTCTGATGATGGGCATCGGAGCCACGGTAGCCCTGCTGCCCGCGAAGGTGCTTTGTTTGTCGGGTTCGTTTATGGAGGTGGGGCTTTTGGCATCCGCCTTTGCACTGCCCTTTGTTGTTTTTCAGCTTCCCGTCGGCTGGTTTGCGGACAGGTACGGATTTCGGTGGTTTCTGGCAGCGGGGTATGCATGCTGTTGTCTGGCGGGGCTTCTGTATGCCTTTGCCGGAACCCCCGCACTGATTCTGACGGGCAGACTGCTTCAGGGGATGGGTGAAGTTCCCGTATGGGCTTTGGCTCCGGCGATGCTGTCGGCTCTGTATGAGGACGGGAGAGGAACTGCGACCGGGGTCTACAATGCCTCAATCCATCTGGGGCTTACGGCAGGTGCTGTTCTGGGCATTGCTGTACCTGAAGCCTCGGGTGGCACCGGAGCCTTCGCGCTTCTTTTTCTGGGAGGATTCTGTGGGGCACTGGTGACGGGAATGTGCATTCAGGAGCCCCGTCAGGCCCCTGTTCTGAAAAATTCTCAGGGGAGCATCCTGTTTCTTGTGACACAGTACAGGGTCGGAGGGATTCTCATGGGAGTGGTCTTGTACGGGTGGGGCTATGGGCTGTTTCTGACCCTTATTCCTGCGGTTATGCTCCCTGCTCAGGGACCGGAGGCGATTTCCGTAAGTGTTTTTTTTGTTTTATTTTATGTTGCGGTGGGGCTTTCCCAGATCCTGGGAGGTCGCCTGTCGGACGGGATCGGAAGTTTACGGACAATGTTGCATGGTATTCTCCTCGCTGCGGTGGGCATGCTCCTTGCCTCGGTGTTGACACATATCTGGGTTTATGTTTTTTTGGCCCTGGCAGCCTTCGGGCTGGGGATATTTTGTGTGGCATCCATGGTTTTTCTGGGGACATCTCTCCCTACAGATCTGAAGGGAACGGTTTCTGCCACTTTCTATCTGTTCTGGGGGCTGGGTTTCTTTGCAGGCCCCATACTTTCAGGAAAACTGGCGGATTCTGGTCATTTTTACATGGGCATCCGGTGTTTTGCCGCACTTCTTGCCCTTGAGGCTGTCTGGGTTGGAAGTTTCAGGTTCTGGCCGTCCCGGTCAGGTGAACCGGTGACGGACTTTTTGCGGGAATAAAGAAGTACGCTGAAGAGAGCCTTCGTATGCTGGTATGTGGAACCTCCCTGATGTCAGGGAGGTTCTTTTATGTGGGGTATCGCTGGTTTTGAGGAACAGGGAGCCAGAGGATCCGTCTGTCGCGGCTGAATATTCGTACAGGGGCTGCCTGTGGGGCTTCCGTGTATTCTTGGGCTTGATTTTTTGAAGCCTCTTTTCCGTACGGGTGTGGCTTGAAAAACAGGGCGGAGGTTTTTGGCTGAGGAAGCCGTTTCCCGGTTCTGTGGGGCACGGGTAAGGATTGTAATGGCAGGGGAAGGATGCTCCTCCCCGTTTCAGAGAGGCCCTGTATGGAGGATGGCGTATGAAGTGGATTGCCTTAAAAATTGTCTTTGAAGGTGAAAACCCAGCCCAGATGGAAGATCTTCTGGCCGCAGTCTTTGCCAGCCACGGAATTGCCGGGGTGAGCATTGACCAGCCGGATCTGGAGCCGGAAGAGGGCTGGGGGGACGATGCCCTGCCCAGACCGGAATTTCCTGCGGTGACGGGCTATCTTCCGAAAAATGAAGACGCGGCGGGCCGGATGGAGGCCATCGGGCAGGAGGCGGAGCGTCTGGCGGTGGAATGGGGTTTTCGTCTGCGTATCCTTCCTGTGGAAATTGATGAGGAAGACTGGGCCGAAAGCTGGAAGGCCTTTTTCTGGCCGGAGAAGATCGGGCAGCGCATTGTGGTGAAACCCACCTGGCGCAGTTATGTGGCTGAGGAGAAGGATATCGTACTGGAAATTGATCCGGGTATGGCCTTTGGAACGGGAACCCATCCCACAACGGCCCTCTGTATCCGGGCCATTGAGACCTGGATGCAGCCGGGAGATGCGGTACTGGATGTGGGCACAGGCTCGGGTATTTTGCTCATGACCGCAGGAGTTCTGGGTGCAGGGCGTCTTGTGGGGGTGGACAATGACGGGGTTGCCATTGAGGTGGCAGGCCAGAATCTTTCTTTAAACGGATTTGGCCCGGACCGGCGGGAACTTTTCGTCGGCAATCTGGCCGATGCGGTGACAGGGCCTTTTGATCTGGTGGTGGCGAATATCCTCGCAGAGGTGGTGGTGCAGCTCATTCCGGATATCCGGCGGGTGCTGCGGCCCGGTGGGCGGGTGATTCTTTCCGGCATTATTGAGGAAAAACTTCCCATGGTCAGGGAAGCCCTGGCGTCCCATGATTTTACTGCAAAGGAAAACCGGGTGGACAGGGGCTGGGCCGTGTGTGTGGCAGAGGCCTGATCCAGGATCTGAGCTGTTGTCCGGAGGGAAAAGTTCAGAGCTTCAGTCATGGCGGCGTTAAGCCGCCATTTCCGCGTCAGGAACCCAGGGGGATGGTGAGGGTATAGGCCCGGTTTCCTCGCTGGATACGGATACCGGTTTCCCTGTCCATATGATGGCGGACAAGGGCCATTTTCAAGTCTCCCAGATTCCGGATTTCCCGGTTTCCCAGGCTGCGGATGCGGTCTCCGGGCTGGGCACCGATACGTTCCAGGTTGCTCCCTTTGTGCACCCTGGTGATGAGAACCCCTTCTCTGCCCTGGGGATCCTCTGCCACCTCAATCCCCAGAAGGGTTCCGGGAAGGGCAGGCACCTTCTCCATGGGGAAGGTCTCTACGGTGAGGGAAAGGGTAAGGGGCTTTTCTTTGCGCATCAGGCGGAAGGGAACCGGGCTTCCGGCCGGAATCATTTCCAGCTGCTCCCTGTAGTCGGAAAGCCTCTGGAGGGGCTGGTCGCCCATGGTCAGCAGCAGATCTCCGGGCCGTATTCCCGCCCTGGCTGCGGGAGAGTCTTTTTCCACATGGCGGACGAGAAGACCGTCGCCTTCTTCCTTGCCCATATAGGTGGCCAGGCCCCTGTCCATTTCCTGCACGCCCAGCCCTGTCCACATGGGCACCACCATGCCATGGCGGATCAGGTCTGTGGCAATTTTCCGGGCCAGGTCAACGGGAATGGCAAAGCCGATCCCCTGGGCTTTGGCGTGGATGGCAGTGTTGATGCCGATCACCTCGCCGAGAATGTTGAGCAGGGGGCCGCCGGAGTTGCCCGGATTGATGGAGGCATCGGTCTGGATGAAGCGTTTGAAAAGCTGGTGTTCACTGCGGACATGGCGGTTGACGGCACTGACCACACCCGTGGTCACGGTATGGGAATAGCCGAAGGGGTTGCCGATGGCAATGACACTTTCGCCGATCATGAGATCGGTGCTGCTGCCAAGGACAGCCTGGGGCAGGGGCTCGGGACTGTCGATGCGCAGCACGGCAAGGTCGCTTTCCGTGTCCGATCCCACAAGGCCTGCGGGAAGTTCCCGGCCATTCTCCAGGGTGACGGTGATGCTTTCTCCCCTGGCCACCACATGGGCGTTGGTGAGCACATAGCCCTTTTTGCCGTCTATGATGACACCGGAGCCGAGGCTGCTGCGCTGCTGCCGTCTTCCGGGGGTGCCTTCGAAAAAATCCCTGAAAAATTCTTCGAAAAAGGGGTCACTGAATCCCGTTCTGTGGCGGGTTTCCGTGTAGGTGGTGCTGATGTTCACCACCGCAGGGGCCACACTGCGCACGGCCCGTACCACGGGGGTTTCCCGTTGGGAGAGGCTGGCATAGGCCCTGATGGAAAAAAGAAAAAGTATGCAAAAAAGAATCCATTTGCCCTTGGGTATCACTTCTGGTATCCTCACTTTTTTATATTGTACTGATTTTGTGGTGTTCTGGTTTGCGCGCTCCGGAAGAGATTGATTCGGTCAGGCCTGTCCATGGTTTCCTTGCCCTGAAAGCCTTTTCCCTCCTTGATTTTCTGCCACCGGGCCCTTTTTACGACCCTTGAATCCGGTAATATCATGTCCTCATACAGCCTTCAATTTGAATCCCTGCTTGGCAGGGTGGAAAAACCCAGCCGTTATCTTGGAACTGAAGTGAACAGCATCCGCAAGGAAGGTTCCCGATTTTTCCGTGTGGGCCTTGCCTTTCCCGATATGTATGAAATCGGGGCTTCCCATTTCGGTCTTCAGATTCTCTATGACATCCTGAACAGGGAAGCGGAGATGGCAGCGGAGCGGATTTACGTGCCCGCACCGGATATGGCCGCTGCCCTCAGGGAGGCGGGGCTTCCCCTGCTGACCCTGGAAACCCGTACCCCCCTGGGAACTCTGGATATCCTGGGGTTCAGCCTGCTCTATGAGCTGAACTATACGGGGGTTCTGGAAATTCTGGATCTTGCCGGTCTGCCCTTTTACAGTCATGAAAGGGACGACAGCCATCCCTTGATCATTGCGGGCGGCCCCTGTGTCTGCAATCCGGAACCCATGGCTCCCTTTTTTGACGCCATGCTCATGGGAGACGGGGAGGAACAGCTCCTGGATCTCTGCCGCCTGGTGCAGGCATGGAAAAAAGAGGGGGAAGGGGATCGCAGAGTCCTTCTTAAAAAACTGGCCGAACTTGACGGGGTCTATGTCCCCGCCTTCTTTACCCCTTCCTGGGATGAAACCGGTGTGCAGCATCTCACGCCGGAAAAGGGACAGGCTGCCGTCATCGTCAAGGCGGTTTTGCCCTCCCTGGAATCCGCAGCCGTTCCTTTAAGGCCCGTTCTGCCCTTTACCAATCCTGTGCATGACAGGCTGCGTCTTGAAATTGCCAGGGGCTGTACCCGGGGCTGCCGTTTCTGTCAGGCGGGGATGCTGTACCGGCCCGTGCGGGAGCGTTCCGTGGAAAGACTGATGCAGATCACGGAAGTGGCACTGGCGGCAACGGGCTATGACGAAATGTCCCTCCTCTCCCTGTCTACGGGAGATTATGGCTGCCTTGCGGATCTCATGGAGCATCTCATGGATCGCTATGCGGGGGAGCAGCGGGCCATCAGTCTGCCGTCCATTCGTGCGGGCCGCTTGACGCCCAATCTGATGGAACAGATTAAAAAGGTGCGCAAGACAGGGTTTACCATTGCACCGGAGGCGGGCAGTCAGCGGCTCCGGGATGTCATCAATAAAAATATTACGGAAGAAGAGATCATCACCACGGTGCGGGATGCCATTTCCCTGGGCTGGAATCAGATCAAGCTTTACTTTATGGTGGGACTTCCCACGGAAACCCAGGAGGATCTGGAGGCCATCTGTGAGCTTGCCGACAAACTGCGCCGTTTCCGGACACCCCAGGGAAAATGGGGGCAGGTGACGGTGAGTGTGGGAACCTTTATTCCCAAACCCCATGCCCCCTTTCAGTGGGCGGGGATGATTCCACTGGATCAGGCCAGGGAGAAATTTCGTTTTCTGAAGGATCGCCTGAAAATGCCCGGAGTGCAGCTCAAGTGGCAGGACCCGAAGATGAGCCGTCTGGAAGCCCTTTTTTCCCGTGGAGACCGGCGTATGGCCTCCCTTCTGGTACGGGCATGGGAAAAGGGCTGTGTTCTGGATGGCTGGTCGGACTATTTCAGGGAAGATCTCTGGAACGCGGCCATTCAGGAAGAGGCGCTGGATGTGGATTTTTATGTGTTCCGCGAGCGTCCCCTGGAGGAAGCACTGCCCTGGGATGTGATGGATATCCGGGTCTCCAGGGATTTTCTTAAAGAGGAATGGCGGAAGGCTTTTCTGGGGGAAAGCACGCCGGATTGTCGTGATGGGGCCTGTTCCGCCTGTGGGGTCTGCGATTTTGATACCATTGCCCCCCAGCTTTTTCCCGTATCCCGACAGGAAAAGGCAGCTCCGCCCAGACGGCCCCAGCACTTCAGAAGCCTGCATGCAGATTTTGAAAAAACAGGGCCTGCCCGTTTTTTCGGGCATCTTGAAATGATACAGATTTTTTTGAAAGCCCTGCGGATGGCGGGCATTTCCATGAAATTTTCCATCGGTTTTAATCCAAAGCCGGAAATCCGTTTCGGCGATACCCTCCCTCTGGGCATGGCCAGCCTCTGCGAATCCTTTACGGTGAGCGTGGGGGCGGAGGTTTCCGCATCCACCTTTGCGGCACTTGTGAATCCCTGTCTTCCAGAGGGGCTGCGCATTACCCATTGCCGGGAAGCCCTTTCCGGAGAAAAGGAGGCTCCCGTGCTGCATTATACGGTGCACAGTCCTGTGGCCCTGGATGGGGAAAGGCTGCTTGCCTTTGAGGGTGCGGAGGAGTGGATGCTGGAAAAAACGGGGAAAAAGGGAAAGACGGTTCTTCTGGATGTGAAAAAATTTGTCCGGAAAATAGTCCTTGCAGATGAAAAAATGCTTTGCCTTTCCCTGGGATCCTGGGAGGAGAGAACCCTGCGGCCTGCCCAGGTTCTCACGGCTGTCTGGGGGCTGGATAGCGCTCAGATTCTGGATCTGGATATTCTGAAGGTCAGTGCCGATGATGGGGAGGAAAGAGGGGGAGGGTGCGAAAGGAGCTGATTGTTAATGTGGCCCCAGGGGAAACCCGTGTGGCGCTTCTTGAAAACGGAAGCCTTGCGGAATTTTTTGTGGAGCGGGGCGATGAGGAAAATGTTACGGGAAGCATCTATAAGGGCCGGGTGCAGCGGGTACTTCCGGGTATGCAGGCGGCCTTTGTGGATATCGGTCTGAAACAGGCCGCGTTTCTGTATGTGGATGATGTCATGTCCGATTCCGCTTCCCTGGAGCTGCTGGATGCTGAAGAGGAAGGGGAGGACGCTCCCCTGTACAGAAAAAATGGCCGTGAGAACCGGCACCGTATTGAGACTCTGCTCAGGGAAGGGCAGGATATCATGGTGCAGGTGATCAAGGCACCCGTCAGCACCAAGGGCGCCAGGGTGAGTACCCAGGTGTCCCTGCCCGGCCGTTTTCTTGTACTCATGCCCACGGTGCCCCATCTGGGTGTTTCCAGAAAAATCCTTTGTGATACGGAAAGACAGCGTCTCAAGGATCTCATGGAAGCTCTGAGAAAACCGGGACACGGGTATATCCTGCGTACTGCGGCAGAGGGGGTGGATGAAGAGGCTGTGACCCGGGAAATTGCCGTGCTGGACAGGCTCTGGGATCTGATTCAACAGCGGTATAAGAATCAGAAGGCTCCGTCCCTGATTCACCGGGATCTTTCCGTTACCTTCCGTTCCTTACGGGATCTTCTGACCCACGATGATACCCGGCGGCTGGTGATTGATTCCAGGGAAGGCTGCAATGCCGTACGCCATTTTCTGACCCGCACCATGCCGGATCTGGAAGTGGACGTGGCCCACTATCAGGGCAGGGAACCCATCTTCGATGTCTACAATATTGAGGCGGAAATCCAGCGGGCCATGCGGAAAAAGGTCTGGTTGAAATCCGGTGGGTATATTGTCATCGAGCAGACCGAAGCCCTTGTGGCCATTGATGTGAATACGGGCCGGTATGTGGGCAAGGAAAATTTTGAGGAAACCATCCTTCTCACCAACCTGGAGGCGGTGCGGGAAATTGCCTGTCAGATTCGCCTGAGAAATCTTTGTGGGATTATCATTGTGGATTTTATTGACATGGCCCGTCCCGTGAACCAGGAAAGGGTTTACCAGGCTTTCCGGGATGCGGTGCAGGGAGATCGGATCAAGACCAATATTCTGCCCATGAGTGAGCTGGGACTGGTGCAGATGACCCGGAAAAGAACCCGTAAATCCCTTTCCCGTATCCTCTGTACCCCTTGTCCCTGTTGTGAGGGGAGGGGGCATGTGGCCTCACCGGAAACCCTCTGTCTTCAGATTTATCGGGATCTGATGCGGTATGCCCAGGATCTGGCGGGGAATGCCTTTAAGGTATGCTGCCATCCGGAAATTGCAGAGCAGCTTCTGGGGGCTTCCAGGGCCATTGTCGAGCGGGTGGAAAAGAAGACCGGGGTACCGGTGCATGTGATTCCCGATCCGGCCTACCATCCGGAGCAGTTTGATATTGTTGAAAGTATACGGAAGCCTCGGGAGAATCCGGTTGACAGTCCTGGGGAAATATGATTCCCTGACGCGATTTGTCCGGAGCAGAAGGCATGCTTCGGAAGATGCCAGTACAAGAGCCGCCCCCCGGAGGGGCGGGATTTGTTGGAGCATAACACAACAACAGACCAATATGATGTAAGGGATTAGGATCATGAAAAGAACATTTCAGCCAAGCCGTATCAAGCGGGCAAGAACCCATGGATTCCGCAAAAGAATGTCCACCGTTGCCGGTCGTCGTATCCTGAAGGCCAGAAGGGCCAGAGGCCGCCAGCGTCTTTCTGCATGAGAATTCTTTTTTCTTGGTACCGCTGCCCGAACGAAGACTTCTGCTTCCATGCCCGAGAGTCCGCTTTGTTTTTGGCTTCTTTCATGGTAAGTGCTTGAAAATTTGGGCTCTTGCGTGTTTTCGATCCTGTATGCTTTTTTATTTTTTCGCCTGCCTGGGCATTCTGTCGGACAGAAAGTCCCCTTTGATATGTGCACGCCCCCGATACCGGTGTTGTTGTGGTGTCCCGGACTTTTCAGAGCCGGATCGGGGGAAAAGGGCGTTTCTTTCGGATGGAAAGGGGGGAAGTTTGCAGGCACAGCGTTTCAGTAAGGCAGATCGTTTACAAAAGCGAGGAAGCTTTGTTCGGCTTTCAAAAACAGGAAAAAAGGTTCATTCCCGGTATTTTCTCGTGCTTTTTTCTCAAAATGACCTGTCCCGTATCCGCATAGGGATAACCGCATCCAGAAAAGTAGGAAATGCCGTACAGCGTAACCGTATCAAGCGTCTTGTGCGGGAATTTTTCCGCACCCGGGGGAAGTTTTTTACCCTTGGGGCCCTGGATCTGAATATCATTGTCAAGCGTGAGGCTGTGGAACAGGCTTCGGATCATATTTTTGCCTCCCTTGACGATCTCTTTGCCAAGCTTGCGGGAAGATCCGGCAGGGAAGATCGGGTGCTTAAGTGATTCAACGTCTGCTTCTTTTGCTGATTCGGGTATACCAGCTTTTTGTTTCCCCTTTTTTAGGGCCCGTGTGCCGTTTTTACCCCTCCTGCTCCGCCTACGCCTATGAGGCGGTGCAGCGTCATGGCGTTGTCCGGGGTGGATTTCTGGCCGTCAGGCGTATTTTAAAGTGCCATCCGTTCCATCCGGGCGGTGTGGATCCTGTCCCCTGAAGGGAAGTATCCTCCCGCCCTTTGTCTTTTGAACGGAAAGGAAGATTGCTACGGCCTGTGCCGGTTTCGACTTTTCCAGCCCGTGTCCGGATAGCGGGCATCCGCGCACCCATGTGAGTTTTAGGAGCCATTCATGGAGCAGCTTCGTTTTCTCGCAGCCATCGTGTTGTCGTTTCTTGTTTTTATCGTGTGGAATTATTTTTTTATGCCCACGCCCCCTCCGCTTCCCGTGGAAAAACCGGCAAACCTGGCCTTTGCCCCGGATTCTGCTGTTGTGCCGGATGAAACTCCCGCCACAGCAGGGGAGAGGATGGCGGTACCGCCTCCGGTCTCTTCCGTTCTGCAAGGAAAGGTCGCCCGACTGTATACGGTGGAAACACCCTTGTATACGGCCGTTATTTCCGGAACGGGTGCCGCTTTCAAGGGAGTTTCCCTGAAAAAGTACCGGGAAGAACGCACGCCGGACAGTCCGGAAAAGGAGGTTCTCCCTTCAGATCTCGGTCTGAATTTTGTCCTGTCCACGGAAGGCGGCAGTATACCCGATCTGGAAACGGCTGTGTTCAGCGGGCCGGAGCAGGAGAAACAGGTTCTTCGGGAGGGAGCGGCGACCCTGGTCTTTTCCTGGATGTCTCCCACGGGCATTGCGGTGGAAAAGCATTACACCTTCCAGCCGGAAAGTTACCTCATCACCTGCGAAGTCCGTATTCGGAATACGGGTAGCGGTATGATTGCGGATCGTCTGGGTTTTTCCCTCATTTCCACCCTGCCGGGAAGCAAGACCATTGGTTTTGAAGGGCCGACGGCATTTATCGGCAAGGAAGTGGAACAGATCACGATCAAGGATATCCGTAAAAAAGACCGTTATATCGGGGATATCCGCTGGGTGGCCATACAGAGCCACTATTTTGCCACGGCGTTGGTACCCTCCGGCGAGGAGCCTGGGATACTGCGCCTGGGGCTGGAAGGCGAGCGTGCGGTTCGCGCCACGTATTATACGGAAACCTTCCAGCTGGGAGCCGGAGCGCAGATCCGCAAGGAAATGCAGTTTTTTGCAGGCCCGAAAAGTGTTGGGATTCTTAAGGAAACGGGGCATGGCCTTCAGGCTCTGGTCGATTTTGGCTGGTTCGACATTCTGGCCCAGCCCTGTCTCTGGCTTCTGAACCAGATTTACAAACTGATTCCCAACTACGGCGTGGCCATTATTCTGCTGACCCTGCTTATCAAGATCGTTTTCTGGCCTCTGGGCAACAAGAGCTACAGGGCGATGAACGAGATGAAAAAACTGCAGCCCCTTATGACGGAACTGCGGGAAAAGTATGGTCACGACAAGCAGCAGATGAACCAGGAAATCATGAATCTGTACCGTACCTACAAGGTCAACCCCATGAGTGGCTGCCTTCCCCTTCTGGTGCAGATGCCTTTTTTTATTGCCCTGTACCGCATGCTCTATGAGTCCATTGAGCTGCGCCACGCTCCCTTCATGGGATGGATACAGGATCTTTCCGCACCGGATCGGCTTTTTGATTTCGGATTTGCCATTCCCTTCATGCAGGAGCCTTACGGTATTCCCGTTCTGACCATTATCATGGGTGCCACCATGTTTTTGCAGCAGAAAATGTCTCCTCCTGCGGGCGATCCCATGCAGGCAAAGATCATGCTTTTCCTGCCGCTGGTCTTTACGGTGATTTTCATTAATTTTCCGGCAGGTCTTGTACTGTACTGGCTTGTGAACAACGTCTTGTCCATCTCGCAGCAGTATTACATCATGAAGACAACGCACTAATGGGGAGGGGGCATGAATACCACCGTGGAATATGAAGGCAAAAGCGTGGAAGAGGCCCTGGAAAGCGCCAGCAGGAATCTGAAGCTTCCCAAGGATAAACTTCAGTATGACGTGATCTCCTATGGATCTACGGGGATTTTCGGTCTTGTGGGTGTCAAGAAGGCAAAAATCCGGGTGAACCTTTCCCAGGGAAAACAGAAAGAAGGGGAACGCAAGGTCAGTGCCCTTTCTCTGGTGGATGAGGCCTTCGGTGCCCTGGATGCGGACAGTGCTTCCGGGAAAAAGCCGAGAAACGGGGAAAAGCCTCCCGGTCGCAATGGCGCAAAACCGCGTCCTGAAGAGCGCAGACCCGCTGTCCGTGAAGGGGGAAAGGGGGAAAGGGCCGTAAAACCGAAGCCCGCTCCTGGGCTGGAAGAAAAGAAGCCTGCTGTACCCGGAAAAGAAGAGGTACTGCTCCAGAAGGATGCCCTTGCTGCAAGTCCGTCCGTGGGGGATGCTTCCCTTGAAACGGCCTCCCTTCCTCAGCCGGCGGTAGCGGAATCCCCGGAGGAAAAAAAGGAAACTCGGGGCAAAAGGCCCGCTTCCCGAGGCCGCTCCCGATCCCGGAACAGCCGGGGAGGTGGACGGAAACCTGCCGTATCCCCTCCGCCTTCAGAGGAAGAGAACACGCTGCCTCTTCCGGATGGGGACGGGGCTGGGGAGACGGATGCCGAGACCCTGGAGGAAATTGGTTTTGCGGACCCGGAAGACACCCCGCCTGAAAACCTGCCTCCCGTGGAAGTGACGCCGGAGATGGTGGCCAGGGGCCGGGAAGTTTTGGAAAAAATTCTGATTCATATCAGTGAGGGGGTCACGATACGGGAAGAGGTTTCTCCCGGACGCATTCTCTACAATCTGGATGGCGGTAATCCCGCCATCATCATCGGTAAACGGGGGCAGACGCTGGAAGCCATTCAGTATGTGGTGGACAAGATTGTCAACCGGGATGCCGAGGGCCGTGTCCGTATTCAGATGGATGTGGAAGGCTACATTGAAACCCGGAAGGAGCATCTCCAGCAGCTGGCCCTGAAGCAGGCGGAAAAGGCCAGACGCACGGGCAAGCCCGCCACCATCGGCCAGATGAATGCCCATGACCGCAGAATCATCCATCTGGCCCTGAAGGACGACAAGGCTGTGCGAACCCAGAGTGTGGGGGAGGGCTACTACCGGCGTCTGGTGATTTTCCCCAAAAGGGTGCGTCGCCGCAGAGCCGATGGAAACGGGAGCGAGGACGCCTGATCCGGGTCTTCTGACAGGAAAGAAACGCTGAAAAAGGCACCGTTTCTCTTTGGGAGGACGGTGTTTTTTTTATGGGGATGCACCATGCAGGAAAGGGTACCCATGTTCCCACAGGATACGGACACCATCGCCGCCATTGCCACGCCTCCGGGGGCCGGGGGGATTGGTATTGTCAGAATTTCAGGGCCCCGGGCATTTTTTCAGGCCTGCGCTCTTTTTCGTAAAGGAAAGGCTCTGAAGCCGCTACGGCCTGAAGAGCTCGTTTCCCATCGCCTGACCCTGGGGGGGCTTCAGAATCCGGATACGGGGGAGGTGGTGGATGAGGTGCTGCTGGTAGCCATGCGGGCACCCCGTTCCTTTACCGGAGAGGATGTGGTGGAGATTCAGGCCCACGGAGGGCCTTATCTGCTCCGCAGTATTTTGGCCCTTGTATTGGGACAGGGCGCGCGTCTGGCTGAGCCGGGAGAATTTACCCGCAGGGCCTTTCTGGCCGGACGTATGGATCTGACCCAGGCGGAAGGGGTGATGGATCTCATTGCTGCCCGAACCGATGCTGCCCGGAAAATGGGATCTGCTCTGCTCCGGGGAGAGCTGGGAAAGGCTGTGCGCAGGATGCGGGAGAGTCTTCTGGATCTGGCCACGCGCATGGCCGCAGAAATTGATTTTCCCGAAGATGTGGGGGAGCTGGTGGACAGCGGGGACATGCGGGCCCAGATTCACAAGGCCTGCCTGCCTGAACTGCGGCGGTGGATCCGGATGGGAGAAGAGGGTATCCGTCTCCGGGAAGGGCTGCGTCTTGTCATTGCAGGGCCTCCCAATGTGGGGAAATCTTCCCTCATGAACCGCCTGCTGGCCCAGGAACGCTCCATTGTCACGGATATTCCCGGCACCACCCGGGATCTGGTGGAAGAATCCCTCAACCTTGCGGGCCTGCCCTTTGTCCTTACGGATACGGCGGGGATCCGGGAGGCTTCCGATCCTGTGGAGGCCCTGGGGATAGAGCGGGCCAGGGCCAGAATCCGGGAGGCGGACAGGGTGCTGCTGGTGCTGGATGCTTCCAGGGGAGCCGATGCCGAGAGCTGTCTGCTGGAGGCGGAAATCCGTGAAACCCCCTATGTGGTGGTGCTGAACAAGAAGGATCTTGTGGAAGATGCTGCGGCCCTTGTCCTGCCCGCCTCCTGGCGGCCCGAAGCCCGGGTGGCCCTTTGCGCCAAAACGGGAGAGGGGCTGGAGATGCTGAAAAAGGTACTGACAGACCTTGCCACTGTTGCGGAAACGGGCCATGCCGCTTTGCCCAATCTGCGGCACAAGGAGGCCTTTGAGCGGGCGGAGGAAGCCCTTCTCAGGGTGGATGAGGGGCTTGAAAACGGCCATTTCTGGGATCTGCTTGCTGTGGATCTTGACGCCGCCATCCGGGAGCTGGGCAGGGTGCTGGGGGAGAATCCGGAACCGGATCTTCTGGACAGGATTTTTTCGGATTTCTGTATCGGCAAATAGAAAAGTCCTGAAGGCCTGCTCCAGAGAGGTCGGTGCTTCCGGTACGGTCTTCCCCCATTGTGAGGAGTTTTTCCCCATGCAGTGATAAGGGCGGGGGAAGATATGTCAGATGCGAATCTTCCTCCACCGTTTCCAGACGGGCCACGGGCTTCAGAGCTTGACTTTGCATGCCATGGGGTAGCGTCTGCCATAGCCGAAATTCTTGGAGGTGATGCGGATTACGGGAGCGGCCTGCTGGCGTTTGTATTCATTGTACTGAATTCTCCGGAGAACATCCCGTACAAAGGCTTCCGGATATCCCCGTGCGATGATGGCATCGGCATCCTCAAATTCTTCCACATGATGGGCCACAATGGCATCCACCACCTCGTAGGGCGGCAGGTCATCCTGATCCTTCTGATCCGGTTTCAGTTCCGCGCTGGGCGCTTTTGCGATGATGCGTTCCGGAATCAGGGGAAATCCGGTCTTTTCATTGATCCGTCGGGCCAGCGCCCAGACCCGGGTCTTGGACACATCCCCTAGCACGGCCAGTCCGCCATTCATATCTCCGTAGAGGGTGCTGTAGCCTACGGCCATTTCCGCCTTGTTGCCCGTGGGCAGGGCCATGGCATTGTAGCGGTTGGCATAGGCCATGAGAAAGGTTCCCCGGATGCGGGCCTGGAGGTTCTGCTCGGTGATGCCGTGGCTTTTGAGATCAAAGATGGGGCTCGCGGCTGCCATGGTCGCCATGCTTTCTTCTATGGGCAGCACATCCAGGCGGATCTTGAGATTTTCCGCAAGCCTTTCTGTATCCTCAAAGTTTTCCTGAGCCGTGTAGGGTCCTGGCATGAAGATGCTGATGACGTTTTCCGCTCCCAGGGCTTCCACGGCAAGGGCCAGTACCAGGGCGGAGTCAATACCGCCGGAAGACCCCACCACAGCCTTTGAAAAGCCGCATTTGTGGAGATAATCCCGGATGCCCGTGACCAGTGCCCGATGGATCTGATCCAGGCCGTCTGCGGGGATGGGACGGATTTCTCCACTCTTCTTTTCCATATCCACCAGCACGAGATCCTCTTCAAAGGCAGCGGCCCTCGCAAGAATTTCCCCCCTGGCATCATAGGCTGTGCTCAGTCCGTCAAAGACCAGGGTGTCATTGGCTCCGGCCTGGTTCACTTCCAGAACGGGGAGGCTGTATTGCTTTGCAATGCCGGAAAAAAGCCGGTCACGGAGTATCCCCTTGTCCACATGAAAGGGGGACGCGGAAAGGTTGAGCAGGATGTCACAGTGGGGAGCGATGGCGGCCACGGGATCGGCGGCATAGCGGTTTGCCGGGGTGACGTGGCCCGTATTCCAGGCATCTTCACACAGGGTGACCCCCAGGCGCAGTCCCTGATACAGGACAGGGGCTGCGGGGCTTCCCGGTGCAAAGTAGCGGCACTCGTCAAAAACATCGTACTGGGGCAGGAGGGTTTTGCGGAATTCCCCCAGAATACGTCCATCCCGGGCCAGAACAGCGGCGTTTTGAAGCCGGGGGCCTTCCGGAGACGGATTTTCCGCCACATAGCCGAAAAGCAGGGCGATCCCCTGGATGTCCTGGATGAGCTGATCCCGCGCTGTGAGATTGGCCTGGATAAAGGCCCTTCTTTCCAGAAGATCCAAAGGAGGGTAGCCCGTGAGCACAAGCTCGGAGAAGAGTACGAGATCTGCCCCCAGTTTTCGGGCCTTTTCACTTGCCTGTCTGATTTTTGCCGCATTGCCCTGGAGGTCGCCCACCAGGGGATTGAGCTGGGCCATGGCGATTTTCATGGATACCTGTGTCTGCTTGGGTTTCAGGGAGGCGCCGGGGGCGCTTTTTCCGGTTTCTGGATGTAGCAGAATATGACAGCCGGGGCAAAGAATCTCTGAACTGGGGAGAGGTGAGTGTTATTTACCTCTTCTTGACAGCCCTGATGAATGGGTGCATGCTACAGACTTCATTCCTGCTGTCAACGAATCGGAAACGGTGTTCTGTTTACGGATGCATGACCTGAAATACGGGGGGAAGATGCTGCGTAAGATGTTTTTATTGCTTGTGCTGGGGCTCTGGATTCCGGGGATTCCGGTGTGGGCGGGCCTGCCTGTGGTGCGTATCGCCATTGTGGAGGACGGGCCCAGCCTGCGCTATGACGGCCTCATGGAGCTGAAAAGGGAAGTTCTGGATCTTGCGGGCAGGGAGTTTGATATCCGTTTTCCCGAGACCCTGCATTTTACGGGAAACTGGGAGGTGGCGGAAATTCGCAGGCAGGTGGAAAAGGCCCTGGAGCGCAGGGATGCGGATCTGGTTATTGGTGCGGGGGTGATCGCCTCTCACCTGCTCTGCCGTATGGGGGATCTGCCCAAGCCTGCCATTGCCGCTGTGGTCATTGCCGCAGATCTCCAGAATCTTCCGGAAAAACAGGGGGTCTCCGGTGTAAAAAATCTGAACTATATCAAATCCTTTCAAAATTTTAACCGGGATATGGCCGCCTTTCGCAAGATGGTGCCCTTTAAGCGGCTGGCCATTATCGGAGATAGCAGCATCGAAGAGGGCATACCGGATCTGAGACGGAGAACCCGGATCTTCGGGGATACCCAGGGCCTTGTCATTGACTTTATTCCGGCAAAGGGGGATGCGGCAGAGGTGCTGGCCCTTCTGGCTCCGGAAACGGACGCCGTTTTTATTACGCCCCTGCAACGCTTTTCTCCGGCAGCCTTTCAGCGTCTAAACGAAGGGCTCATAGAGCGGAAAATTCCTTCTTTTTCCCTGTGGGGGCGGGATGAGGTGGCTGAGGGTGTCTTGGCCGGAATGGCCCCTTCGGATCGGATCTCCCGGCTTTCCCGGCGGGTGGCCCTCCATGTGCAGCAGATTCTTCTGGGAAAGGATGCGGGCAGTCTCGCTGTGGGCTTTCATCCGGAAACGGATTTTACGGTGAACATGGAAACGGCCCGTCGCATTGGCCTGTATCCGGACTGGGATGTGCTGCTGGATGCGGATATTCTCTATGAGGATCCCCTCCCCGAAGGCCCTCCCCTTGCCATCAACACCGTCGTTCAGGAGGCCATGACCGCCAATCTGGAACTGAAAATTGCGGAAAGGGAAAGAAGGATTACCGAAGCGCAGGCCCTCGGCAAACGGGCCCCTTTAAAGCCCCAGGCCCTTGTGGATCTCAGTGCCAGGGTGCTGGACCGGGACAATGCGGCAAAAAGTCTGGGGCGTCAGGCGGAGGAAGAGGTCTGGCTGGAGCTTCTCTTGCGTCAGACCCTTTTTTCTGAAAAAGACCGCAGCCTTCGGGATGTGGCGGATATAGAGGTGAAAAGCCGCAGGCTGATGGAGCGGCAGGTGGGGCTGGATATTGCCGAGTCCGCAGCCCTTGCCTTTCTGGATCTGCTTCGGGCTTCGCGTCAGGCCCAGATCCGTAAAGATGATCTGGATCTGACCCGTTCCAATCTGGAACGGGCCGAGAACCGCAGGGAGGTGGGCTATGCCGGGCCTTCGGAAGTGTATCGCTGGCAGAGCCGTCTGGCATCGTCGCGAAAGGCCCTTCTCGAAGCCAGAGCCCAGGTGCGTCAGGCGGAGATCCAGCTGAACCGGATCGTGAACCGTCCCCTGGATCAGCCTTTGTACCTGGAAGACACCCGCCTTTCCGACTCCCTCTTTTTTGTCAGTGATCCCCGTATCCGCTGGTTTTCGGAAAATCCCAGAAGGATTCGGCATTTCCATGATTTTGTGGTTGCGGAAGCCCGGGATCAGGCTCCGGAGCTGGAACGTCTCTCCCTTGCCATGGAAGCGGCCCAGAGGGGAATTCTTGCGGCAAAACGATCCTACTATCTTCCCGATGTACTGGCCGAAGGCGGTATGCGCCAGCGGCTTGTGTCCGAAGGGGAGGGCAGTGGTAGCGTGGCACTGAGCCTGATGCCGGGGATGCCACCCGTCCATCTTCCGGAAAGTGAGGATTTTGGCTGGCAGGTGGGTCTCAAGGTACGTTACCCCCTTTTTACGGGTGGGGCACGGCCTGCGCTTCTGGATGAGGGCCTGGAGCGTCTGGAATCATTACGCAGTCAGAGGCAGAGGGTCGCCGAAGGGCTGGAGGCCCGGATGCGGGCAGCCCTGCACAGAACCACAGCCTCCTGGCCGGGTATTCGTCTTGCCGGGGATGCGGCGGTGGCGGCCAGAAAAAACCTGGAACTGGTGACGGATGCCTATGAACGGGGCGTGATTTCCGCCATGGAGCTTCTGGATGCCCAGCATGCGTCCCTGGTGGCGGAGCAGGTCTCCGCAGCCAGTGTCTATGATTTTTTAAAGGATCTGATGGTGATTCAGCGGCTTCTCGGGAATGTAGATTTTTCCGCCACCCTGGAAGGCCGGGATGCCATGTTCCGGCGCTTGAAGCAGCATTTTGAGGATGCGGGCATTGCAGTGCCTGTACTGGAGAAAGGGGGGGAGAAATGACAAGCAGGGGGAAACGGCCCTGGCTGCCGGGTCTGCTGATTCTGGTCTGTACCGCACTGGGGATTTTCGGGGGCTGCCGGGAAAAAGTGAAGGAGGTGGCTCCGGAGGTGCTGCGGCCTGTTCGTTTTATGGAAGTGCAGCCCGATACCGGTGTCCGGGTGCGGACATTTACGGGCCTGACCCGTGCGGGCATGGCTTCCCGCATGAGCTTCCGGGTTCCCGGAACCTTGCAGAAGCTCCATGTACGTGTGGGGGACAGTGTGGATACGGGCCGTCTCATTGCCGAGCTGGAAAGGGGAGACTATCAGCTTCGGGTGCAGGAGGCGGAGGCTGCCCTGAGCCGTTCCCAGGCCGAAGCCCGGAATGCCGAAGCCGTGTATGGTCGTGTGCAGGCCCTGTATGAGCGCCGCAATGCTTCCCGCAATGAGCTGGATACGGCCAGAGCCGCCTTTGAATCCACCCAGGCGGCGGTGCGTTCCATTGAAAACCGTCTGGAGCTGGCCCGGCGTCAGCTGGAGTATACCCGTCTTGTGGCACCGGATCGTTGTGCTGTTGCGGCCATTCCCGTGGAAGAAAACGAAAATGTGGCCGCAGGTCAGGCTGTGGTGCTGGTAAACTGCGGTACCCGCGTGGATGTGCGTATTGGTGTGCCTGCCACCCATATTTCCGGGGTTCGGGAGGGCATGGAGGTGCGGGTACGGGTGGATGCCCTGGGGAGCGGGGCGTTTCCCGGTGTGGTCAGTGAGGTGGGGGTGGCCTCTGTGGGGCTTGAAACCACCTTTCCCGTGACGGTAAGGCTTCAGTCCCCGGACGAGCGCATTCTGCCCGGTATGGCTGCCGAAGTGGAGATCCCCATGGAAAAGGACACGCTTGCCCGTATCCGTGTGCCTTTTCGCAGTGTGGGTGAGGATGGGGGAGGGCGTTTTGTCTATTGTCTGGAACGTTTATCTGGAGATATGGCCCTTGTGAAGCGGCGGGAGGTGGTCGTGGGAGGGATCGCCACAGAGGGGCTTGAGGTGAAGGCGGGGCTGGAAGCCGGAGATCTGGTGGTCACCGCAGGCATCGCCCACATCGGTGACGGCCTGAAGGTCCGGCTCTGGCGGGAGGGGAAGCCATGAATCTGGCCCGTCTTGCCATCGAAAAGAACCGCATTTCCATTGTTTTTCTTCTCATCATTCTTGTGGGCGGACTGCTGGCTTACCGGGATCTTCCCAGAGACTATGATCCGGGGTTTGTGCTGAGGGTGGCGCGGGTGGTCACCTATTTTCCCGGAGCGTCTCCGGAGCGGGTGGAGCAGCTGGTTACGGACAAGCTGGAAAAGGTCATTCAGGAAATTCCGCAGCTGGACTATGTGAAGAGCCAGTCCAAGACCGGGGTGTCCATCATTGATGTCTGGGTGAAGGAACGTTACCGGAACATGCGTCCCATCTGGGACAACCTGAGACGCAAGGTGGATCGGGCGGCAGCGGATCTTCCCGAAGGCGTTTACCGCCCCATCGTCAATGATGAATTTTCCGATGTTTTTGGAACGCTTATCGCCATTACGGGGGAGGATTACACCTACAGGGAACTGAAGAGTGTGGCGGATGAGGTACGGGATGCGCTCCTCATGCTGGATGAAGTCGCCAAGGTGGATTTTTACGGTGTTCAGGATGAACGGATCTTTGTGGAGTACAGCAATGCCCGTTTATCGGAAATGGGTATTTCTCCCCATCAGCTCATGGCTATTCTCAAGTCAAGAAACATCATCATTCCCGGCGGGGCCATCAATGTGGAGGATGAGCGCATTGTTCTGGAGCCTTCGGGAAATTTTGATTCTCTGGAGGACCTCCGCCAGACCGTGGTGCAGGTTCCCGGACGTACGGAGATGCTGTTTCTGGGGGATATGGTGGACATCCGGCGGGGCTATGCCGACCCCGCATCCAGCAAGATGCGCGCCAATGGCCTGCCTGCCATCGGCCTTGCCGTATCCATGCGGGAGGGAGGCAATCTCATCCGCCTCGGGGAAGCGGTGACGGGCCTGTTGGGACAGGTGCATGCCCATTATCCCTATGGTATTGAATTTGATCTGGTTAATTTTTCGCCCGGCGAAGTAAAGGAAAAGGTCTCTGTTTTTCAGGAAAATCTTATTCAGTCCGTTTTGCTGGTGCTGGCTGTCACCCTGGTATCTCTGGGCCTGCGGACAGGCTTTGTGGTGGCCACCCTCATTCCCATGACCATGCTCATGGCGCTGATGGTTATGGCGTTTTTCGGGATCGGTATAGACCAGATGAGTCTGGCTTCTCTGGTGATTTCTCTCGGGATGCTGGTGGACAATGCCATCGTTATGGCGGAATCCATCATGGTGCGCATGGAGGAGGGGGAGGAACCTGTGGCTGCGGCCATTGCCTCGGCCCGGGAACTGACAGTACCCCTTCTCACGTCTTCCCTGGGAACGGCGGCCTCCTTTCTGCCCATTTTTCTGGCCAAATCCACCACCAGTGAATACACGGCTCCCCTGTTCAAGGTGGTGACCATTACCCTCGTTGCCTCCTGGTTGATTTCCCTGACCCTCATTCCCCTGCTGGCGACACGGATTCTGAAGGTGAAGCAGGGCCGGATTGGGCAGAAGGTCTATGATACGGGGTTTTATCGTTTTTACCGTAAGACCCTGGGGCTGTCCCTGCGTTACAGAATCTCAAGCATGGTACTGGTTTTTCTGGTTTTTATCGGTGTGATGGCCACGTTCCGCTATTTGCCCGTGATTTTTTTCCCTCCTTCGGATCGTCTTTTTTTCACAGCAGAACTGGAGTTGCCCGCAGGCAGTACCATTGAAAGTACCGAAGCCATGGTAAAGGATGTGGAAGCCTATATGAACCGGAATTTCAGGACTGGGCCGGAACGCGACGAGGGCATCCGGAGCTGGGTGACCCATATCGGGCAGGGAGGGCCGCGTTATCTGCTCACCCACATGCCGGAGCAGGGGGTTCCCCATTATGCCCTGATGATCATCAACATCACGGATCTGAATCTGATCCCCCTTATCAAAGAGGGCATGGAAGCCTATGTGAAGGAAAACTACCTGGATGCCAGCATTGAGCTGCGAAAAATCCAGAACGGCCCGCCCGTACAGGATCCTGTACAGATCCGTCTTTCCGGAAGGGACTCAGACCGGCTCTTTGCCATTGTGGAGAAGGTAAAGGAAAGGCTGGCGAAAGAGGCGGGTGTGCGGAATATTTCCGATGACTGGGGGCGGCGGATCAAGAAATTCGTGGTGCATGTGAACCAGCCGAGGGCACGCATGGCGGGGGTTTCCAGCCAGGATATCGCCGTGAGCCTTCAGACCGGACTTTCGGGCTTTACCCTTACGGAATTCCGGGAAGGCGACAAGATCATTCCCGTCAGCCTGCGCAGTGTGGCCGCAGACCGTAAGGATCTCGGCAAGCTGGAAACCATCCAGGTCTATGCCCAGGCCACGGGGCGTTCCGTGCCCTTAAGCCAGGTGGCGGATATCGAGATTGTCTGGCAGCCTTCGGAGGTTCTGCGCCGGGACAGGCTGCGTACCGTGACCGTGAGTTCCGGTCTTTTGCCGGGATACACGGCTGAAGAGGTGATTCGCAGTCTTCAGCCCTGGCTGGACAGTCAGACACCTTCCTGGGGCATGGGATACCGGTACGCCTTTGGGGGTGAGCGGGAAAAATCCACCCAGGCCAATGCGGCCATTATGGGGCAGGTACCCGTGGGAGCCTTTATCATCCTCATGCTCCTCATGCTGCAGTTCAATTCCTTCCGCAAGACCTTCATCATCATGACCACCATTCCTCTCGGCCTCATCGGCGTGGTGCTGGGTCTGCATCTTACGGGACTGTATTTTGGTTTCATGACCCTTCTGGGGATTATTTCCCTTTCCGGGATTGTGGTGAACAATGCCATTGTCCTGATTGACCGCATCCGCATTGAAATGGTGGAGTGCGGGCGCAGTCCCCAGGAGGCCATTGTGGAAGCGGCCTGTCGTCGTATGCGGCCTATTTTTTTAAGTACAGCCACAACCGCCGTGGGCATGGTTCCCCTGCTCTGGGGCGGAGGTCCTATCTGGGCACCCATGGCTGTGGGGATCATTTTTGGTCTGATTCTTTCCACGGCCCTGACCCTGGGGGTGGTGCCGGTGCTGTATGCCCTTTTTTTCCGGGTAAAATTTTAAAAAGGCTGGTCGTATAAAGAAAAAGAGGGGACGGGTGTGAAACCCGTTCCCTCTTTTTTTGGGATGAAACCGGATGGCACAGCTCTGGGGCTATGCCACTTTTTTATTGGAACGCTTCCAGATTTTCTGGGCTTCGGCTTTCCGGATCAGTTCTTCCCGGAAATCCGGGTGGGCCAGATTGACCATCATTTCCGCCCTTTCCCAGGTGGAACGGGCCCGTACTTCGGCCACACCGTATTCCGTGACAATGGTGTCCACCTGCTGACGGGGGATGGTGGTGATGGAGCAGGGATCAAAGTGGGGAACAATGCGGGAGACCAGCTTGCCATCCTTGCTGGTCACGGTGGAGGCCAGGCAGATGAGGCTTTTGCCGCCCTTGGACCACTGGGCACCAATGACAAAGTCCCACATGCCACCGTTACCGGAAATCTGGTGGATGCCGGAGCTTTCCGCATTCACCTGGGTGTAGAGATCCACTTCCACGGCATTGTTGATGGAAATGAAATTGTCGATATCTGCGATGATTCTGGGGTTGTTGGTGTAATGGGCCGGGTAGGAAGCCACAGCCGGATTGTTGTGAATGAAGTCATAAAGCCGTTTGGGGCCCAGGGCAAAGGTGTAGGGGACACGGCATTTGTCAAAGGGCTTGTGGATCCCCGTCATGCGACCGGATTCAATCATGTCCACGTAGGCTTCGGAGAGCATCTCCGTGTGGCCGCCCAGGTTTTTGAGGTCGGATGCAGCGATCATTTTGCCCACGGCATCGGGCATACCGCCGATACCGAGCTGGATGCAGCAGCCGTCATGGACATAGCGCATGACATTTTCGGCAATTTTACGATCCACATCCGACGGTTCTGCGGCAGGTGCCTCAAAAACCGCCGTGTCGGAGGGCAGCTCCACAATATAATCCACTTCGGAAATGTGGATGGACTCTTCCGAGCCGCCCAGCGCCATGGGCAGATTGGGGTTCACTTCCACAATGACCTTGTGGCAGTGCTGGGCATTGGCCAGACTGGCGGAGTTGGTCAGGGAGAGGTTGAAATACCCATGGGCATCCATGGGGCATACCTGGGCGATATAGACATGGTGCTGGTTGGCTATGTTTTTGCGGAACCAGTTTGCCGCATCGTGGTAGAGGATGGGAAAATAATAGCAGAGGTTGAAATCCCGCTGGATAATGCGGCTCACCTTGCTGAAGTGCAGATCATGGTAAATGAAACTCTGGGGATGTTTTACCACTTCCGGAATGGGCAGGACGGTGATGGCGCCATAAATTTCCACATCCCGCAGCTCTTCATGGCGGGCGGCCAGGGCGGCATCACAGGCGATGGGCTTGGTGGTCATGAAACTGTAATCCACGCGGTCTCCGGATTTGACACACTTGACAGCTTCTTCTGCGGAGACGCGTTTCTGCTGATATTCTTTCTGGTAGTTCATGGCTTTTTCCTTTTCTTAAGATCAAGGATCCGTTTTTTCGTTGGTGGCAGAAAATAACTTCACAAGTTATTTTTGGGTATCCTCGAATTGCTTTTATGATGCTGTTACTGTTTTATGGCTGTAAACGGGGTTATCCAGAATAAACACTTGAAAATATAAGACATATTTCATAAAGCTTGTGTGTCATATAAATAGGGGCTTTATCCTGTCAAGGATAAACTGTGTTTTTCAATGTGGGCGCTGGATTCTTTTCCGGAAGGGTTTAAGGCAACTTTTCAGGTAATTTCAGTTGTTTTCTTTATTTTATGCGTTTTTTTTACCGGAAACCGCCGCATGGTAAGGATGCTGTTTCAGGTTGACGGAGATCTGCATTCCAGAACGGGCTGCCCATGGGAAAACGGGAGAGCAGGGAAATACGGATTTTGAATCGGTACTTACCTGGTCTGGGAATGTTGACTTTTATAGTGGGTGTCACTATAAGGTAATTTCGATTTTTCAAATGAATGGTGTTTTGCCAAAAGAAAGAGGGTTGCCTCAGGCCGCTCTCGGGCAAATGTGTTGTATGCAAACTTCATAACAAACAAGAAAGATCTGCGGGGGGATAGCATGAAGAAACCTGTGATATTTCAAGATCCTGAAAAGATGGTGGATTACATCATTGAAAACGTTGGCAAGGATCTTGTTTTCGGTACACAGCTGGGACTGGGCAAACCCAACAATATTTTGAATGCCGTTTACAGAAGGGCGCAGCAGGATCCCAGTCTGAATCTGCGTATTATTACGGCACTCTCCCTGGAACCCCCCGTACCGGGAAGTGAGCTGGAACGTCGATTTCTGGGGCCCTTGGTGGAGCGTATCTGGGGCGGATACATTCCCCTGGATTATGCCCGGGATGTCCGCCTGAAAAAACTCCCCCCCAATGTGCAGGTGAGTGAATTTTTTTACAAGGCCGGGGCCTTTATGAACAATCCCCATATGCAGCAGAACTATATCAGCTGTAACTATACCCATGCAGCCAGAGATGTGAATGGCAATGGCATGAATGTGGCCGGTGCCCTTCTGGGTAAAAAGGAGATCAATGGCGAGCTCAAGTATTCCGTGGGCTGCAATGCGGATACAGCCATAGATGCTGTTGATATCATGAGAAAAAAAGGTGAAAAGGGCTTTAAGGGCTTTGCTGTGGGAGAGGTGAACAACAACCTGCCCTTTATGTTTGGGGATGCCATAACCGAGCCGGAAATTTTTGATGCTATTCTGGAAAGCCCCCAGAGTGACTACAAGCTCTTTGGCGCGCCCAAGGAATCCATCAACACCACCGATTATATGATTGGTCTTCATGCCAGTACCCTGATCCCCGATGACGGTACCCTGCAGATTGGTATCGGTTCTCTGGGGGATGCCATTACCTATGGTCTGACCGTACGCCATACCCATAACGATCAGTACAGAAAACTGCTCAACGAGACGGGGATTCTGGAAAAATATAAGGGCATGATTGATACCTGGGGAGGGGTGGATCCTTTCAAGAAAGGTCTGTATGGCTCTACGGAAATGCTGGTGGACACCTTTGTGGATCTGTACAAAACCGGTATCATGAACCGCAGGGTCTACGATGATATCCGTATCCAGCGTGTGGTCAGTGCAGGGCTTTGCCCCGATGACCGCAAGGTGACACCGGAAGCCTTCCGTCAGTTGCTGGTAGACGGAGCCGTACACCGTGTCCTGACAGCGGAGGATGTGGTTTTCCTCAAGCGCTATGGGGTGTTGAAGGAGAGTGTGCTTTTCCAGGATGGGAAGCTGGTGGACGGCGGTCATGCCGTGGGTGTTGATATGGGGGATGTGGAAAACCTCAAGGTGGTTGCGGGAACCATGCTGGGGGACACCCTGAAGGAAGGGTTCTGGGCCCATGCAGGGTTTTATCTCGGGCCTCTGAAAATGTACGACACCCTCAATGCCATGAGCGATGAGGAGAGGGCGCTGATCAACATGACCAGCGTACTCAACGTCAACCAGCTGTATGCCAACAACAAATATTCCAGTCAGGAACTTCGGGTTCTTCAGCGGAAGAATGCCCGTTTTATCAATGCGGGTCTGATGGTGACCCTGGGGGGAGCCATTGTGTCCGACGGTCTGGAAGACGGCCGTGTGGTATCCGGTATTGGCGGTCAGTATAACTTTGTTTCCATGGCCCATGCCATGGATGATGCCAGGGGAGCCATCATGATCCGCGCCACCCGTGGTGAAGGCCCCAAAACCGTTTCCAACGTTGTCTTTAATTACGGGCACTGTTCCGTTCCCCGCCATCTTCGGGATATCGTGATCACCGAATACGGGATTGCGGATCTCAGGGGAAAGACGGACAAGAATATTGTGAAAGAGCTTCTCAATGTGGCCGACTCCCGTTTTCAGGAAGGGCTTTTGGAGCAGGCCAAGAAGGCTGGAAAAATTGAGCCGGATTACAGAATTCCCGATGCTTTCCGGAACAATTATCCGGAAAAGCTGGAAAAGGCCATTGCACCTTACAAGAAGGAAGGTCTTTTTGGTCCCTTCCCCTTTGGTACGGCCTTTACCGACGACGAAATAGCTATCGGAAAAGCGTTGAGAACTTTCAAAGCCAAGGCGGAGCTGAGTAAGGCTGCTGCTGCCAAGGGTGTTCTCGGTGCCTTCATGTCCCCCATTCCCACTGCCGCCAAGCCCTATCTGGAGCGGATGCAGCTTGAAAACCCCAAGGATTTCAAGGAAAAGCTGCTTCAGAAAGTGGTGCTCTGCGCACTGAAGGATACGGGTGCGATCTGATATTCTGCCTATGACCCCCCGGCTTTTTTGCCGGAAAGACTGCGGCAGTGTCGGGGGGAGCTAAGATCAAAAAAAGTCCGGTTTCCTTGGGGGGAAACCGGACTTTTTGATTTTTCAGGCTTCGCGGGAGCTATTTTTCGGGGGCAAGGGTGTTTTCAGCAAAATGCAGCGTGGCAAAAAGGTCATCGAGGGTTTCGGCCCTGCGGATGCGGGAGGTCTGGCCGTTTTGCTGGAAGAGCAGCTCCTGGGGGCGGAGCTGACCGTTGTAGTTGAAGCCCATGGCGTGTCCGTGGGCACCGGTATCATGGATGATGAGCAGATCCCCGTCGACAACGGGAGGCAGGGGACGTTCTACCGCGAACTTGTCGTTGTTTTCACACAGGGCACCCACCACGTCCACGGGAGCGTCTTCCGGGCCGGATGCTTTTCCCAGAACATCAATGTGGTGATAGGCGTCATACATCCCCGGTCGCATGAGGGAAGACATGCAGGCATCAACCCCCACATAGGTTCGGTAAGTCTCTTTGCGGTTGATGGCCCGTGTCACCAGTACCCCGTGGGGGCCGGTCATGTAGCGTCCGGACTCCATGAAAAGGGCGGGCATGTAGCCCTGTTTCTCCTCAAAAGCCTTGAAAAGTGCCGTAATTTCAAGGCCCATGGCCTCAATGTCCAGGGGACTGTCCCCGGGTCTGTAGGGAATTCCAAGCCCCCCTCCAATATTGAGAAAGTCAAAGCGGATGCCTAAGGCTTCTCCCGCTTCTGCGGCGAGATCCAGCAGCATGCGGGCCGTTTCCACCATATAGGCATAGTTTTTTTCGTTGGAGCAGACCATGGTGTGCATGCCAAAACGGGTGGCGCCTCTGTCCATGGCCGCTTTATACGCCGGAATCACCTGGTCATGGGTGATGCCGTACTTCGCCTCCACGGGGTTGCCGATGATGGCGTTGCCCGTGCGTCTGGGGCCGGGATTGTAGCGGAAGCAGATGGTTTCCGGCATCCGGGGAACCTTGGGAACGAGGCTGATGTCGTCAAGGTTGAGGATGCAGCCGTCTCCCGCAAGGGCTGCCTCAAAATCCCTTTCCGACGTATTGTTGGAGGTGAAGAGGATGTCTTCCTGTTTTGCCCCTATCCCTCTGGCCAGTGCCAGTTCTGCAATGGAGCTACAGTCAAAACCAAAGCCCATGGCTTGCATCAGCTTGAGAATGCTGGGATTGGGCAGGGCTTTGACTGCAAAATATTCCTTGAATCCGGGAATAGCGCTGAAATTTTTTTTCAGCCTGTCTCCCGTTTCCAGGATGCCCTTTTCATCATAAATGTGAAAAGGGGTACCGAAATGGGATGCCAGAGCAGGCAGACGGGAAAAGAGGCGTTCTTTGAAATCCGGGGACATGGGCATGGGGCACTCCTTGCTGGGGTTGGTCAGGATTCGGATTCGGTGTGTATGGCATCCAGGGGGAGCCGGGTGCATTCCTTGTGGGTGGAAAGGACAATCCGGGTCTGGATCCGGGCAATGCCCGGAAGTATGGCAATTTCTTCCTGCACCATACGATGCATATCGGAGATGGATGCGCTGCGCATTTTCACGAGAAAGGCATCTTCTCCCGATATAAAATGTACTTCCTGGATATCGGGGAGACTGGACAGGCTCCGGGCGACGTCGGAAAAGGCTTCGGGCCGGTCAAGAAGAATTTGCAGAAAAGAGACCAGACTTCTCTGTAGTTTTTCCGGATTCAGCCGGACTTCGTAGCCATCAATATAGCCCTGTTTTTCGAGTTTACGGATGCGTTCCAGTACGGCGGAAGGGGCAAGTCCCACCTGTCGGGCCACTTCCACGTTGGGAATGCGGGCTTTTTCCTGGAGTATTCTGAGAATTTGCAGACTGGTATCGTCAATCATGGGCACCTCGTAGGTTTGAAAAATAAATATTCTTGTTTTTGGACGAGGTCAAGAATTAAATTTTTAATTTTTATTCTTTTTGAGAATTATATTCTGAAAAAACCCGATTCCACCCTTCTTCGTGGTCTGTTTCCCCATAGACCCTGAGGCGGTGCCGGGCCATGGCGAGGAGAACATCCACATGGGCATCCACATAATCAAAAACCCGGGCCTTTTTTTTGTCCGCAGAGGGTCTGAGGATGCGGCCTAAATACTGGAGCAGGCGTCCTGAAAAACGTATGGGGGTGGTCAGGAAAAGGCAGGAGAGATCCTTGCAGTCAAAGCCTTCACCCACCAGCTGTCCCGTGGCCACAAGCACCTGAACCTTTCCTGCGGCCAGGGAGTCCAGGGCTTCCTTGCGCTGGGCGGCTTTCATGTCACCGGTGAGCAGGGTGGCTTCGATTTTGTGGCCAAAGCGGAGCAGGCCGTGGAGAATTTCACAGTGCTGTTTTCTTTCGGAGAGCAGCAGCATGACGGCTTCGGGCTGGATGCGGCACTGGTGGGCCACGTCATCTGCAATCAGACGGTTGCGACCGGGATCGGAGATCAGCTCCCGCATCATTTTGGCATAGGCGGTAACGGGATCGTGGAAGGGGCGGAAGGTGGTTTTCCGGAAAAAGACTTCCACGGCGAGAATGTCACCATTTCGGATCAGCCGGGTTTTGTTGACGGCATGGTGTACGTCTCCGAGATACCAGAAGATGAGTCTGGAGAGATTGTCTCTCCGGAAGAGGGTGGCGGAAAGGCCGAGACAATAGCGGGCTGGGAATGCGGAGACGGCATCCGTAAAGGTCTTGGACGGGGTTCTGTGGCACTCATCCACAATGATGTGACCGATATGGGGACGTACGGAGTCCAGATGTTTGACAAGACTTTGTACCAGAGCCACGGTGATGGCCTTGCCGATCTGGTATTTTCCGGCACCGATCAGTCCGACGTCTTCTTTGGGGATGCCGAGAAACTGTCCGATACGATCTATCCACTGCAGGGCCAGTTCCCGGGTATGCACCAGGATAAGGGCAGGCTGTTTTCTTCTGGCCACAAGGGCCAGGGCCATGACGGTCTTCCCCGCACCCGTCGGGGCATTCAGGGTGCCGAATTCCTTGGCGGCCATGGCGTCCACGGCTTTTTTCTGGAAATCCCTCAGGGTGGCGGAGAACTGAAAGGAAACGTCAGGCAGACGGAGGCGTTCATCCCGCAACTCCCAGCCCAGCCCCCGGCTGCGAAGCAGCAGCATGACGCTGCGGGTGCAGCCCCTTGGGACACAGAGAGCACCCTCCTGTGTCTCAATGCAGAAATCCAGATATTGTGGAGTTTTACCGTTCCAGCGGCCCATGCGCTGGTTTTCCAGCCATTTGGGGTTTTCAAGACGCAGGGAGTTGCGGATCTCTCCGGCAAGATCCGTGGGGAGGTGACGGATTTCCAGGTGATGATTCAGGGTGAAATGGGGAAGCATATGGGGATTCCCAGTTGAAAAAAACAGGGTTGACGTGATAGAGTAAAAATCTGCATTGGGGATTGTCCGTATCCGTGTCCACCCGGCCTGCCCCTTATCCTCAATTTACGAAGATATACCTTGGCCTGTGTGTACCACAGATTGAATCCTGAAGCTGACAAAAAAGTGATTTTTGCTCAGGCCGTACCGGAATATGGGGGAGCTGGTGTGTGTGGGGGCTGTTTTCGTGTCTGACGGGTTATGGAAGGATGGTTCAGGGAGCGCATCGGATTCCCTTGGGCATCCGGGTCGCAGGATCTGGGGAGGAAGTGTGGAGCAGCGCCACATGGAAAAACAGGAGCATCCGGGTACCATCCTTTTTGTGGATGATGAGGCGAGCATCCTTGAAATTGCAAGGGAATTTTTCGAGATCAAGGGCTATCGGGTGCTGACCGCTTCCAATGGTCTGGAAGCACTGGAAGTTTTGAAAATCAATGTGGTTTCCTGCTGCTTTACGGATATCAATATGCCGGAGATGGATGGCCTGGAGCTGGCCGAACATATCCGCCGTATGGACAATACCCTGCCTGTCATTATCATGACGGGTTACCCGTCCCTGGAAAACACCATCCGAACCCTGAAGAATGGTGTGGTGGATTTTCTGATCAAGCCTGTGAACCTGAATCAGATGAATCTCTGTGTTCAGCGGGTACTCCGGGAACGCAGGCTTTTTGTGGAAAACCTGCTGCTCAAGGAAGAAGTGGCCCGCAAGACCCAGCTTGAAAGTCTGAACCGGGATCTTGAAACCCGTGTTTCGGAACTCGGAACCCTGAACCGTATCATGGGAGCCTTCACCAGCATCTCCGAAAGTGGTGATGTGTTCCGCTGCCTTGTGGATATGGCCCAGGAGCTTTGCAGGGCCCACGGTACCTGGTTTTACGTGCTCAACGACCTGTATCCCTTTCCCAGGGAGGTGGCCTCAGCCACTGGGGTCTTGCCCGGATCCGGGGGGCCGGATACCCTGTTATCCACATTTCTGAATGAGGTGGCCCAGGATGGTCTGCCTTTTCTGCTGGGCAGCAACTCCGATGGAAAGCGTCTTTCTGCGGATGTGGTTTCCGCCATGGCCGTTCCCCTGAAAATTCGGGAAAAGGTGTTTGGTCTTTTATATATGGTGAGGGGAGACCGGGGGCTGTCCTTTTCCGATAAAGATCTCTATTATGCCAGTGCCATGGCCTCTCATGCCGCCTATGCCATTGAAAATCTTGCTTTATACGAAAATATCTATGAGAATCTTTTTTCCACGCTCTATGCCTTTGTTTCGGCCATAGAGGCCAAGGATGCCTATACCCATCAGCATTCGGATCGGGTGGCCGAGCTTTCCGTAGCCCTTGGAAAAAGAATGGGGCTGGATGCCGAATCCCTGGATGTGCTGCTTTTTGCAGGACGTCTCCACGATATCGGCAAAATCGGAGTGCGGGATGAAATTCTGCTGAAACCCGGAAGGTTGACGGATGCGGAATATGAGGCCATCAAGGAGCATCCCGTCATTGGTGCAGGGATTGTGGGGAAGCTGGGGCTTTGGAGCCGGGAGCAGGAGATTATTCTGTACCACCATGAACGCTATGATGGCAGCGGTTACCCAAAGGGACTTGCGGGGAAGGAGATTCCCTTTCTGGCCCGGATTCTCAGTGTCGCTGATGCCTATGACGCCATGGCCTCGGATCGTGCCTACCGCAGGCGCATGCCGGAAGAAAAAATTCTTCAGATCATGAAAGAAGCCAGGGGAAAACAGTTTGATCCGGATGTTCTGGATCTTTTTCTGCAGATGGAAGCCGAAGGAACGTTGCCCTGATTCAATACAAGAGGCATTGCGCCGCCGATATGCGGCAAGGATTTTTCGAAAAGGAGATCCTATGGGTGAGTCTATGGACAATATGGGCGAAAGGCGACGGATGCAGCGGGTTGCCTTTGAGACGGAAGTGCGCTTGAATGTGGGGGGCATGGAAATCCGTGTTTTTGGCAGTACCCGTGATCTCAGTCAGAAGGGGGTTTTTGTGGCAACGGAGATCCCCCTCGCCGAAGGTGCGGAATGCCAGGTGGAGATTTTGCTTTCGGGGATGGAAGAGCCTGTCTGTCTTTCCATGAAGGGGCGGATTGCACGGATTGTTTCCGAGGGCGTCGGGGTGGAATTTTTTGAGATGGATCTGGATACCTTTACACATCTTCGGAATGTGGTGCTTTATAACAGCAGGGATGCGGACAGTCTGTAGACGGTCTGTGAATCTGCCATCAGCCCGGGGTCAGGGGCTCTGCCCCGTGGATGGATAATCTGTATCAGAGAGGAATCCTGCATGGATGCAAGACTGATCAATCCTTTTATCAATGCAACCATTAATGTGCTGGAAACCATGGCTTTTGTGAAGTCCAAGCCGGGTAAGCCGTTTTTGAAGAAAGAAGATGTGGCCAGAGGAGATGTCACAGGGGTGATCGGGCTTACGGGAGCCGCCAATGGCACCATTGCTGTCACCTTTGATGAGGGATCCATTTTGAAAATCGTTTCCAATATGTTCGGGGAACCCATGACCGAGCTGAACAGTGAGGTCACGGATGCCGTAGGTGAGATCACCAACATGATTTCCGGGCAGGCACGGCGGGAGCTGGAAGGAATGGGAAGGGTATTCCAGGCCGCCATTCCTTCCGTGGTCAGCGGTAAAAATCACAGCATTACCCATTACACGGACGGGCCTAAAATTGCGATTCCCTTTTCAACGGAGGGCGGGCAGTTTACCATAGAAGTCTGTCTGGAACGCTAGCGTGAGCCGTGGTAGGTTTTGGATCAGGCGACCACCTTTAAGCCCTGGAAGCTATCCGTTGGTGCGGAATTTTTTTACGGGATACCCTTTCCGGGGAAAATTTTACATAAAGGAATAAGGAGTCCTTTAACTTATGGATACATCTATCAGAATTCTTTGTGTCGATGATTTTGCCACCATGCGTCGTATCCTGAAGAATATCCTCAAGCAGCTTGGTTTTACCAACATTACGGAGGCCGATGACGGGACAACCGCCCTGGAAGAATTGAAAAAGGGGCGCTTTGATCTGATCATCTCAGACTGGAACATGCCCAAGATGTCGGGTCTTGAACTGCTGAAAACCGTACGCAGCATGGATGATTACAAGAACATTCCCTTTCTCATGGTAACGGCGGAAGCCCAGAAACAGAATGTGGTGGAGGCGGTGCAGGCCGGGGTCTCCAACTATGTGGTCAAGCCCTTTACTGCGGAAGCCATTTCAGAAAAGATTGAAAAGATTCTCGGCAAGTAGGGGACGCTCGAAAGACAGATAGAAAGTGTCGTTTTCTGGCGGGATATTTTTTCAGGGGCCTTTTTCTGTGGCTGGATGAAGGGGGTTTTCTGGAACATGCGTGAAAGGGGCTGCGGGGTGCCAAAGCCGGAACGGATGTGTGCTGATGGGTCTGGGAGTAATGCAACGGGAGGCAGTGTCTGTGCCGTTCGGCGTTGAAGGAGAAATTTCTTCTTTTATGGGACTGGTGGGGCAGAGCCCTAGGATGCGCAAGGTCTTTGGAACCATACGGAAGGTGGCGGCAACGGACAGTTCCGTTCTGATTACCGGAGAATCCGGAACGGGAAAGGAACTTATTGCAAGGGCCATACATCAGCTCAGTTCCCGCTGTGACGGGCCTCTGGTGATTATCAACTGTGGTGCTATTCCCGGTGAGCTTCTGGAGTCGGAGCTGTTCGGTCATGAAAAAGGGGCCTTTACCGGAGCCCACAGGAGTCGCATGGGCCGTTTTGAAATGGCCGATGGGGGTACCATATTTCTGGATGAAATCGGGGATATGAGTCCCGGACTTCAGGTTAAGCTGCTCCGGGCACTTCAGGAGCAGACCTTTGAAAGGGTGGGGGGAGGGCAGTCCATCCATGTGAATATCCGTGTTCTGTCCGCTACCCACAGGGATCTTATGGCGGCCATTGACAGGGGGGAGTTTCGAGAAGATCTGTATTACCGCCTCAATGTGATTCCCATTGAAGTGCCTCCTCTCAGAGAACGGAAAGAGGATATTCCCCTGCTCTGTCACTATTTTTTAAAGAGACTGGCGGCCCGTTTTGATGAACCGGTGAAATCCGTCGCCCCTGCCGCCGAAGAACTGCTGCTCGCCTATGGATGGCCGGGCAATATCCGGGAACTGGAAAACATGATGGAGCGCATGGCCGTCATGAGTGAAGGTTCTCAGATTCAGGATGAAGACGTGCCCGAATCCTTGAGGGGAATGCGCAGGCCGGAGCGGGTGCTGGCCCTGAATCCCCTGCACAATGGCATGGGCTTTGCCGATGCTGTGGATCTGTATCAGAAAACCCTGATTATTGAGGCTCTGAACCGTTGTGACTGGGTCAAGGCCAAGGCCGCCTCCCTTTTAAAAATGAACCGTACCACCCTTGTGGAAAAAATCAAAAAGCTGAAAATTGAGCGTGAAGACCCGCTGTCTTCGGGGCCGGAATTTTTTTAAGAGGCCATCCGGTGAGGGGAGCTGGCCTGGTCTGCCAGGGCAGGACTTCCGGTATTTTGTTGAAAGTGCGGAATATTTTTGGCAGAGGTGTTGGGATTGTGACACAGGGGCCGGCGGAAGAACCGCCGGTTTTTCTATGGGGCTGAGGAAGGACACGGGGAGTTTTGCTGTCGTAGATGCGCTTGCAATCACAGGAACCGGCCTTTTTCGGTCAGACCTCTCTCATACGGAGGGGCTTGCAGGGATGTCCGTGGGGCCTTTGTTCTCTATGGCATCATCTTTGCTGTTCCTTCCGGGAATGGCAGGGAATCCGTATGAAGCGAGGCGTTGCCCATGGATCCGTTTCCGATGGCCCACTTGATTAAAAAAATACGTTATATCTGGGGAGTCTTCTGCATCTTCCTGATGGGCAGTGAGGTTTCAGTGGCTTCCCTGCTGGAGGGGATTCATCTTTCCGAGAGCCCCCCCCTGATTTCCCTGCGCTTTGACGCGGATGTCCGCTGGCGGGTTTATCAGACAGGGCCACGGGAGCTGCTGATTGCCCTGCAGGATACCAGTGTTGCCCGGGATCTTGCACGGAGTGGCTCCGGAGCACCGGTGATCCAGCGTATTGTCTACAAGCGGACTGCCGATGGCAATGCCACCCTGCTTGTGGAAACGGGTGTGGATGTTCGCGCTGTGGACGCTTCCTGGCGTGCAGGGGTCGGTCTTCTGGAAATCCGTCTGGATACGGATCAGCGTCTGGCCCACAAGCAGCCCCGCGGCAAACTTGAAAAACGCAGGCGGGAAGTCCATGTCGCGGCGGTTCCCCAGGAGAGTCCTCCCATGCGGATACCGGAGCCAGTCAAAACCGTGACGCCTCCTCCTCTTCAGAACATAACGGTGGCTTCCATTTCCGATCCCCCTTCTTCCCACGGAGGGATCGATACCCTTCTGGATGCGGTTCTGGCTTCCCCCTGTGCTGAGGGGATGCATGTGCGCATCGCTGTGCGCAGCATACGGGAGGAAGGGTGTGACCGGGGAATGGATATTCTGGCAGAGGGACTTGCTCCCGGATGTGAGGAACTCTACGATTACCTTGAAAACTGGTGCCGCATGTCCGGAGCTGTAACTCCGGAGCTGCAACTGGGGCTGATACGGGATCTTTCCGGTCTTGTGGTGAAGAATGCGGATTCTGCCTTTGTTCCCTGGGGCTATGCCATGCTGGGGATTCTTTATCATAAAATGGGCAATGATCCTGTGGGGATGGGATATTTCGATCTCCTCCGGGAGGCTTCCCCGAAGTTTCCCGGTATGGCAGAGGTGCTGCTCTACCTTGCCCGTATGCACATGCGCTTGCAGCATATGGATGAGGCCGAGCCTTTGCTCCGGGATATCGTGGCACGTTTCAGTACTACGGTGTATGCCCGGGAGGCCCGCATGGAACTTGGCCGGGTTCTTTTTGCGCGGAAGCGTTATTTTGAAACCATCAAAATGCTGGATGCCGTTGTCGGGGAAGAGCCGGACGCTGTTTTGAGGGAGCCGGATCTTCTTCTGCTTCTGGGAAACAGCCATTTCCATACGGGAGGGTACTCCCAGGCCATTGAAAATCTGATGCGGGTCTATAACGATTTTACGGATATTGCGGAACCGTCTCTGATCCTTACCCGTATTGCGGAATCCTATGCGGCCCTGCCTGAGCCGGAGAAAGCGAGAAAACTGTATGAGCTGGTGCGGGAGCTGTATCCGGGAACGGACGGTTTTGTGGTCAGCTCCATGCGTCTTGCCGAGCTGCTTGAAAAACGGGAAGATCGGGATGCCCTTTTTCAGATGGTGATTCAGGACTATCCCGATCACAGCCTTGCCCGTCTGGCTCTGATGCGGCTTGCGGAATCCAGGTATCAGGCGGAGGACTATGAGGAAACGGTGCGTCTTATCCGACAGCTGCTGTCTGAAGATCCCCGGGCTCTGCGCAGGGATGCCCTGATTCTGATGGGTCGTGCTCTGGAAGCTCTTTTTGAGGGATATCTTGCGGACAATCTCTACCCGGATCTGATTGACCGTTATGATGTGGAGAAGGGGCCTGTCTATGAGATGGAAAACCCCCGTCTTCATGCTCTGGTGGGGCGTGCTTTTTTCAGGGGCCATCTGTATCCCCAGGCTCTGCCGGAATATCAGCGTGCGGAAATGCTCTGGGGAGGAGCCCCCTTGCCTCCGGACTTTCTTTTTGAATACGGGGTTGTGAGCACGGAAACGGGGGGCAGGGACAAGGGGCTGTCCCTGTTGTCCGATTTTTTGAAAGCAGCTCCGACAGATTTTCAGCGCAGTGCGGAAGCTTGGGGGTATATTGCCAGGATTCATTTTGAAGAGGGGCGGCAGGAGGCAGGACTGAAGGCCTATGCAAAGGCAGCGGATCTTGCTCCGGAGGGACGGCGGAAGGTTTTTTTCTGGCAGACTCTTTCACGGCTTTACCGGGACAGAAAAGAGCCGGTAAAGGAAATGGCGGTTCTGGAGCAGGCCCTTGCTTTTCTGGGTAAAGCGGGTCAGGATTCCGACGATTTACGTTTTGTCCTTCTGCGTTCTCTCGGGGAAGCCCAGGTGGGGGAGAAGCGCTTTGCTGCCGCTTTAAGCAGCTATGAAAAGACCGATGGTCTGACGGGTATCCCGACTCCGGATCGGAATGCCGTTCGTTTCCGAAGGGGAGAAGTTCTGGAGAAGCTGGGCAGGCAGGCTGAGGCCAAGGCCCTGTACCGCAGTCTTGTGGAAGAAGGAGATCCCCTTTGGGGGGCACTGGCCGGGGAGCGTCTGGAGGGTCTCCGGATAAAAGAGCAGCTTCTTCAGTGAGTTTGGGGTTCGGACTGGCGGACTGTTTCATGAAGATGGGCTGATGTTTTACCTATGGATTCTTATCAGGAAGGCAGGGGTTTTTCATGACAAGCAAGCCACAAGCCGTGATTTTTGCTTCTGATCCGGGAATCCGTGACGTTCTGGCCCGTCTGCTGGAGGAGTGGCATTGTGCGGTACGGCCCGGCAGGACAGCGGATGAGGCTCTGCAACTGCTGCGCTCCCTGCCTCCCAAACTGGTGGTGGGGGTGTGGCGGGAAGGGGAAGACCCTCTGCCTTTTCTGGCCCAGAGCGTACCTTTGCGTATTCCCGTTCTGGTTCTGTCCGGCAGTGTGGATGTGCATCTGGCTGTGGCCTGCATCCAGGCGGGTGCTCTGGATTTCATGCTTCTTCCCCTGGATGAGCCCCGGCTTCGGAAGATTCTTTCCCGTATTTTCGGAGAAAAGGGGGAGGTTTCCGGAGGGGCATCCATTGTCAGTCAGGATCCGGGGATGAAGCGGCTCATGGATCTCACCCTCAAGGTGGCCTCCAGCCGGGCACCTGTTTTCATACAGGGAGAGTCCGGAACGGGTAAGGAGCTTTTTGCCCGCATGGTGCATGAGAACAGTCCCCGCAGTCAGGGAGCCTTTGTGGCCATCAACTGCGCCGCCCTTCCGGAAAACCTGCTTGAAAGTGAACTCTTCGGCCATGAAAAAGGGGCTTTTACCGGGGCGACTTTCCGCAAGGAAGGAAAATTCGAACTGGCCCATGGCGGTACCCTGCTGCTGGATGAGGTGACGGAAATGCCCGTACACCTGCAGGCCAAGCTGCTGCGTGTTTTGCAGGAGGGGGCTGTGGACAGGGTGGGGGGTACCCGTCCCGTACGGGTGGATGTGCGTATTGTGGCCACCACCAACCGGGATCTCCGGCTTGCCATGGAAGAAGGAGAATTTCGGGAGGATCTTTACCATCGTCTGAACACCATCCCTTTGCGGATTCCACCGCTTCGGGACAGAAAGGGGGACATTCCCCTTCTTGTCCGTCATTTCATTGAAAAATACAATGCAGAGGACGGGAGAAGTGTCAGAGGTTTGACACAGGAGGCCCTGGATAGTCTGAGATCTGCCACCTTCAGCGGGAATGTACGGGAGCTTGAGAACGTGATCCGCAGGGCTGTGCTTCTCTGTGATGGTGTGGAAATCCGGGGGGAGGATCTGCTGCTGGAGGATGGGGGAGGGCCGAAGTCTGTCGTGGATATGGAGGCGGGTGGGGAATGGCTTTTACCCGAAAGCTTTGTGGATATCCCCCTGAAAGAGGTGGAGCGGCAGATGATTTTCCATACCCTGAAACGTTTTGATGGCAACCGTACCCATGCTGCCCAGCTTCTGGGAATCAGCGTGCGTACCCTGAGAAACAAGCTGAATGAGTACAAGGCTGATTCCGGCCTGCCTCCCGAGATCTGAAACCCGCGCAGTCTTCCCTTCTTTGCTCCGTCCTGTTTTATCCTTTCAAGGCATGACTTTTGCATTTTTTTCGATGCTACAGATGTCTGCAGGACGTTTGTCCCTGCTGGGCATCACAGGCGGTCTGGTCATGATCGCGGCCAGTTCTGGAACAAGGGAGGGAAAGAGTCCCTTGTCTGCTGCAATTTTGGGGAGGAGAGGATGGACACACACCGACTTTTTGACAGTACCTACAGGATGATGGGCAAGGGCCTGGATGTTGCCAGTTTTCGCCATGCACTGATTTCCGCCAACGTGGCCAATGTGGACACCATCCATTACAAGCCCAGGGATCTGGATTTTAACCGGACTCTGAACCAGGCTCTGGAGGGGCCACCTCCTTCCCGGGTCGCCATGACCCATCCGAAACATCTGGACAGAAATCCGGTCCAGGATCCCATCCGGGCTTCCGTTTATGACAATGCCGATGGCTACCATCTGGACTCCGTGGACATTGACGAGCAGATGGCCAATCTTGTGGAAAACAATATGCAGTACCGGACAACGGCGGAAATGATGATGCGGAAAATGACCATTCTGCGTCACACCATTGCCGAGGGAGGTAGCTGATGGTGGATCTTCTCAACTCATTTAAGATCAGTGGAACAGCCCTTGCGGCCCATCGCATGAAAATGAATGTCATTTCCCAGAACCTGGCCAACGTGGATACCACCCGGACGGAAGAGGGCGGGCCTTATCGCCGGAAGATGGTGGTGTACGAGGCCCGGAATACCGATGAAATTCCTCTGGGGCTACAGAAGGCAGAGGCCCGTGAACGGTACAGCGATCTCGGTTTTTATGAAATGTTTGAGCGGGAACGGGAGCGTGAGGGGGATCAGCGTGGGGTCAAGGTGACGGAGGTGGTACAGTCCCAGGAGGATTTTCGGCTGGTGTACAATCCCAGCCATCCGGATGCGGATCCTGTGACAGGGTATGTGGCCATGCCCAATGTGGATCACCTGACGGAAATGGCGGATATGCTGGTGGCCCGCAGG
Organism: Desulfobotulus sapovorans DSM 2055; assembly: GCF_059569355.1. Classification (NCBI taxonomy): domain Bacteria; kingdom Pseudomonadati; phylum Thermodesulfobacteriota; class Desulfobacteria; order Desulfobacterales; family Desulfobacteraceae; genus Desulfobotulus; species Desulfobotulus sapovorans. Next base: position 9,717 of record NZ_JCANVJ010000004.1, on the reverse strand, counting down.
GCCTACGAGGCCAGCATCACGGCCATGAACAACACCAAGGCCATGATGATGAAGGCCCTGGAAATCGGTAAATAATCTTTTGAGAGGCTGTTTTTTCTGGCCTTTGAAGTAAAAGGAGACATACCATGGATTCCTTACGCGCTCCCTTTATCCCCCTTGCCGCACCGGGTTCCGGTCAGGCTGCTGGCAAGGCTGCTGCGGTACCGGCGTTTTCCGGAACAAGTTTTGCCGATCGTCTGAACGGGGCGGTTCTTGAGGTGAACGGCCTCCAGAAGACCTCGGATCTTGCGGCGGAAAAGGTGATTCTGGGGGAGCTGGAGATCCATGAGGGAATGATGGCTTTGCAGAAGGCGGATCTTTCCATGCGGCTTCTGGTGCAGGTTCGGGCCAAGTCCCTGGAGGCGTACAAGGAAATCATGCACATGCAGTTCTGATGCAGGCGGCTTTTGACTCTTAAACGGAAAAGCCTTCAGAAGCGGATTGATCCCCTGAAGGATGTGTGGGCCTGGGGAAGGGGACGCTGCTTCCCCGGATTGGAGTGTGGATCATGAATCCGGTCATTGAACAGATACTGGCCATCTGGCGGAATATGCCCCTTCCCCGAAAGGTGATTCTCGGGGCTGTGGTGCTGCTTACGGTGATCGGTTTTGCCTCTCTTTTTCTGGTGGCGAACAAGGTGGAATTTGGCATCCTGTACACCAATCTTGCGGAAAAGGATGCTTCGGAGATTGTGGAAAAGCTCCGGGAAATGCGTGTTCCCTATGAGCTGGAGGGGGGCGGCAGTGCCATCCGTGTACCTGCGGAAAGTATCCATGAGACCCGGCTTTCTCTGGCCGGAGAAGGATTGCCCAAGGGGGGCGGGGTCGGTTTTGAGGTTTTTGATAAAAGTGATTTCGGCACCACGGAATTTGTACAGAAACTGAATCTGCAGAGGGCCATACAGGGGGAACTGTCCCGCACCATACGGCAGTTTCATGAAGTGCTGGATGCCCGGGTTATGGTGGTCATGCCCAAGGAGTCGGTTTTTGTGGAAGAAACCCGTCCTCCCAGCGCTTCGGTTCTGCTGCGTCTGAAACAGGGAAGTGATCTTCCCCAGAGCAAGGTGGATGCGGTGGTACACCTTGTGGCTTCAGCCATTCAGGATCTGACGCCGGAACTGGTGACCGTTGTGGATACCCGGGGAAGGGTGCTGTACCGGGGCCGCACGGAAGCGGAAAAAATGGAGGAGATTGAGGGAACACGGGTCAGAAACCAGGTACAGTACAGGAATATCCGGGAAAAGGAGCTTTCAGAGCGCATTGAAAGTCTCCTGGAACGGGTGGTGGGCAAAGACAGGGCCATTGTCCGGGTGACGGCGGAGATGGATTTTTCCCGTGAGGAAATGAGTGAGGAGATTTTTGATCCCGAGGAAAGGGAGACCCCCTTTGTGCGCAGTCGCCAGAATCTCAATGAAGAAACGGAACGTCTGCGGGGGCCTGCGGGAGCCATTTCCAGCGTGAATCCCGTGGTTCCGCCCGGAACCGATGGAGGGCCTCTGGAGACCCTTGAAAAAGGGAAAAAACAGGATGACGTGGTCAACTATGAGTTGAGTAAAAGGGTAAGGAGCAAGGAGAAACCCTTTGCCGTGATGACCCGCCTGAGTGTGGCGGCTGTGATTGATGGCCGTTATGAGTGGCAGAAGGACGAGCAGGGGGTGCAGACACGGCGCTATGTGCAGCGGACGCCGGAAGAGATGGCCCAGTTTACGGAAGTGGTGAAAAACGCCATGGGCTTTTCGGATCAGCGGGGGGATCAGGTGGTGGTGGAATCCTTTGCCTTCAATCCCGATGAGGAGCCGCCTGCGGATGAGGATACCCTGACGGGGCTTGCCCGTCTGCGCAGGGATTATGGCCGGATTGCCGCCAATATCCTGCTGGTACTCATGCTCTTTTTCTTTGTGCTGCGGCCTATCCATAAAACCGTGAAGGAAATTCGGGAAAGTGCGGAAACACCGGCTCTGCCTGAACCGGCGGGCAGCCTTGTGGATATTACGGACGAAGAGCCTGTGGAGGAAGAGCTTTCTCTGGAGGAGCAGGCGGTTCGGTATGCCCAGGCGGACATGGATCGCACGGCCAATATTCTGAAGGGCTGGCTTCGGAATGAGGAATAGGGATTTTCTGTGAAGAGGGAGGAAGGGACAGATGGCGGAAGCAAAGGATAAAAAAAGCGGAGGCGTGAGTTCCGGAGCCCGGCGAACGGCGATTTTTCTCCTGCTTATGGGAGAAGAGTATGCCTCGGAGATGTTCCGTCGGATGAAGCCCCATGAGATCCGTATTGCGGCTGCGGCCATGGGCAGCATCGACAAGGTGGAGCCGGAAGAGGTCGCCGAGGTCTTATCCCTGTTTGTGGAGACTTATGAAGGGGAAATCAGTCTCATTGTGGAAGGGGATGACTTTTTCAAAAAGACCCTGGAAAAAGCCCTGGGATCAGAGGTGGCACGGGGGATCATCAAGGAAATCGAGGATGCCCGCAGGGAGATTCCCTTTGACTGGAGCCGTCGTATCAACGTGGATACCCTGGCCTCCTATGTGGGGGGGGAACATCCCCAGACCATTGCCATGATTCTGGCCCATCTGCCGCCTGAGGTGGCCTCTGAGATCATGATGGCCATTCCCAATGAAAAGAAGGGGGATATTGCCTACCGTATCGCTCTCTTGGGGCAGGTTCCCGAGGAGGTGGTGCGGGATGTGGACGAGGCCCTGCGGCGGGAGATGGAGGCCGTGGGTTCCAGTGTGGGGAAAACCGGTGGCTTGCAGGTACTGGTGGACATTCTCAATGGGGTGGACAAGAGTACCGAAGAAGTGGTCATGGAACTTATCGAAACCGAGGATGTGGATATGGCCACAGAAATCCGGGAGCTGATGTTTGTGTTCGAGGATCTGGTGCGGGTGGACGACAAGGCCATGCGCGAGATTCTCAAGAAGGTGGAAGGCGGCGAGCTGACCCTGGCTCTCAAGGCCACCAGCGAGGAAATGCGTCAGAAAATTCTGGGAAATCTCTCGGCCCGTGCTGCGGAAATGTTGCTGGAAGATCTGGAGGTTATGGGGCCTGTGAAGCTTTCCGATGTGGAGGAAGCCCAGCAGAAAATCGTAAGGGCGGCCAAGGAACTGGAAGAGACCGGCGTCATTACCCTGGGGGGCAAAGGAAAGGACGATGTCCTTGTCTGATAAAAAAAAATCTCCTGAAGAAGAGTGGCAGCAGATGGATGTGGGGGGACTCCGGAAGTTTGTACGGGAGGATATTCCGGATCGTTCCCTTGCTGCACAGAAGGATGCGAATTTCAGTACCATGTATACCCGGGAGACAAAGCCCCGGGATTCCTTTCTTTCTTTTATGGATCTGGCCAAAGAGCCTTCTCCACCGGCCAGGATTCAGGAAAAACCATCCCCTGCCCCGGGGGAAGGCTTTTCAGCGTCTGCTTTTAACCGGGCGCCGGGATCCCAGACTCCTCCCCCCAGACCGGAACATCGGGTCGCTCAGGGAGAGGGGAATGGCTTGCCTGAACTGGAAAAGGAGCGGGAGCAGGCGCGGGAGGCGGGATTTACCGAGGGACTTGTGCAGGGGCGATCCCAGGGGCAGGGTGAGGGATATGCCGCCGGATACGCAGAAGGTCTGGCGTCAGGGCGGGAAGAGGGGCTGGCCCAGGGGGCTGCGGAAGGATATGACAGGGGCTATGAGGAAGGAAAGGCTGCGGGTGCAGGCGAACTGAGCGCCCAGGCAGAAGAGCTGGCCCTTCTGGTGCAGACCATGGGGCAGCAGTGGCCAGCCATTCTTTCCCGGTATGAAAGGGAGATCGTTGCCCTTTCCCTGGACATTGCCGAAACCCTGGTGTTCGGTACCCTGGCCGTGGATACTGCGGTTGTGGAGCGGGCCGTGATTTCGGCTCTGAACCGTCTTCCCGATCCTCTGAAGGTGACGGTATCCGTGAATCCCGAAGATTATCCGCAGGTGGAAATGGCCAGGGAACGTTTTTTTGAACAGGTTCCGGATCTGCGTCAGCTGGAAGTGGCTGCGGATCCGGGAATCAGCCGGGGGGGATGCCGCATCAGTTCGGCTTCGGGCAGCATACGGGAAGATCTGAAGGAGCGGATGAAGGTGCTGAAGGAAACCCTCCTGCTGGCAGCGGATTCCCGGGGAGGGTGATATGGGGGCAGCCCTGGATTTTCAGATGGATTTTGCTTCCTATCACAGGCTGGTGGAGAAGACACCTCTGACCAGCCTGGAAGGTCGTGTGGTTCAGGTGGTGGGGCTGATTGCCGAGGCGGAAGGCATGGGCCAGGGCATTGGCAGTTTCTGCCGGATTCTGCTGGAGGAGGGAGAGGATCTGCTGGCCGAGGTGGTGGGGTTCCGGAAAAGCCACACCCTGCTCATGCCCTATGGCAGCACCCGGGGGATACGGCCCGGAAGCCGGGTACTGGTGCAGGCTTCACGGCCCCTGGCACCGGTGGGCAATGCCTTTCTGGGCCGGGTGATTGACGGTATGGGCAATCCCCTGGATGGCATGGGCCCCATAGAGGCGGATGCCGCGTATTCCCTTTACGGCCATCCCATCAATCCTTTGGACAGGGATCCGGTGAAGCAGCCCATGGATGTGGGCATCTGCGCCATCAACACCATGATTCCCCTGGGCCGGGGCCAGCGTGTGGCCATTATGGCCGGTTCCGGTGTGGGGAAAAGCGTGCTTATGGGCATGATGACCCGGCACACGGCGGCCGATGTGGTGGTGATCGGGCTGATTGGCGAGCGGGGCCGGGAGGTGAAGGACTTTGTGGAGGACATTCTGGGGGAAAAGGGCCGGGAGAAGTCCGTGGTGGTGGCCGCCACCTCGGATGTGCCCCCCCTTGTGCGCATGCGGGGGGCCTATCTGGCGACCACTCTGGCCGAGTATTTCCGGGATCAGGGCAAGGATGTGCTGCTGCTGCTGGATTCCCTCACCCGTTACGCCATGTCCAGCCGGGATGTGGGACTTGCTGCGGGGGAGCCGCCTACCACAAGAGGCTATACGCCCTCCTTTTTCGTGCAGGTGCCTGTTCTTCTGGAAAGGGCGGGGACACTGAAGGGGAAGGGCAGTATCACGGGGATTTATACGGTGCTTGTGGAAGGGGATGACATGAACGATCCTGTGGGAGACACGGTGCGTTCCATTGTGGACGGGCATATCGTGCTGTCCCGGCAGATCGCCAGCCGGGGCCAGTATCCGGCCATTGACGTGCTGGCCAGTGTCAGCCGTGTGGCCCGGGATGTGAGCCGTCCGGAAAATCTGGCTTTGCGGGAGCAGGCCATCCGTATGCTGGCCACCTACCGGGAAGCCGAAGACATGATCCAGATCGGGGCCTATGTGGATGGTTCCAATCCCCGTATTGACCTTGCCAAGAGGATCGCGCCGAAAATTATGGAATTTTTGCGCCAGCGTGTGGATGTGCGGGTCACTTCTGAGGAGGGGTATGCCGCTCTGGCCGGTATTCTGTCCGGAGACAGGGGCGTATGAAGCGCTTTGTTTTCCGCATGGAAGCGTTGCTGCGCTACCGCAGCTTTCAGGTACAGCAGGCGCTTCAGGCCCTTATGGTGGTGCAGCGTCTGCTGGAGGAGTGTGAAGGGGAGATCCGAACCCTGGAGGGGGAGCGCCAGGTGGCCCTGCTGCTTTTTGAGAAGGAAACCGTGGCGGGCATTTCCGGTGAGCGTTTTCGTCTGCATACGGACTTCATTGCGGATATGGAGCTCCGCCTTGTGAAACTTGAAGAAAAAAAACAGCGGATTTTGTATCAGCTCAAGGAAAAGCAGCATCTTCTGGATCAGGCCAGAATGGCGGAGAAGGCATTGGAAAACCTGAAGGCCCGGCGGAAGGACGAGTATTTCAAGGAAGTGGATTTGCAGCAGCAGAAGGAGGCCGATGATATGGTTTCCATCCGTAAAATCCGGGAGGGCATGTCATGAAAGGAAGGAAGACGGCTGGCTGGCTGACGGGCCTTGTGCTGTGCGGTATTCTGTTTTTTCCGCCAGGAGGGATGGGGGCGGAAGATCCGGCTCCCGCTGCGGAAACTGCGGAAGAGAAAACGGCAGATGGCGATACCGCCGCAGCTGTAGAAAAAACTCCGAATCCTGTGGTGACCGAGCTGGAGGGACTGGCCGAGCGACGGGAGGCTGTTGCCAGGGAAATGCTGGCCCTGGAGGAAGAGCGGAGGCGTCTGACCCTGTTGCGCAGGGAAGTGGAAGAAGAGGTGGCCCGCTTGCAGGAGCTGAACCGTCAGGTGTCGGAGGGCTTGGAACGGCTTTCCCGCAAACGCAGTGAGGCGGAACAGCGGGCGGACGCGGAGGATGCGGCGAAAATCCAGCAGCTGGCCCGTTTTTACGGTGGTATGAAAGCCAAGCAGGCGGCCCCGGTTTTTGACACCATGGAACTGGAAGTGGCGAAAAAAATTTTTCGGGAAATGCGGGCGGAGACGGCTGCGGATATTCTGGGCCGTATGAATCCGGCAAAGGCGGCCCAGATCAGTGAGGCCATGGCGGAAAAGGCGGTACGGATGCGGGAATAAAGGCGTGAAATCCGCCCTTTGGGGTGTCTGACGGATTCCACAGATTCAGGAATGCTGGAAGAAATTGCAGGCGCATGGGATTCCCATGCGCCTTTTTTCATGGCGTGATGATGAGATCAATATCCTGCCAGCCTATTTTTCCATGGAGATCCGTTGCTGTGAGGCGGATGGTATGATTCCCGGCAGTCAGGGTGGAAACGGCAAGATTTTCTCCTGTACCGATCTGCCCATCCCGGTTGGAGGACCAGCGGAGCTGAGTCCCCGTAAGAATGCCATCCTCAGCGTCGTTTCCACTGCCGCGAAACTGGATGAGGCTGCTGATGCGGAAGCTTGTCCCCGTAGCGGGGAGGAGGATAAGGGCTACGGGTGCGGTGTTTTCCACCTCAATGCCTATGGTTGCCGGTGTGCTGGGAATGCCTTGGGAATCCCAGGCCACCAGGCTAAGGGTGTGGACTCCTGTCGTGAGAGTGTTGCTGCTGAAGCTTTCTCCCGTACCGATCTGCTGATCCCGGTTGGAGGTCCAGACCAGATTCGCTCCGGAAAGACGTCCGTCTTCCGTATCGCTTCCCTGTCCGTGAAAGGTGATGAGTTCTCCTGCCTTGAACTTTGCCTGATCCAGGGGCTGGACAATGGTGGCGGTGGGCCGGGTATTGGTTTTGGGGTTGATGGTGATGGCAACGGTTTTGTACCCTTCGATTCCCTGACTGTTTCGGGCGAGAAGGGTGATGGTATGGGCACCGGGGGCCAGATTGGTTTTTCCGAAGCTTTCTCCTGTACCGATGGGATTGGTGGTTTCCCTGCTGGAGTGCCAGGTAAGGAGACCGCCGGAGAGAAGGCCTTCCAGAGGATCTTCGGCCTTTCCACGGAAGAGAATCAGCGTATCCGTTTCAAAGGACTGATTGGCTGTGGGTTCGAGGATGGTCACAGTGGGGGCTGTCTGGGTTCTGGGGGTAATGGTGATGCTGGTGCTGGTCAGGGCCTGTACGCCATGGCTGTTCCGGGCTGTGAGGGTAAGGGTGTGGCTTCCCACAGAAAGATCATCCCGCACAAAGTTTTCTCCCATGCCGATTTCCTTGTCTTTGGAAGAGCGCCAGACAAGGTTCTGGCCCACAAGTCTTCCTTCCACGGGATCGGTGGCGCTTCCCTGGAAGATGATGGTATCGCCCTTTTCAAAGCTGCTTCCCGTAGCAGGGCTGGTGATGGCGGGTACCGGGGGGGCAATGTTTTTGGGGTTGACGGTGATGGTGACACTGCTGCTGTTTTCAATGCCCCTGCTGTTCCGGGCTTTCAGGGTCAGGATGTGGGTTCCGGTGGAGAGGTCATCCCGGCTGAAACTTTCTCCTGTACCGATTTCCTTGTCCCTGGAAGAAGTCCAGGTCAGTGCGGTTCCGGAAAGTCTGCCTTCACTGGAATCGGTTGCCGTGCCTTCGAAGGAGATGAAGTCTCCCTGTTCAAAAATTGCGGCAGCCGCAGGGTTTTTAAGGGTTACCGTTGGCGGTGTGCTGCCCAGAGGGCTTATCACCAGGGTAATGCTGGCGATTCCCTGGCGTCCCTGACGGTTCTCCGCCACCAGGGTAATGGTATGGGTTCCTGGAGAAAGCGTGTTTTTAACAAAACTCGTTCCGGTACCGATCTGCTGATCCCGGCTGGAGATCCAGACCAGTTGCGGGCCGGAGAGCAGCCCCTCTGTGGCATCCTCGGCCTTTCCAGTGAAGGAAACGGTGCTGCCTTCTTCGAAGGTTGTGTTGGTCTGGGGGCTTAAGATGGTTGCCTGGGGGGGATCCGTGGATGCGGTTGTTTTTTCCGAGTCCCCTGTGGCCACGATGAGGACAAAGCCCAGAACCAGCAGGACAAGCTGTAAGAGAGAGCGGCAGGGGGGGGGGAGTGCGGTCATGGTCACCTCATCTTTTCTTGGGATCGTGCTCTGCACCCTGAAAGTGCATGGCTGTCTGTGCGGAACGGCCTGGTTTATACTCCAAACTGTCATTGTTGTTACAACGTCATGGCAGTGCCAGGCTGAAAATGATATGATAGTGCCGTGTTTGACCTTTCAACTTTAAGGAGGACTCCAAGCATGGCACTACAGATCAATTTGAGTGAAACAGAGCAAGTCATTGTTAAGCGTGAACGGCTGGAGCATCCAAATTTGATGGTACGGCGTAAAATGGATGCTCTGTGGTTGTTGCATCATGGACACACACGAGCTGAAGCTGCTGATATCGTTGGCGTTACACGAATGACAGTACAAAGATACGTGAGATACTATAGAGATGGTGGTTTAGAGGCTCTTTTCCGGACGGATCGCATAGTACCTGTCAGTGCAATGGATGAATATCGGAGTACCATTGTCACCTCCTTTCAAAAAAATCCTGTTCGCAGTGTAGCCGAAGCTCGTGAAAGAATAGAATCTCTTACAGGCATACGGCGCAGTTTGTCCCAGGTACGGCAGTTCTTGATCAGACATGGACTGCGTTGGCAACGAATGGGGGCTATTCCTGTTCCCCCTAAAAAAAACTCGAAGAGCATGTAGCTGAACAGAAAAAATTCCATGATGAAGAACTACAACCACGTCTGGATGCTGCAAAAAATGGAGATGGACATGTTTTTTTCGTAGATGCAGCCCATTTTGTTTTTGGAACATTTCTATGCTGCATGTGGTCATTTACACGGATATTTGTTCGTGCAGCATCTGGCCGACAGAGGTTCAATGTTTTAGGCGCATGGAATGCAATCACTCAAGAATTGATTACCGTTACAAATACCACAGTGGTCAACCGGGACACCATGTGTGAATTGCTTCGGAAGATCTCTGACCGGAAGCTGGTTGGCCCAGTTACACTGGTCTTGGATAATGCCCGATACCAGCACAATACCGTTGTGAAAGAACTCGCAGAGGATCTGCAAATAAAACTGCTTTTTTTGCCATCGTACTCACCGAACCTGAATCTTATTGAAAGACTTTGGAAGTTTATCAGAAATGATTGCCTCTATGGGAAATATTACGAAACATTTCAGGATTTTCGAGGTAGCATCGAAGGCTGCATAGAAAAACTTCCAACGACTCATCGAAATGCTATGAAAAAGCTTATGACGCTCAAGTTTCAAACTTTTGAAGATGTCACATTACTGGCCGCGTAGAGTATAA